>JBEKSB010000049.1:0-21679 GCA_049517455.1 Xanthobacteraceae bacterium
AAGGCTAAGGGCAGGGCATCCGCCGGCATCATCCGGGTGTAGAGCAGCTTCGGGTTGACGCTTGCTGCGACCGCATCGGCGCGCAGCGTTCGTCCATCCTCGAGAGCGACGCCGGCGACGCGATCGCGTGCGATGATGATTTCGCGCACCGGGGCCGCGGTCTCGATCTCGACTCCACAAGCGGCGGCGGCCTTCACCATCGCCGCGCTGATTGCGCCCATGCCGCCGAGGGCATGGCCCCAGACGCGTTTCTTGCCGTTCACCTCGCCGAAGGCGTGATGCAGCATCACGTAGGCGCTGCCCGGCGTATAGGGGCTCGCATAGTTGCCGACGATCGCGTCGAAGCCGAACAGCGCCTTCACCAGTTCGCCTTCGAACCAGCGGTCAAGATAGTCCGCGGCCGATTTGGTGAAGAGGTCGAGCAGCGCGCGTGTCTCCTCCATGGACAGCTGGCGCAGCCCGTTGGCGACGCCGAGCGCGCGGCGCAGTTCACCGAGGCTGCGAATGCCGAATCCTGCAACGAGGTTTGGCGGCGGCTGCAGCGCGAGGCCGCGGAGCACATCGGCGATGGCGTCGATCTCGCGGTTGAAGGCGTCGTAGCGCCCGGCGTCCTTCGCGCTGAATTTGGCGAGCTCGCGCGGCATACGGCCCTCACCCGCGAGCAAATAACGGCCGTCAGGCGCCGGGAGGAAGTTCTGCGCGCGGCGTTCCACGATCCGCAGCCCATGTTCGTGCAGCGCGAGGTCGGCGATCACCTTCGGGTTGAGCAGGCTGACCGTATAAGCGGCAACGGAGTTGCGGAACCCGGGATGGAATTCCTCCGTCACCGTCGTTCCGCCCGGCACCGGCCGGCGCTCGACGACCTTGACCCGCAAACCGGCGCGGCCGAGATAGCAGGCGCAGGTGAGGCCATTGTGGCCTGCACCGATGATGATCACGTCAGGGTTCTGCATTGGTTTGGCGCCCAGAATGGGACGTGTTGCTCCCCACCCAACGCCATGCTCCAATTCGTGCGGCTTCTAGCGCGCACGTCCTCGCTCGAGTATCGGCATGGATCTGAATCATTCAGCGCCGCAACGATCCCGAGTCCATGCGTCGCGCTGGACGCTGATCCTCGCCGTGTTCACGGCCGCGGTATTCACGAGCGCGCTCCTGCTGTTTGCGGTGCAACCGATGTTCGCGCGCATGGTGCTGCCGCGGCTCGGCGGCTCTCCCTCGGTCTGGTCTGTGGCCATGGTGTTCTTCCAGACCATGCTGCTCGCCGGTTACGCCTACGCGCATATGCTGATGCGGGCAGTAAGGCCGCCGATCGCGATCGCGGTCCATATCGTGCTGCTCATCACAGCCGGATTGATGCTGCCCTTGTCAATCGCCAGCGGCTGGGGCGACCCGCCGGGTAACTGGACGGCGCTCTGGCTCATCGGCGTGTTCGCGGCCTCGATCGGGCTGCCGTTCTTTGCGCTCGCGGCCAACAATCCGCTGTTGCAGACGTGGTTCGTGCGCACCGGACACGCCAACGGCAAGGACCCCTACTTTCTCTACGCCGCCTCGAATGTCGGCAGCTTCCTGGCGTTGCTGTCCTATCCGTTCATTTTGGAACCGACGCTGTCGCTGCGCCAGCATGTTGTCTTATGGAGCGGCGGGTATTGGCTGCTGTTCGCCCTGATCGTGGCGTGCGGCTTTCTGCTGCTGCGCTCTCCAGCGCGATTTGAGATGGCCGAGCGCGCCGACGTGCCGGCCTCGCCGGCCCCGGCTTGGCGTGCGATCGCGCGCTGGGCTTTCATCGCAATGGTCCCTTCCGGGCTGCTGGTCGCGGTGACCGCCTACATCTCCACCGACATCGCGGCGGCGCCGCTGCTCTGGGTCATTCCGCTGTCGCTCTATCTGTTGACCTGGGTGCTGGTGTTCCAGTCGCGTCCGCTGCTGCCGCATCGCTGGATGCTGGCGGCGCAGCCTTTCGCAATCGCCGGAATCGTCGTGCTGCTGGTGTACAACGAAAGCAGCCTGCCGCTGCTGCTCAACCTCGCCGGACATCTGCTCGCCTTTTTCGTGATTGCCATGGCCTGCCACGGGGAACTCGCGCGCCAGCGGCCGCCGGCGGATCATCTGACGACATTCTATCTGGCGCTGTCGGCAGGCGGCATGATCGGCGGCCTGTTCGCCGGCCTGATCGCGCCTTTCGTGTTCTCATGGATCGCCGAGTATCCGATCCTGCTCGTGCTCGCCGCAATCTGCCGGCCGATCGCGAAGTTCGGTTGGGAGCCCCGCGATCGTGTGTTCTGGGCGGTGGCCGTCGCGCTCGGGCTGGCGCTGCTCGTCCCGGGCCTCGTCTTCGGCTGGCTACCGCGCGAGGATGTCGCCAATGCGGTCGTCATCGCGATCGTGGTGGTTGCGCTCGCATCGCTCCTGCTGATGCGCCATCCGCTTAGAGCCGCCTTCGCCATCGCGATTGCGGTCGCCATGATACGGCTCTATCCGAGCGACGAAGCACGGACGCAGAGCGTGCGCAGCTTCTTCGGCGTGCACAAGATTTACGATACGCCCGACGGCGGCTATCGCGTGCTGATGAACGGCACGACGATCCACGGTGCGCAGAGGCTTACCGACAAGAAAGGCAAACCGCTAACCGGCCGTCCCGAGCCGCTCACCTACTATCACGCCAAATCGCCGATGGCCGAGGTCATCCGCGCGGTGCGCAGCCGAAACCGTGCGATGCGGGTAGCGGTGATTGGTCTCGGCTCCGGCAGCCTCGCCTGCTATGTCGAGCCCGGCGAGGAATGGCGGTACTTCGAGATCGACCCTTCCATCGTCGACATCGCCCGCGACCACCCGCGCTTCGGCTTTATCCGCGCCTGCGCTCCCGACGTGCCGATCGTTCTCGGCGACGCGAGGCTCACGCTCGCGCGCGAGCCTGACCAGCATTACGATCTCATCATCGTCGACGCTTATTCGTCGGACGCGATCCCGATCCACCTCGCCACGCGCGAGGCCATGGCGGTCTACAGGTCCAAGCTCGCGCCCGACGGCATCGTCACCCTGCACGTCTCCAACCAATATCTGGCTCTCGATGACGTCGCCGTCGGCATTGCCGCAGCCAACGGGATGAAGACCTGGATCTATGACGACAGCGACGATGACGAAAACGACGATGAATACATCTACACGTCCGACGTCGCGATTTCCGCGCGCAGGGCGGACGACTTGGGCGAACTCGCCTTCAGCAAGAAGTGGAAGCTTACGGAGCCCGATCCCTCGCAACGGGTGTGGACCGACGATTATTCGAACATCATCGGTGCCGTCGCCAGGAAATTCGATTGGCCAAGCTGGAGCATGTTCTCGCGCTGACAGCGGTCACGGTAGCTTGTCGGACCCGCTGCCGAAGCCCTTCAGGTTCGGGGGCATGGCGTACCGTATTTCCGCGTACTGGGCTGTTAGCCAGCCGGCAACATTCTGCGGTCTAACGTCCGTCCCGCAAGTGAAGCTTGGACAGTGAAGAACGGCCCCGCCGTCTGAACCGCGCTCCCTAGGTCGGCGGGGCCGTTCATTTCCGATAATCGCGCCGGCGGGGGTTATCCCGATAGCCGCTCGATAGCGGCGCCGCAGCGGCTGAGCTTGTCTTCCAGACGTTCAAAACCGCGGTCGAGGTGATAGACGCGGTTGACGATGGTTTCGCCTTCGGCGGCGAGCGCTGCGATCACGAGTGAGACCGAGGCACGCAGGTCGGTCGCCATGACCGGCGCGCCCTTAAGCCGCTCGACGCCTTCGATGGTCGCGCGTTCGCCTTCAAGGTGAATACGCGCGCCGAGCCGCACAAGTTCCTGCACGTGCATAAAACGGTTCTCGAACACCGTCTCGACGATGTGCGAGGTGCCGCGCGCGCGTGTCATCAGCGCCATCAGTTGCGCCTGTAGGTCGGTCGGAAAGGCGGGGAACGGCGCCGTCGTCACTTCGACCGGCGCAAGAACGCCGCCGTTGCGCGCGATCCGGATGCCCTGGTTGGTCGGCGTGACCGTGACGCCCGTTGCCCGCAGCACGTCGAGCGCCGCTTGCAACAGTTCCGGGCGCGCGTTCTGCAACAGGATGTCGCCGCCGGCCATGGCGACCGCCATGGCGTAGGTGCCGGTCTCGATGCGGTCGGCCAAAACGCTGTGCTGCGCGCCGTTCAGCTTGGCAACGCCCTCGACGATGATCCGCTCCGTGCCGGCGCCGGAAATGCGCGCGCCCATCTTGTTGAGGCAATCGGCGACGTCGGCGATTTCAGGCTCGCGCGCGGCATTCTCGATGACGGTGGTGCCGTCGGCGAGCGAAGCCGCCATGATCGCGGTATGGGTGCCGCCGACAGAGACCTTGGGAAAGACGATCTCGGCGCCTTTAAGCCCACGTGGCGCGCGCGCCACCACATAGCCGCTGTCGATTTCGATCTGGGCGCCGAGGCGCTCCATCGCCATGATGAGCAGGTCGACCGGCCGCGTGCCGATGGCGCAACCGCCGGGCAAAGACACCCGCGCCTGGCCCATGCGCGCGACCAGCGGCGCCAGCACCCAAAAGCTCGCCCGCATCTTTGACACCAGCTCGTAGGGCGCGGTGGTGTCGACGATGTTGGCCGCGGAAATGTGCAACGTTTGGCCGTGATCAGCCGTCTCGCCGACGCGCTTGCCGCCGACCGTGATATCGACGCCGTGGTTACCGAGGATGCGCTGCAGGAGCGCGACATCGGCGAGCCGGGGGACATTGTCGAGGGTCAGGGTCTGGTCGGTAAGCAGGCTCGCGATCATCAGGGGGAGCGTGGCGTTTTTCGCCCCCGAGATCGGTATCGTGCCGTTAAGACGCCGGCCGCCGATAATGCGAATGCGGTCCATCATACCCCTGCGGCCCAGATCCGGGACCAAGTGCCTAATCGCGTCCCCGATTGCGGCGAAAGTCGGGAACTTGCGGCTCTATATCGGCATTCACCGCCGGCGGCGCCTCGTCCGCCTTGCCGTTCTCCGCGCGGCCGCGCGCTTGCGCCTTGCGCCGCTTGAGGTTTTCACGGAGCGCCGCGGACAGCCGTGCGGCGCGCGCCGCCTGCTTCTCCGCCTTGCCGCGCGAGATCATCGCCGCTCCAAAAATCTACGGCATGGCCACGAGATGCGGCGCAAACATGCCGAGCGACAGAATGCCGAGCCCGACAACGCCGAGCAATCCAGCAAACCACGCGAGCGCAACGATGCCGGTGATCACCGCTGCCGAGCAGAGCACGATGCCGATCTGAAACGCCGCCGACGCGAGCTCGTAGTGATGATATTTCGCCATGGAGAGGTCGCGGGCCTCCTCCGCCTCTTTGGCGCGCGCGGCGAGCTCCTTGCGGCCTTCGTGCGTGTCCGGCTCGGAATCGTAGCGCGCAGCGTTTTTTTCCCAAGCGTCGATCTGCTTATCCATCGCCGCCTTTGCCGTTGGATCGGCCGCGGCGGCTTCCTCGAGCTTCAACTCCTCGGCGGCGGTGCGCACCGTGGTCATGCGGACCGTTTTGGCCTGGAAGAAAGCCCAGAGGTTCGAGGATTCGACATTGGCGCTGATCGCCTCGGTCTGCGCGCTTTTGCCCAGCGTTTCCGAGAAGGACAGGAACAGCGCGAGCACCGCGATTAAGAGCGCGATCTTTCTGTTCGAATGAGACGCGTGTTCGGCGTGCTCGGCATGCTCCAACTCTTCATGTGCTTCCGGCATGGTGTTTAGCCCCCGTTGCTCGGCATTCCAGATTGCCGCGAAAACTCATGGCTTCGCCCGGCATTGGAATGACGGATAGCATAGTTTTTATGCGCGCGGATGGGCGCTGCGATAGGCCTCGATCAGGCGCTCGGCGTCGACTTCGGTGTAGATCTGCGTCGTCGCCAGCGAGGCGTGACCGAGGAGTTCCTGGATCGCGCGCAGATCGCCGCCGCGCGCCAAAAGGTGCGTGGCAAACGAATGCCGTAGCGCGTGCGGAGTCGCAGTTTCGGGGAGGCCGAGCGCGCCGCGCAGCCGCGCCATTGCGAGCTGCACGACGCGCGCCGACAGCGTGCCGCCTTTCGCGCCGACGAATAGCGGGCCGTCTTGGGGCAGATTATACGGGCAGAGCGCAATGTAATCGGCGACGAGTTTTTGCACCTGCGGCAGCACCGGGACCATGCGCTGCTTGCTTCCTTTTCCGGTCACGGTGATGGCGTCGCGGAAGCCAAAGTCGGCATGCTTGAGCCCGAGCGCTTCGGAAATGCGCAGACCACTGCCATAGAGCAAGCCGAGTACCGCCGCATCGCGCGCGTGAATCCATGGCTCGCGTTCGTCGCCGGCGGAAAGATCGGCGTCGGCGATACGCCTGGCGGCGGCGACCGGCAGCGGCCGCGGCAGGGTCTTGCCGATCTTCGGCGCCCGCACGGCGGCAAGCGCGCCGACCTTGCCCTTGCCGTTGCGTTCGAGAAAACGGGCGAAGCCGCGCACGCCCGCCAGCGTGCGCATCAGCGAGCGGCTGCCGATCCCTGCGGCGCGGCGGGATGCCATGAAGGCGCGCACATCCGCCGGCTTAAGCCCGGCAAGCCCCTTCAGCGTCGGCGCGCCGCCGAGATGTCCGGCGAGGAAGGCGAGGAATTGCAGCACGTCGCGCCGGTAGGCCTCCAGCGTCTTCGGCGACAGGCGCCGCTCGTCGCCGAGATGGCGCAGCCAGCTTGCGACTTCCGCGCCGACACTGGCGGCCACGAAAGCCGGCAAGTCCTGCTTATGCTGTCGTGTGCTTGACACGGCGGAATATATCGCACCCCCTTCGTTCCCGCTTCCTTAATCGCCGAATCGGCCGTTTTCCAATGGGCCTCCAATGGCGAAACGCGTCGTCGATGTGCTCGTCCCGGTCGCGCTCGACCGGGCCTATTCCTACCGGGTGCCGGACAAGCTCGCGCTTGCCCCGGGCGACATCGTGAGCGTGCCGCTCGGCGCCCGCGAGGCGACCGCCGTCGTCTGGGCGGAGAACCCGAAGCCGGATATCCGGCTCGACAACCGGCTGAAAGACGTCGACGAAAAACTCGACATCCCGCCGCTCAAGCCGGAGCTGCGCAGCTTCGTCGACTGGGTCGCGAACTACACGGTGGCGTCGCGCGGCATGGTTTTGCGCATGTGCCTGCGCATGGGCGAGCATTTGGGCGCCGAGCGCGAGCGGGTCGGCGTGCGGCTTGCCGGTCCGCCGCCACCGCGCAAGACGGCGGCGCGCGAGCGCGTGCTGGCTTTGCTCGTCGACGGCATGGTGCGCGGCAAAAGCGAAGCGGCGCGCGAATCAGGCGTCAGCGGCGGCGTGATCGATGGCCTGATCGACGAAGGCACGCTCGAAACATCGGTGCTGCCGCGGGAGCCGGTTGCGGAAAAACCCGATCCCGATTTCGCGCCGCCGGAATTCACTGCCGATCAAAGCGCCGCCACCGCGGCGCTGAAAGCAACGATCGCCGCCGCCGGCTATTCGGTGACTTTGCTCGACGGCGTCACCGGCTCCGGCAAGACCGAAGTTTATTTCGAGGCGGTGGCCGACACGATCCGCCGCGGCCGGCAGAGCCTGATCCTGATGCCGGAGATCGCGCTGACCGCGCAGTTCCTCGACCGCTTCGCCGCGCGCTTCGGCGTGCGGCCGGCGGAATGGCATTCGGAATTGTCGCCGAGGAAGCGCGCCCGCACCTGGCGGGCGGTCGCCGATGGCAACGTATCGGTCGCGGTCGGCGCGCGCTCGGCGTTGTTTTTGCCCTACGCCGATCTCGGCCTCATCATCGTCGATGAAGAGCACGACCAGGCCTACAAACAAGAAGACGGCGTGCATTACCACGCCCGCGACATGGCGGTGGTGCGCGGCCGCATTGCGTCCATTCCGGTGATTTTATCCTCGGCGACGCCATCGCTCGAAACCGAAGTCAACGCGCGGCGCGGCCGCTACCGGCGCCTTGCGCTGCCGGAACGCTTCGGCGGCCAGCTTATGCCGTCGGTCGAGGCGATCGATCTGCGCATCGAGCGGCCGCCGCCCGGCCGCTTTATCGCGCCGACGCTTGCCGGCGCGGTGCAGACCGCGCTCGAACGCGGCGAGCAGGCGTTGTTCTTCCTCAATCGCCGCGGCTACGCGCCGCTGACTCTGTGCCGCGCCTGCGGCTTCCGCTTCTCCTGCCCGAACTGCGACGCCTGGCTGGTCGACCACCGCTTCCGCAAGCAGCTGGTGTGCCACCATTGCGGCTTCGCCATGCCGCATCCGGCGGCCTGTCCGAAATGCCAGGCGGTGAATTCCTTCGTCGCCATCGGCCCGGGCGTCGAGCGGCTGGAGGAGGAAGTGCGCGGGCTTTTCCCGCAAGCGAAGGTGCTGGTGCTGTCGAGCGATCTCGTCGCCACCATGGAGCAGCTGCGCGCGGAGCTGGACGATGTCGCCGCGGGCCGCTTCGACATCGTCATCGGCACGCAGCTCGTCGCCAAGGGCCATCACTTCCCGAAGCTCAACCTCGTCGGCATCGTCGATGCCGATCTCGGCCTCTCCAACGGCGATCCGCGCGCCGGCGAGCGCACCTTTCAGCTCCTGCATCAGGTGGTCGGGCGCGCCGGCCGCGACGCGGGCATCGGCCACGGCTATCTGCAGACCCACCAGCCCGAGCATCCGGTGATGCGCGCGCTGATCGCGGGCGACCGGGAGGCGTTCTATTCCGCCGAGATCGAGATGCGCGAGAGCGCGCACTACCCGCCGTTCGGCCGCCTCGCCAGCATCGTCGTCTCCGGCCCCGACAAGCACGACACCCAGTCTTTTGCCCGGCTTCTCGCGCGCGCCGCGCCGCCACACGACGAGGTCCGCGTGCTCGGCCCGGCCGACGCGCCGTTGTCGCTGGTGCGCGGCCGCTATCGCGTGCGTTTGTTGATCAAGGCCCCGCGCGCCTTCGATCTCTCGGCCTATCTGCGCGGCTGGCTCGCGGACGCGCCGAAGCCGAAGGGCAGCATCAAGCTCGACATCGACGTCGATCCGCAGAGTTTTTTGTGAGGGCCCCCAGTAAGAGACCAACATGACGGCCACAATCGAAACGATCCTGTTTCTGCTCGCGGTGCTGGTGGTCGTCGCCATTGTGGCGCGCCGGCTCAACACCGCGCCATCCATTCTTCTCGTCGTCGCCGGCATCGCGCTTGCACTTATTCCCGGCCTGCCGCGCATCGAGCTGGCTCCCGAACTGGTACTGCTCGGCATCCTGCCGCCGCTGATCTATTCGGCGGGCGTGGCCATGAGCTGGCGCGAATTCCGTTTCAACCTGCGCCCGATCACGCTGCTCGCCTTCGGTTGTGTCATTTTCACCAGCTGCGCGGTGGCGGCGGTCGCGCATTTCGTGCTCGGCATGCCCTTGGCCGTCGGCTTCGTGCTCGGCGCCATCGTGGCGCCGACCGATGCAGTCGCCCCGCTCGCCATCGTTCGCCGGCTCGGTTTGCCGCGCCGGCTCATCGTCGTGCTCGAGGGCGAAGGTCTCGCCAATGACGCCACGGCGCTGATCCTTTACCGCTTCGCCGTTGCCGCGGTCGTCACCGGCCTGTTCTCCTTCGCCGAGGCCGCCGGAGAATTTGCCTTCATTGTCGTCAGCGAGATCGCCTACGGCATTGGCATCGGTTGGGTCAGCCTGCGCTTACGCCGCTGGGCGCGCGATCCCCGCGTCGAGATCACGCTGTCATTGATGACGCCCTACGCCGCGTTTCTGGTGCCCGAGCATCTGGGAGGATCGGGCGTGCTGGCGACGGTGGCCGCCGGGCTGTTCGTGAGCTGGAACGGGCCGTTGCTCATTCCGGCGGCGACCCGGCTGCAGGGAATCTTCTTTTGGGACCTGATCGTCTATTACCTCGAAGGCTTCGTCTTCCTGGTGACCGGCATGGAGACGCGAGCGCTGCTCGACCGGACCAATACCGTCTCGCTGCGCGAACTCGCGTTGGCCTTGCTGCTCACCGTGGCGGTGGTCGTCGTCGCACGGTTTATCTGGGTCTATCCGTCGGTCTATTTGCCGCGCTGGTTGAGCCCGTCGCTTCGTCGCCGCGATCCGTTGCCGCCCTGGCAATGGTCTTTCCTTCTTGCCATCGTCGGCGTGCGCGGCGTCGTCTCGCTCGCCGCGGCGCTGGCCATTCCGTTCACGACAATGAGCGCCGCGTCGTTTCCCGACCGCGATCTCATTCTTTTCGTCACCTTCGGCGTCATCGTCGTCACCCTGATCGGCCAGGGCCTGATCTTCCCGAGCGTCGTGCGCTGGCTCGCCTTGCCGCATGACGCCGAGGACGAGCGCCGGCGCGAGCAAGATGCCGAGATCGGGGCACGGCTCGAAGCTTTGAATGTCGCGCAAGGCCGGCTGGACCGGCTCGCCGCGGACGGCAAACTGGCGCCGGACGTCTTTGCGATCCTGCGCGCCCGGCACGACCATCGTGCCGGGCAGCTGCCAAGCAATATGACGGATGGGCTCAAGGCCGTTGCGGCGGCGGCGGAGCTGCGGGCGGAGCTGATCGCCGCCGAGCGCGAATATATCTATCGGCTCCTGCAGCAGGGCCAGATCAGCGATGAAGCGCGCCGGCGCATCGAACGCGAACTCGACCTGGAGGAGGAAAGCCTCGCATTCAAGCGAGATAGCGTGATCGATCCGCCGCTGTGATCGGCCGCGTGTTGGGTTGAGTGGCCAGCCTTTGCGGACCTTCGGCCTCTCGGCCTATCTGCGCGACTGGCTAGCTGATGCGCCGAAGGCGAAGGGGAGCATCAAGCTCGACATCGACGTCGATCCGCAGAGTTTTTTGTAAAGGGGCGGGCCGCGGGCTTGCGGTCGGATATCAGCGGCACCAGAGAGCGGACTCACAAGCGCGCAGCCAAATGCGAATTGATATGCGCTTCCGGCGTTGTTGTGGAAAGCGAGACACGCTCAATTCGTAGAATTCGCTTTTTTTATAATAGCTTTTGTAAACTATAAGATGGCACTCGCATACATTACTTAATTCTTATTCTCGCAATAATAACTACGCTTTTGTCTACTCACTCGTCGCTTGCGCAGTCCGCCATAACGGCCGGCTGCAGCGCTCCCTGAGCATGCGTGACCTTATGCGCAACGAAGCCCTTTCCCAGCACGGCGCGACTCCTCCGAACCCGTTGGAGTTCCAGGCGGCCGTCCGCGCCGCGCAGATCAAGGCGCTCTATCGCGCGCCAGCGACGATGCTGGTCAACCCGATCACCGCATCGCTTCTTGCCGCTGTGCTCTGGCAGGCCTATCCGGCGTGGGTTCTTCTGCTTTGGGTCGGGCTGTTTTGCGTTGTTGTGGGCGCGCGTTTTGTCGATCGAGCGCGCTATCTTCGGCAACCCCACGAGAGCGGGCACGAGGCTGCCTGGGCCAGGCGTTTTACCGTCGGCGCCGCCGCCACGGGTTTGCTTTGGGGCCTGTCCGCATCCGTCGTATTCGTATCGCCGGATCCGGTCGCTCACGTCGTCGTCACGTTCGTGCTCGGCGGCATGACGGTCGGTGCGGTTTTCCAGCAATCGGCTTATCTGCCCGCGTTTTTCAGCTTCACGCTACCCGCCACTGTTCCACAAGTTGTTGTTTATTTGGGGAAGGGGGACAGGGTCTCGGTTGCGATGAGCCTGATGCTGGCGGTCTACGTCGTGGTTGTCGCATTGATGGGACGCTACATCAACCGCTGGATCGTGGAAACCGTACGACTGCGACTCGACCAAGCGGCCGCTAATAGCAAACTGCAGGCCACCGTCGCCGAGAGCAAGGCTGTTCTCAACGAGATCGAGCAGATCTACCGATATGCGCCGGTCGGTCTCTGTTTTATGGATACCAACCATCGCTATGCGCGGATGAACGAGCACCTGGCGGAGATGAGTGGGGTGACCGTCGATGCGGCCCTCGGCCGCACGGTACGCGAAGTCGTTCCTCGTCTGGCCGACGACATCATAGCAATGCATCGGCCGATCTTCGAACGCGGCGAGCCGGTCCTGAATGCCGAAGTACAAGGTGCGTCGCCCAAGCCGCCACATGGCGAACGGCATTGGCTCATGAATTGTTTTCCCCTCCGCTCGGAATCTGGTGACATAATCGGTGTGATCGACGCGGTGCTGGACATCACCGATCTCAAGCAAACACAATTGGCATTACGGCAAAGCGAGGAGCGTTTCCGTACCATCTTCGACTCCGTCAATGACCTCATATTTGTGCATGACTTCGAAACCGTGACTGTCGTCGACGTCAATCAGCGCGTCTGCGAGATGTTCGGCTATACGCGCGACGAGCTGCTTGGGGGGAAGATCGGCGATCTCTCCGAGAACGAGCCACCCTACACGCGCCCGAACCTATTGTCCGAGGTACAGAAGGCGCGATCCGGGACGCCGCAAACGTTCGATTGGCACTGCAAGGCAAAGGATGGGCGGTTGTTCTGGGTCGAACTATCGATTCGCCCGGCTAGGTTCGGCGGACGGGATTTTCTGCTCACGACGGCCCGTGAAATTTCGCGACGTAAGGAGGCGGAAGGTCAGCTTAAGAGGTTGGCGCAGTTCGATCTCCTCACCGGACTGGCAAATCGCGGCGTCTTCGTCGCCGAGGTAACTCGGGCGATCGAGCGCGCGCATCGAGACGAGCGCACCTTCGCGGTTCTTTATCTCGATCTGGATCATTTTAAGGACGTCAACGATACGCTGGGACACCCAATCGGAGATCAGTTACTCCGGTCGGTTGCCCAACGGCTGCAGGCGAACGTGAGAACGACCGACACCCTTGCCCGATTCGGCGGTGACGAATTCGCCTTGCTGATGACGGACATTGGCGATCCTACAGATGCTGGAGTGCTCGCGGACAAGCTGCTGCAAATCATGGCCAAGCCGTTCCTGCTCGGCGGCAACCAAATCCAATCCGGGGTCAGCATCGGCATCGCGACCTACGAGCCGGACGTCCCGGAAGCCGAGACGCTTCTCGCACATGCGGACGTCGCGCTTTATCGGGCAAAATCGGAAGGCCGGCACACGTATCGTTTCTTCACCGGCGCAATGGATGCGGAAGTGCGCAAACGTGTGGCCCTGACATCCGAGTTGCAGGCGGGGATCGCGGCCGGCCAGCTGTTCCTGCTGTACCAGCCCCAGGTGGATATGGAGACCAGCCGACTCGTCGGGCTGGAGGCGCTGGTGCGCTGGAATCATCCGACGCGGGGTGTGATCTTGCCTGGCGAGTTCCTGCCTGTTGCGGAGCGCAGCGGCCTCATCGTGAACCTCGGAAACTGGGTTTTGCGCTCGGCCTGCCGGCAGGCCGGGCAATGGCTGGAAACGGGAGTCGCGCTGCCTCCGGTGGCGGTCAATGTTTCGGCGCTTCAGTTCAAAGCGCCGCGCGAGCTAGAAAAGGAGATCGAGGCGGCGCTCGCGGAGACGGGGCTCCCGCGCGGATCTCTGGAAATCGAGATGACGGAAACCGCGCTGATGGGGACTTCGAGCGGGCACGACAATGTCGTCGAGCGGCTGCGCGCCCGCGGGCTCCGCATCGCGATCGACGATTTCGGCACGGGCTATTCGTCGCTGCTCTACCTTCGGCGCTTTCCAGTCGATCGGATCAAAATCGCGCAGGAATTCGTCAAGCATATCGGCATCGAGCCCAACGACACGGCAATCGTCAAGGCGGCGATCGGCTTGGCGCGCGAGCTGGGAATTGGCGTTATGGCCGAGGGCGTGGAAACCGCGGACCAGGTGAGACTGCTACACGAGTGGGGATGCCGACAAGCACAGGGATTCTACTTTGCCGCGCCTATGCCGGCGGAGGATGTCTTGCCGCTCCTGCGCAGCGGCAGCGTCATGCGTTGGCTGGCAGCGGCGTCGATCGCTCCCGGCCGGCCGCGGCGTTTGCGGGTTGTCAAGCCGCGGCGCGTTCACCCCGCTCCCAAAAGCGGCGCGTCGCGTTGAACGCAAAGCGTTCCCGCCAGGGCGCCCTTTGCTTTGGTGCGCGGCCGGCATCGTTTGCGTTTATTGGTCGAATTACCGCGCGTGCCTTCCACCTCTCGGCCTATCTGCGCGACTGGCTCGCCGAAGCGCCGAAGCCGAAGGGCTCGATCAAGCTCGATATCGACGTCGATCCGCAGAGTTTTTTGTGAGGGGATTGCGTTGCAGGCAAACGTCAAATCGCTCATTTACCCACATAGCCCTCTTGGGCCAGGCAAGCTTTTACGGTTCGCAGGTCGATTCCGATGGAGGTGGACGTTACCAACGGCAATTTGTGCTTCAATTTTTCTTTTTTAAATTCGGACTCTTCGGCCAGTTCCGCATCCTCGGTTACTTCAATATTTGAGTCGATAGCAAAGGCGCGATATCCGTGCACATAACCGATTACTTGTCTGCTTTCCGCGTTTAAAATGGGACTTCCGCTCGCTCCAGGTGTGAAGAGTTTGTCCACTTCTACCAGGCTCTACCCATCCTCCATGTTTGCTATTTCCTGATATTGCCGTCGGCGGCGAACTGTTTGAGGTAGGCCCATAGGTCGCTGGCCTCCTGCTCATCCTTGATGCCGGCGAAGACCTTCTTGGTGCCCGGCACCTTGGCAGCGGGATCCCTGATGTATTCCTTGAAGCTCGCTTCGCCCCAGATGATGCCCGAATTCTTGTGGGCGTCCGAATAGTCGAAGTCGGCGACGGTGCCGGCATGGCGGCCGTCGAGGCCGTTGAGCTCGGGGCCGATCTTGTTCTGCGCGTTCTCGCCAACGGCGTGGCACAACCGGCACTTCTTGAATAAAGCCTCGCCCTTCTCGGCGTCCTGTGCGATTGCTGCTCCCGCCGATGCGGCGATCAGCGCGGCCGCCATGATCAACGTCCTCATCTTCGCACCTCATTGTCGCATCGGCGCCGGCCGCGCCGCATTGCACCGAAAAAACTCACCCAAGCGTAGCCGGGATTGAGCGGCAGCGAAATCCGGACGCCTCCTCCTTCGTCATTGCCGGGCTTGACCCGGCAATCCATGCTGATGCTCGGCTCCAACTAGACTCGCCGCAAAACTCCGAAGTGCCAAGAGTCCGCATGAATACGCGGGTCAAGCCCGCGTATGACGAGCGTTGGGAGACGACACCGTAATGGTGACCGTACTTGACAATCGTCTCTAAATCCGTTACGAACCTCGAATCTCGCTCATCGGGCGCGATTGGCCCGGACTTGACTACTTTGTCCGGGCTTTGGTGACCCCCTGCTCTTTGGCAGGCGGTCGCGCTTTGGGGGACCGCGCTTTTATCTTATTTCGTTGTGACAGTGCTCGCTTGGCTGATCGTAGGTGATGGCACTCGTAGCGAGGCCCGAAAGGCAAAAGAAGGTCTCGTATTGGTTTCCGATGCTGTCCTCATAGAGGACAATCACGCCTACGGTTATGCCCCTATCGATATTCTGCAAACGATTAAATTCTTCGACGGTAAAACCCGGTTCGGAAATAGCCGTGTGAAAATCTTTTTTATTGGGGGGAATAGGGGAACCAGCAAATTCGAACGGCGAATTGGGAGCTCCATAGCTTGGCAGGAAGGGGCCGTTATAAATGCGCATAATAAGGCATGGCCCTCACACGATTTGCGGGAGTTTTTCCGTAATTTGTATAGTAATAATTCCACACAATTTGGCCGCTTGGCTGAATAAGAGCGATCCCCGGCGCGTCATTAGTCAGCCAAATGATGGGGCGTTCGTCAGCAATAAAATCTTGACGAATAAGTTCCAAGGCATCTTCGCTCGCTTTAGCCTGCCGTCTAGCTTCGACGGTTTGCTGTCGAGTTTCGAGATACGCTCCGGTAGCAATTACGCCAGCAGTAACGGCAATAATGAGAGTGGCGATTCCCACTCCGACGGGGCAGGATGAAAAGAATCCGGTTCGTCGCTACGCTCCTCGCAATGACAATGTGTGGAGACAACCATGTTTAAACTTTATCTGGCCGGTCCGCTATTCACGCTTGCCGAACAGCGCTTCAATGCCGATCTCGCCCGATTCCTCGAAGCAGAGGGTTTTGACGTTTGGCTGCCGCAAGAACACGAGCCGCGCGGCGATACGGCGAAAGCGATCTTCGATATGGACGTCGAAGCAATCGACTGGGCCGATATGGTCGTCGCCTGCATGGACGGTCCCGATCCCGACAGCGGCACCGCCTGGGAATGCGGCTATGCGTTCGGCAAGGGCAAGCCGGTGGTCTGCTATCGGACAGATTTCCGCATCTCCGGCGACAGCAAAAGCGCCCCTTACAACCTCATGCTCAGCGAGGGTGCAACAACACGTTTCGAGGTTCCGTTCAGAACGAAAACTCCGGAATTCCATAAGCGCGTGCTCGATCACATACGGAAAGCTTTGCAGGCGACGCGGGCAAAGAACGCGTAGCCCGCACGAGCGAACCGATATCCTGCGTCTACATCGCAACACGTTGTCGCGGATGTCGCTCCGCTCACGCGGGCTACTTGGGTCTTGACGAGGGCTTTCGTCTGGCCCGCGCGCGTGCGGCGCTATTTCAACTGATCGGCTACCTTGTCGATCCCGGCCTTGACGCAGGCTTCGTCTTTCTCGCCGCCCGGTGCGCCCGACGCACCGGCCGCGCCGATGACTTCGTCGCCGACCTTGATCGGCAGCGCGCCCTGGAAGGCGATGACGTTGGTAAGATGGATAAAGCCGAGGTTCGGATCGGCTTTCAGGCGCTCGACCAGAGCACCCGAGGGACTGCGCAATGTGCGCGAAGTGTAAGCCTTGCGAAAGCTGTTCTCCATGGTGTGCGGCGAGGTGTTGTCGCCGCGCACCTGCACGATAATCTCGCCGTTGCGGCCGACCACGGTCGCCGACACGGCGTAGCCATTGGCCTTGCAGGTCTCAATCGCGGTTTGCGCGATCGTCATGGCGATCGAAGCGGTCAGGTCCTTGTGGTCGAGCAGCTGCGCACCCGCGGGCGCGGCCCACGCGTAGGCGCAAGTCGAAGCGATGGTGATAGCGGCGAGACGAAGCCCGGACGATGACATGATGATTCTCCCTGACGTCTTTCGCAATTCCGTTTGTGGCTACGGCATTGGGCAGACTAGCGCGTTCCCGTTGCGCCGTCAGGGCCGAGTTCACCGCAGACTCGGCCGCCTCCAATCGTGGCCGGACTATTTGAGCGTTACAATATATGCCGCAAGGTCCGCCGCTTCGGTGCGAGATAGTCCCATATTAGGCATCTTCGGATGCGGATCGAGCAGGAACAGCGCGATCTTGGCGGCATCGAAGCCCGGTATCTTTGCAATACTCCCAAATGGCGGCACCTGGTCGGTCGCGGAGCGCTGCGTAGCTGAAACGAGATGGCAAGCCTCACACCATCGGTGAGCGAGCCGTTCACCATTGTTAGCGTCAGCGCTCAATGCGGGCGTGGCCGCCACGATCGCAGCGACCATCAAACCCAGACGGATATAAGGTAGTCTGCTCGGTCCAGCCATTTGGGATGTTCTCTACATTGTTAGCGGCAAGAGATGCTCATCGCTCGTACGATTCAATTTCCGATCGAACCTTCCGGCATTGATGTAGCGCAATTCATAGTCACGAGCGCGCAGGATGGGTCTCGCTGCGCTCCACCCATCCTACATCCTCGACGCTGGACCAAAAACAGTATAGCGTTCCACCTAGGCCAAGCGGTTGGGTTGCTGAGAGCTGCCCGCAAAACGGTGGCGAACCGAAGTCTCCGCTTCTTTACGCTTGGCAGCCTGGGGCCGTCGATAGGCACGCCGCACCCGCCGTTATTTTTCTAGAAACCCGACGCGACCGTTTGCGGCACATCATCTTTGCTGCGGAAATACCTGAAAAAAGGAACTGGCCTATGAACACGAGATACAAGGTCGCGTTGGCCGTTTTGACCGGCGCCGGACTAGGCGCCGCGGCCATTCAAGGACTCCACGCTCAAGCCAAGTCGACAGCCTATGTCGTCGTTGCCGTCAGAAGCATAAGAGACGCCGACGGGTTCAAGAAGGGCGTCGTTGACAAAGCGTCGCCGGCTGCGCTTGCCGCTGCCGGCGGCCACTACGTGGTACGCACGCAGGCCATAAGAAGTCTCGACGGAACCAAGCCCGAGCGTTTCGTCCTCATCGCCTTCGATAGCACCGAGAAGGCGCTGGCGTGGCACGATTCGGAGGCCCAGAGAGAGATCGAGGCGGCCCGCATCAAAACAACGGACTCGCTGTCGTTCCTGGTCGAGGGGACCGCAAACTGACCAAGAGCGCAGCTCTCCTTCGCGCGTCTTGATGGCAGCTTCCGTTTATGCGCGGGGCGAATTTTAGCGTTGCACTAGGCGAGGGCGCGACAAGCCACGGCATGCAACCGACCTTGTTGACGTAGATCAATGCTTCGGGCGGTGGAGTAGTCACGATCCGACACCCGAGACAAAGATGGACCATGCTGGCGTAAGTAACGGCGCTGTAGCGCGAATGTCATAGCTGGCCCACGCAATTGTCCGGGACGGTCGATGTCCGGAATAGCAAGGGCTTCAGTCGATGGACGAGCTTACGAAAGGCCAATTTTCCAGACTTCGGAAGGAGATGGTTGAAAAGGCCATCTTCTCGCGAGGCGTCCGCTCCGAGCTGGTTCTCGATGCCATGCGTAGCGTGCCCCGTGAATCCTTTTTGCCGGCGCGGCTTCGCGAGTTTGCCTACGAGGACACCGCCCTGCCGATCGAAGAAGGCCAGACAATCTCTCAGCCGTATATCGTCGCGTTTATGATCGAGGCATTGGCGCTCCGTGGCGGCGAAAAGGTACTCGAAATCGGTGCCGGTTCGGGCTATGCGGCGGCGGTCCTCTCCGAAATTGCCGCCGACGTCTACACCGTCGAGCGTCATGGTCCGTTAGCTGAGAAGGCCGCCGCGACGCTGGCCGATCTCGGCTACGACAATGTCCACGTGCTACACGGTGACGGGACGCGCGGTTGGCCGGCGCACGCGCCCTACGATGCGATTATTGTTGCCGCCGGCGGCCCGGCGATTCCCGAGTCTCTCAAAGACCAGCTGAAAATCGGCGGCCGGCTGGTGATCCCGGTGGGTGCGGATCTGCACGTCCAGGAATTGGTGCGGGTGACGCGGATCGCGCAGGGCGAATATCGCCGCGAGGACCTGGCCGATGTGCGATTTGTTCCGTTGCTCGGCGAGGAAGGGTGGACGCCCGAGGAGGCGGAGCCGGCCCCGGCCCGCCTTCGCTACGCGCCGCCGACGGGCGCCATCAGCGAAGAAAAGCTGGTCAAGAAGGTCGCCGACGCTGCCGAGCCGTTCGGCTCGATCGATACGATCGATCTCGGCCCGCTGCTCGAACGGGTCGGCGACGCGCGCATCGTGTTGCTCGGCGAGGCAAGTCACGGCACCTCGGAATTTTATCGGATGCGCGAGCGCATCTCTCGCGAATTGATTGTCAAGAAGGGGTTCCGCTTCATCGCGATCGAGGGCGATTGGCCGGATGCCGCGCGCGTCGATCATTATGTGCGGCATCTCGAATATTCTCCCTCCGAATGGACAGCGTTCGCCCGATTCCCGACCTGGATGTGGCGGAACAACGAGGTGCGCGATTTCGTCGACTGGCTGCGTGAGCACAATGCGACGACCGAACACGACGCGCGGGTGGCGTTTCACGGCCTCGACCTTTACAGCCTGTATGTCTCCATTCGGGCCGTTCTGAATTATCTCGACCAGGTCGATCCGGACGCCGCCAAGGTTGCCCGCGAGCGCTACGCTTGCCTGACGCCGTGGCAGGGCGACCCGGCGACCTATGGCCATGCCGCGCTGACCGGCTCCTATAGGACCTGCGAGCAGAATGTGGTGTGGGCACTCAAGGATCTATTGCAAAAGCGCCTTGCTTACACCTCGCATGACGGCGAACGCTTTTTCGACGCGGTCCAGAATGCCCGCCTCGTCACCAACGCCGAGCGCTATTATCGAATCATGTATTATGGCTCACGTGCGTCTTGGAATCTTCGCGACGAGCACATGTTCACGACGCTGAAGAACCTGCTGGCGTTTTACGGGCCGGGCAGCAAGGCGATCGTGTGGGCGCACAATTCCCATGTCGGCGATTCGGCTGCGACCGAAATGTCCTCGCGCGGCGAGCATAATATCGGTCACTTGTGCCGCCAGGAATTCGGCGACAGCGCCTATCTGGTCGGCTTCGGCACCAATAGTGGAACCGTTGCGGCGGCATCCGACTGGGATGGGCCAATGGAGATCAAGAAGGTTCAGCCCGCGCTGCCGAAAAGCTATGAGCGATTGTGCCACGCTACCGGGCAAGCCCGCTTTACCCTGGGCTTGCGCAATCGCGCCGACCTGACCGGGGCGCAAGACTTGGGCAAGCCGCATCTTGAGCGAGCGATTGGCGTGATCTATCGGCCGGAGACCGAGCGCGCCAGTCACTATTTCCAAGCGATCCTGCCGCTGCAATTCGACGAGTATATCTGGTTCGATGACACCCGCGCCGTTACGCCATTCGACACCGCAGAGCTTGCGGGATTGCCTGACACCTATCCCTTCGGGGTGTGAGCGTCGCCGTGCCCGCTTGCAAGGACATCCCCTATGTTCTCGACAAGCTGAGCTGGATGCGCGCAGAGCGCATATGGCCTAACGGCTTGCGGTATACCTGGACCGATGCGTTCGGCGTGGTCCTTTTGGTTTCGCTTTACGAGGAACTGGGCAAGCCGCGTTTCCTCGACGAGGCTGAGTGGGTGGTGTCCGATGTCGACAGGGTGCTCGGGCGCCCGCGCGGTATCCGCATCGGGGAAGCGCCGGACCGCGACGGCCAATATTTTCACTATCTGGCGACGTGGTTGTACGCGCTCTCCGTACTGGCGCGCCACGTGCCGGCCTATCGACGCAAGGGCATCGATCTCGTGCGCCAGATTCACCCTGCCTTTGTCATGCCGGGCCGGGGTGTTTTCTGGAAAATGAAGGAGGATTTGAGCGCTCCCTATCCGGGCTTTGGCTTCGGCGCGCTCGATGCTTTCGACGGTTATGTTTCCTATCGATGCCTTGATGAGCAAGCGTTAGCCCACGAGATCGCCGATATGCGGGCGCTCATCGACGCGACCGCGGAGAGCCTCAACATCACCCAGGATCTCGGCCTCGGCATGATGCTGTGGCTAACCCACTTTTTTCCGGCAGAGAACTGGGCTGTGGTGCAGCGGCGCCGCAGCCTCGCCGTACTCGATCTTATGTGGCGCGAAGACGGCTATTTCTGCCGCGAGCCCAATCTCCCCCATGTCAAGTTTGCGTTTACCAATTACGGTGTTTCGATTGGTCTGCAATCTGCGAAAGTCATGACCGAACGGGTATCGCGGCTGAATGACTTTTTCGATCATTACCGGTCCGGCGACGAGTATGACCGCGAGGCCATCACTCACGTCATGGCCTGCAACTCGCATTTTTTGTTGGGAATGCGGCCGTTGCCCCACTCCTTGCGCCGCGAGGAAGGGCGTGTCCTCGGCCCCGCCGATGCGCCGCTTTCGCTGGTGCCTAGATGCGCTACGCTCAAGGCGGGCGACGCTGCCTTCTTGATGATTGCTTTGGTCTGGTCCGCGCGCGTGGGGCGGCCTTTTTGCGCTTTGCGATCGCAAGCGCATGGCCGGCCCAAACCGCGAGTTCATCGGGATCGTCGTAGAGCCGCTCGGGTAGGCGCCAATATGACAGCGAATGGCGGCCGACACGGTCCGGGCTTTTGGCGCGGGTATAGACGAACGGCCGG
>JBEKSB010000050.1:0-21016 GCA_049517455.1 Xanthobacteraceae bacterium
GGCATTGTTGAACAGGAGGTCGAGCCGGCCGAAGGCTTCTTTGGTCTTGGCGAACAGGGCGCGGATCGCGGCCGGCTCTTTGACGTCGGTCGGCACGACGAGGGTGGTTCCGTTCGCTTCTTTTACCACCGCTTCGAGCTTATCCAGGCGCCGGCCGGCGAGCACCACCGCATATCCCTCGCGCGAAAGCGCCAGCGCGGCGGCCCTGCCGACCCCGCTGCCGGCCCCCGTCACCAATGCGATTTTCTGCGCGGCCATCGGCGCCTCCTGTCATGGGTACGAGGAGGATAGAGTGACGAACCCGCTGCTTCGCCGCAATCCCTTCGACCCGTCATTCCGGAAGCCGTGCCAGCGGCTGTCCGGCACCCATAATCACGGATGGAGGTTCGAAAGGGCCGAGCCAATTACTCAAACGACAGTGGGTATGGATTCCAGGCTCGCGCTTCGCGCGCCCCGGAATGGCGGTGAGGGGTCTCAACTCGCTAGCGCAATTTCCTCATCGGGATTGCCGACGCGGTAGTCGTCGGGCGAAGCCAGGCGCGAGCCGATGTCGGCTGCGGGGCCCGGCCGGCCGAAGCGGTAGCCTTGCATCGAATGCACGCCGGCGGCGCGCAGGAACAAATGCTGCTCCGCGTTCTCCACGCCTTCTGCCGTGACCCGCATGCCCAGCCCGCGGCCGAGGCTGACGACGGCGTGCACGATGGCGGCGGCGTCGGGCGCGGTCTCGATGCTGTGCACGAAACTGGAGTCGATCTTGAGCTTGTCGAATGGAAAACGCCGCAGATATTGCAGGCTGGAATAGCCGGTGCCGAAATCGTCGAGCGCAAAGCGCACGCCAATGGCTTTAAGGCGCAGCATCGACAATTCCGCGGTTTCCAGGTTGCCGAGGAGCGTGCTCTCGGTGAGTTCCAGCTCCAGGCGGTTGGCGTCGAAATCGGTCTCTTTAAGGATGCGCTCGACCACGTCGACGAAGTCGGAACGGCGGAACTGCAACGGCGAGACGTTGACGGCGACGGTCAATCCCGGCCAGTTCCTGCCGTCGACGCAGGCGCGCCGCAGCATGTATTCGCCCAACTCGACGATGAGGCCGGAATGCTCGGCGATCGGAATGAAAACCGACGGTGGAATCACGCCGGCGGTCGGATGGGTCCAGCGCGCCAGCGCTTCGACGCCGACCATCTTATCGCCGCTGGCGTTGACGATCGGCTGATAGGCGGCGACCAGGTCGTCATTCCTGATCGCCTGCAGAAGGTCGCCTTCCAACAGCTTGCGCTGCGAGAGGTCGGCATCCATCGCCGCATCGTAGATGCAGGCGCGGTTGCGGCCCTCGTTCTTGGCGCGATAAAGCGCCATGTCGGCGTAACGCAGGATATCGGCAGCGTCCCGCCCACGGCGGTCGATCACGGCGATGCCGATCGAGGCGCCGATAATGATGTTGTGCCCGTTGATCAGATAGGGCGCGCAGACGGCGGAGATGATGCGGCCGGCGATCGCCTGCAGCGAATAGGAATCGGAAGCGCAAGTGGTGATGATGGCGAACTCATCGCCGCCGAGGCGGGCGACGAGATCCTCCCCGCGCATGACCCGGCTCAGGCGCTGCGTGACGTTGAGAATGAGCTCATCGCCGATATGGTGTCCGAGCGTATCGTTGACGTCCTTGAAGTGATCGAGATCGATGTAGAACACCGCAGCCGATGGGCCGCCGCGACGCACCTCGCCGATGACGCTCTCCAGCCGTTCGCCGAAATAGATGCGGTTGGGCAGGCCGCAGACCGGATCGTGCAAGGCGAGGTGACGGAGCCGCGTTTCGCCGGCGGCGATCGCCTGCGTCGTGCGCCGCATGTGGCGCATCACCAGGCCGCCGAGCAACGCGAAGCCGGCAACCGCCACGGCGATGTAGGGCAGCGCGCTGCCCGCGATCTGGCTGCCCGGCTTGGTCGGTTTCCAGGCCAGGCGCGCGATGGCGCCGCCTTGCGGGTCGGCGATGACGGTGACGTATTGGCCGGCGGCCTGCGCCGGATCGTCGATGGTGCGCAGGCCGGGCAGTTGCAGTCGCTCGCCGATCTCGCGCAGCAGGTCGTCGTCGATGTATTTGATAGAGAAGACGATCGGTGCGGCCGCGTTGCCGTGCGCCAGATCGCTATTGGAGCCGACCGCCACCGCGGCGACGATTGCCGGTCTGTCCATGACCTGCTCGATCGAGGCGGTGGACCGGCCGGGCTTTAGCGGATCCTGTGCGGCAATGACGGGGATGGCCCGAGCGGGCAGGGCGGTGAGCCGCCCGCGCAGCAGATCGAGAATGGCCGAAAGCTCTGCCGGCAAGTCGATCGCGCCGATATCGCCGGAGGAGCGGGAATGCGCGTATTCGACATGATCGGAACCGTCGACCACCAAGACGAGGTCGTGATCGAAGAAGGCTTGCAGCCAGTGGCCGACGCGGCGCTCCACCCACTGCGCATCGTACGCCTCGCGGATTGCCTGCGTAGCGCCGCTGGTCGCGGCGACGCTCTCGACCTCGCGCAAAACGCGCGCGCCGCGCGCCGCGATCGCCTGCCCAATCAGTTGCTGCTCGCGATTGAGCGCAACCTCATCCGCCCGCCGCGCGGACATCCACATCGCGACGATGAGACAAACGACACCGACGGCGACGATCACGCCGATGGGCACGATCAAGCGCAGGCGCGCCTGGTCCCAAAGCGACCGCTTGCTTTCCTCGGCGATTTCCGGCTGCGCCGAAGTGATCACGCTCCCACCCTTGGCGGTGTTCTTGGTCGCCTCGACCATAAGATGAAAAAGATTGCAATTCGCTTGCACTTTGCGGCAGTAGGCCATTACCGCGCGCGGCAAGCGTGAATCGGTTGCGGAAGTTAATGCTGCGTAAATTCTGGTTGGCACTTTGCAGCGATTGAGCCGGCAGCACCTTCGCACCGACCGTTTGGAGCCATTTCGGGCGGTTTGCGGCCGTAACCGGCGTCGCTTACCGCCGGTTACTGTAGGGCGGGCGGGGAATCGCGATGTGGGCGGCGCGCAACGCAGCCGACCAGCGCTCGCGCAGGTCGGTGAAATAAGGCTCCCCCGGCTCGATGCGGTAAATCAGCTCAGCATCGCAGGTGTCGCGCCGGACCACCATAAGATCGATCGGCATGCCCACGCTCAGGTTCGAGCGCATCGTGGAGTCGATTGAAACGAGACCAACCTTAAGCGCGTCGTAGAGATCCATCCCGTAGGTGACCGCGCGGTCGAGAACCGGCTTGCCGTATTTGTGCTCGCCGATCTGCAGATACGGCGTGTCGGTGGTGCTTTCGATGAAATTGCCGGCCGAATAGACCATAAACAGTCGCATGCGTTCGCCGGCGATCTGGCCGCCGAACAGGAAGGAGACGTCGAAGGTCACATCGGAGGCCTCCAGCGCCTTGCCCTCGGTGGAGAGGATGGTGCGGATCACCTGTCCGACGCGCTGGGCGGCCTGGAACATGGTGGGGGCGTTCATCAGCGTTTCGTGCTCGCCGGTCTCCGGGTTGTCGTAACCTTCGGTCAGTATGCTCACCACCGATTGGCTGATGGAAAGATTGCCGGCGGAAGCAATCGCCATGATGCGTTTTCCGGGGCTGGTGAAGACGTGCAGCTTGCGGAAGGTCGCGATGTTGTCGACGCCGGCATTGGTGCGCGTGTCGGCGAACATCACGAGCCCCTCGCGCACGAGAATTCCGCAGCAATAGGTCATCGGTTCGCCCGCTCTCCGCGGCGACCTTTATAGCGGCAGCAGTCCGTTTGCGGCAATGGCGGGTAATCTTGGCGCCGCCTTCATTGATCGACTTTGATCGCGACCGCGAGTGTCTCCCCACCGGGGCCGTAGCGCGTGCCGCGTACCGGCGCGGCTCCAAGCGCATCGAGTCCGATGGCGATCCGAACATGTGCGTCGGTCGGGCAAACGCCGTTGACCGGATCGAAGCCGACCCAGCCGAGATCGGGCACAAAGGCTTCCGCCCAGGCGTGGCCGCTTTCCTGTGCGGCGTCGCCCTCGGTGCATAGATAGCCGGCAACATAACGGGCGGGGATTTGCAGGCTGTGCGCTGCGCCGATGAAGATATGCGTCAAGTCGCTGGTGACGCCGCGTTTGCGCGCGAATGCTTCCGCAGCGGTCGTCGCAGCGGGTTGCGACGCATCGCTTTCGCAGATTGTCTCGTCGTGCAGCCGATCGAGGATAGCATGCAGTTCGGCGAGAATATCGCCGCTGTTTGCCGCGCGAACATCGAGCGCAAAATTGCGGATGCCCGAATCGGGCTGCGTCAACGGCGTGTCGCGCAGGAATAGGCTCGGCGGAAACCGCTCGACGGTGCCCCGCACAACTCCGTTGGTGCTTTGTGTCTCGACCTCGCCGTCGACCTCGACGCTCAATTCCTCGAATGGACCATCGGTGGTGAACACGTGGGTGAGGTTGCCGAAGGCGTCCTCATGGGCGTTGAGCCGCGCGTCCGCGGAGACGTCGATGCGCCAGCCGATGATGTACTGGCCTTCGTGGTTGCGGGGGGTGAGGCGCAGCACCTGGATCACGCCCGTCGCCGGCGGGTCGTAGCGATGGACGATTCTGTGGGCGATGCGGAGGTGCATAACGGATGACGGCGACCAGATGACGGGTGGAGGATGATAGACGACCAAAAGCCGCTCTGTCCTCCATGTTCTGTCCTCCGCCGCCCTACATCAGATACTGCTGTGCTATGGCGGTGCCGAGCTGGTTGTTGTCCTCAACGAAATCGTCGATGAATTCGTGCAATCCGGTCTGGAATATCTCCTCAATGCGGCTGTTTTGCAGCCTCGCACGGACCGCGCGCGCCTGCCGCTGCGCATTACCCTGGCGGCCATAGGCGTTGGCGATGCGGTCGAGATTTTGCACGAGGTTCTCATAACAGCTGGCGAGCGAGCGGGGCATTTCGTCCCTTAGCATGAGCAAATCGCCGACCAGCCAAGGCTTGACGTTCTGGCGGTAGACCCAGTGATAGGCGGTGAGCGCCGACACCGAACGCAAGATCGCTGCCCACTGAAAGTAATCGAGCGGGCCGCCGACTCTTTCGTCAGCCGGCAGCAGCAAGTGATATTTGACGTCGAGAATGCGCGCGGTGTTGTCAGCGCGTTCGATGAAAATGCCGAGCCGGGAGAACCAGTAGGCGTCGTTGCGCAGCATGGTGCGGTAGGCAGAGCCGTCAAAGCGAAGCGACGATTCCTGCACCCAACGGAGGAACCGGGCGAACTCCTCGCGCGAGCGCGGACCGTTGCCCCATTTCTTGAGCTCGAGCCAGGCGCCATTGATGGTATCCCACATCTCGATGGTCAGCGCGGTGCGCACCGAGCGCGCGTTTACGCGCGCCGTCTCGAAGCAATTGCGGATCGACGACGGATTATCGGTCGAGAAGGCGAGAAATTCGGTGACGGTCTCCTCATTCGCTTCCGAATACGCCGTGAAGAAAGCGCTGGCGCACCCGGCCGTGGCGACCGCGGATTCCCACTCGTTCGAGGTGCCGACATAGGTCAGCGGCAACGCCGTGAGCCGGTATGTCGTCTCGAGAATGCGCGCCAGGTATTCCGCGCGCTCGACGTAGCGGGCGAGCCAGTAAAGATTATCGGCCGTGCGCGACAGCATTGCTTAGCTTACCCTCATCCGTCCAACACCCAGGTGTCCTTGGTGCCGCCGCCCTGGCTCGAATTGACCACGAGCGAACCCTTTTTCAGCGCGACGCGGGTCAGCCCACCGGGCACGATGCGGATGCGATCGCGGCCCGTGAGCACGAATGGGCGCAGGTCGACGTGACGCGGTGCAATGCCTTCCTCGACGCAGGTCGGGCAGGTCGAGAGCGCGAGCGTCGGCTGGGCGATGAAATTTTTCGGATCGGATTTGAGCTTGGCGCGGAACGCGGCTATCGAGTTTCTGTCCGCCTTCGGGCCGATCAGCATGCCGTAGCCGCCGGAGCCGTGCACCTCCTTCACCACCAGATCCTCGATGTTGTCGAGCACGTAGCTGAGATGTTCGCTCTCCCGACAGCGCCAGGTCGGCACGTTCTTTAAGAGCGGTTCCTCGCCGAGATAGAACTTCACGATGTCCGGCATGTAACTATAGACCGCCTTGTCGTCGGCGATCCCGGTGCCGACCGCATTGGCGAGCGTAACGTTGCCCGCCTGATAGGCCGACATCAGGCCGGGCACGCCGAGCGCGCTGTCGGGCCGGAACACCAGCGGATCGAGGAAGTCGTCGTCGACGCGGCGATAGATCACGTCGACGCGTTTGAAGCCCTCGGTCGTGCGCATGTAGATGATATCGCTCTTGGCCACGAGGTCGCGGCCCTCGACCAATTCGACGCCGAGCTTGTCGGCCAAAAACGAATGCTCGTAATAGGCGGAATTGTAGACGCCGGGCGTAAGCAGCACGACCGTCGGTTCGGCGGAGGCGGTCGGCGGCGCAATCGATTTCAGCGTCGCCAGGAGTTCGTCCGGATAATTCTCGACCGGCGCCACGCGATAGCGCGAGAACAACTCGGGAAAAAGCCGGAGCATGATCTCGCGGTTCTCCAGCATGTAGGAGACGCCGGAGGGCGTGCGCGCATTATCCTCAAGAACATAGAAGTCTTCCGCGTCCACGCGCACGATATCGATGCCGGCGACATGCACGTAGATGTCGTGCGGCACCTTTTGTCCGTTCATCTCCGGGCGGAAAACCGGATTCTGAAAAACCAAATCCTCGGGGACGATTCCGGCCCGCAGAATCTCACGGCGGCCATACACGTCTTTGATGTAAGCATTGATGGCTTTGACGCGTTGCTCCAAACCGCGTTGCAAGATTTGCCACTCGGATGCCGCGAGGATGCGCGGAATGACGTCGAAGGGAATGAGCCGCTCCTGCGCCTCCGGATCGCCGTAGACCGCGAAAGTGATGCCGATGCGGCGGAAGAAGTGCTCGGCCTCGCGCCGGCGGAAATCGAGTACGTCGGGGGGGACCTCGCCGAGCCAGTGCGACAGTTCGGCATAGGCCGGCCGGACCGCGCCCTCGCTGCCCCTCATCTCGTCGAACATGTCGGTCCCCGGCCCACTCGAGCGCGTACGCGAAATGCCTGCCGCATCAATCGCGGTGGCACAAGTAGCAATCTTTGCGCCAACTCGGAGGGGCGGGGGAAGGGGATAAGCCGCCGGCGATCGACCCCATTGCTCATGTTTTAGGCGATGTGACCACCTCGGCGGCGACCCTCCTGGACTGGGAACAGCCCGCTTAAAAGCGCCGGCGAGGGCCTAATCCGCGTCGTGTTACATCGGGAGGCGCATCCTCATGGCCGGCGGCCGGCCGCCATGAAGACTCCGCTAGTCCGGGCACATACGACATCGTCCGCCGTTACGAGCGCTTGTGCAAAACACAGCGATTTTCCGGTCTTTATGACTTCGGGCCGAATTTCTACCCATTGACCGACCTGTGCGGATGCAACGAAATCGAGGCTCAGGCTCACGGTCACGAGGTTGGAGATATCCGTCAGCTGCTGGCCGCAACTCAGCCCCATTGCATTGTCGGCGAGGGCGGAAATCAGGCCGCCGTGGACGAAGCCGCGACTATTCGCATGCGAAGCCGCGGCTCTAAATCCAAGACGAAACTCGTTCGCGGCGTGCCGGGCGTAGATCGGCTCCCAAGGATCAGTGAGGCCGCTGCGGCGCGTGTGGCGCTCGAACCCTTCGGGTACGCCGTCATCACTCATGTCCCAGCTCAGCCGACGTCAGAGAGACGTTTGCCTTCCGCAACGATCCGTTCGAGGAGCGGGGCCGGTTTGAAGTCGTCGCCCATCGTCGCCTCGAATTCCTTCAGCTTGGCGAGGACTTTCTCGGGACCGATCAGATCGCCGTAAAACATAGGGCCGCCGCGATAGACCGGCCAGCCATAGCCGTTGATCCAGACGATATCGATGTCGGAGGCACGCTGCGCTTTGCCTTCGTCGAGGATTTTAGCGCCTTCGTTGATCATCGGGTAAATGCAGCGCTCGAGGATTTCTTCATCCGAGATCGAGCGCCGGTTGATGCCCTTCTTGGCGGCAAAGTCGAGGATGATTTTTTCAACCAGAAGGGAAGCTTTGGCATTGCGGGCTTCGTCGTAGTCGTAGAAGCCGGCGCCGGTCTTTTGGCCGCGCCGATCCATCTCGCAGAGGATTTCCCGGATGGTGGAAGATTTACTCGTGTCCTTCGACCAGCCGATGTCGAGGCCGGCGAGATCGCTCATGGCGAACGGGCCCATCGGCAGACCGAAATCGTAAATGACGCGATCGACATCCCAGGGCATGGCGCCCTCGAGGATGAGTTTTTGCGCCTCGCGCTGGCGTTGCGCCAGCATGCGATTGCCGACAAAACCGTGACAGACGCCGACCAGAACGCCGATCTTGCCGATCTTCCTGGCGAGCTGCATGACCGTGGCGATCACCGGCTTGGCCGTCTTCGCACCGCGCACGACTTCGAGGAGCCGCATCACGTTCGCGGGGGAGAAGAAGTGCGTGCCGATGACATCGGCGGGCCGGCCTGTGACCGAAGCGATTTCGTCGATGTTGAGATAGGACGTGTTGGAGGCGAGGATCGCATCTTTTTTGGCGATCTTGTCGAGCTTGCGGAAGACGTCCTTCTTGATCTCCATATTCTCGTACACTGCTTCGATGATGAGATCGCAATCGGACAATGCATCGAGGCTTACGCCGGGCCTGAGAAGCCCCATGCGCGTTTCGACATCGGCCTTCGTCAGCCGGCCCTTCTTGGCGGTATTCTCATAGTTGCGGCGGATCGTGCCGATGCCGCGATCGAGCGCTTCCTGCGCCATCTCGACGATCGTCACCGGAATTCCGGCGTTGAGGAAATTCATCGATATGCCGCCGCCCATCGTGCCGGCGCCGATCACACCCGCCTTCTTGATCGGCAGGACCGGCGTGTCGTCCGGCACGTCGGCAATCTTCCACACCTTGCGTTCGGCGAAAAACACGTAGCGCTGAGCGCGGGATTGATCGGAAGGAACGAGATCGAGAAAGGCCTGGCGTTCGAGCCTGGCGCCTTCATCGAAGGGCAAATCGACCGCGGCCTGGACGGCCCGGATCGCTTCTTTCCAGGCTTGGAAGCCGCGGAATTTGCGCGCATTGTCGCGGCGGATTTTTTCGAAAATTTCCGGATGGCCGCGCACTGCTTCGATCCTGTCGTTAAGATCGCGGATCTTGCGCAGCGGCATGTGGGTGTCGATCACCTTGCGGGCGAAGGTCATCGCTCCTTCGCGCAATTTTCCTTCCTCGACCAGCGCGTCGACGACGCCCCAGTCGAGCGCCTTCCTGGCGCCGAACGGCGTTCCGGAAAGAATGGCATCGAGGGCATTCTCGACGCCGCTCAAGCGGGGCAGGCGCTGCGTACCTCCGGCGCCGGGAATGAGACCGAGCTTGATCTCGGGCAGCCCGAATTTTGCCGACGGTACTGCGACGCGATAATGGCACGTGAGCGCCACTTCGAATCCGCCGCCCAGGGCGGTGCCATGAATAGCGGCGATGACCGGTTTCGGACCGCCTTCAAGCGCGCCCTGGATTTCAGGGACCGACGCACCTTTGGTCGGCTTGCCGAACTCGGCAATATCCGCGCCGGCGATAAAGGTACGGCCGGCGCAGATCAAAACGATTGCCTTGACGGTCGGATCAGCCGCTGCTTGCAGGACGCCGTCGCGAATGCCATCGCGCACATCGGCCGAAAGCGCATTCACGGGTGGCGAATTGATCGTGACGAGGGCGATGTCGCCTTCGCGGCTGAGGTCTGTTACGGCATTGATGGCGCTCATCGACGTTTCCTCTTCGGCTTGCCGGTTTGGTTTTGCCTGAATAAGCTGCCGCGCAAAATACATCATATGTCAGGGGAAGGAACGACCGTGTCGCTATTCGACCTGAGCGGAAAAGTGGCCGTGGTCACTGGCTCGTCGCGCGGCATCGGGCGCGCGATCGTGGAGCGGATGGCCGAGCAGGGGGCAAAGGTCGTCGTCTCCTCACGCAACATCGAACCCTGCCGCGTGCTGGCCGCGGCGATCAACGCTAGATACGGCGAAGGCCGCGCCATCGCCATAGCGGCAAATATTTCTTCGAAGGAGCACCTCCAGCGCTTGGTCGAGGAAACGATTCGCGCTTTCGGCCAAATCCACGTGCTCGTCTGCAACGCCGCCTCAAACCCGCATTTCGGCCCGATGCACACCATTACAGACGATCAATTGCGCAAGATCCTGGACAACAACATCGTATCCAATCATTGGCTGATCACGTTCGTGGCGCCGCAAATGATCGCCCGCAAGGATGGTTCGATCATCATCGTCTCGTCCATCGGCGGCCTCAAAGGCAGCCCGGTCATCGGCTCTTATTGCATCTCCAAGGCTGCGGATATGCAGCTCGCACGCAATCTCGCCGTCGAGCTTGGTCCGCACAACGTTCGGATCAATTGCATCGCTCCGGGTCTCATTCGCACCGATTTCGCCCGCGCGCTCTGGGAGAATCCGGATAATCTAAAGCGAAGGAACGAACAGACGCCGCTTGGCCGCATTGGCGAACCCGACGAGATCGCCGGCGCCGCAATCCTGCTGGCCTCGCACGCGGGAAGCTTCATGACCGGACAAACCATCGTTGTTGATGGTGGCGTTACGATTGCTTGATCTGGAATTGCGTGACGAGCCGGATGCAAAAATAGGTCCGTAAAAGGGTTCACGTGGCGGTACCGAACAATTTTCCGGCGACTTCACTGGCACAAGCCAACGCGCTGCTCACGCGTCCGGGCTCGCCGTTCGAGATGGAAGAGCGCGTCATCCGCGGCGTGCGTATGCGCGTTTGGAAGAACGCGCCGCCGACCATGCGCGAGGTCTTCCTTTCGGCTCGGGCGCACGGCAGCAAGACGTTCGTCGTCTATCGTGACGAGCGAGCGAGCTACGAGGATTTCGCGTGCGCCGCGCTCGCCATCGCCGAGGCGCTGCAACAGGCGGGTGTCAAGAAGGGCGACCGCGTTGCCATCGCCATGCGGAACTTGCCGGAATGGCCGGCGGCTTTCTTTGGTTGTCTGCTGGTCGGCGGCGTCGCGACTTTGCTCAATGCCTGGTGGACCGGGCCGGAGCTTCAATTTGGTCTCAACGATTCCGGAGCCAAGGTCGCCATCGTCGATCGCGAACGGCTCGAGCGGCTGTCTGAACATCTGCATAATTGTCCGGCGCTCGAGCGCATTTTTGTCAGCCGCGAGAGCGAGGAAGTGGCGCATCCGAAAGTCGCCAACCTCGAATCCGTCATCGGCGAGGTGAATGCCTGGCGTCTGTTGCCGGATCGGCCGTTGCCGAACGTGCCGCTCGATCCGGAAGATGATGCCACGATCCTTTACACCTCAGGCACCACGGGAAAGCCGAAAGGTGCGCTTGGAACGCACCGCAACGCCGCGACCAACGTCATGGGTCGGTCCTTCGGGATGGCGCGGGCTTTTGTGCGCCGGGGCGAACCGGTGCCCGCGCCCGATCCGAATGCGCCGCAAAAGTGCACGTTGATGGTAGTGCCGTTGTTTCACACGACCGGGTGCCACGCGACCCTGATCCCGCTGCTCGCGGCGGGCGGCAAACTCGTCTTCATGCATAAGTGGGATCCGGAGTTGGCCATGCAGCTTATCGAACACGAGCGCGTGACGGGCGCCGGCGGCGTGCCGACGATCGCCTGGCAATTGCTGGAGCATCGGCGCTCGGCAATTACGATTTGTCGTCGCTGGAAAGCATCTCTTATGGCGGTGCGCCGGCGGCGGCGGAACTTGTGCCGAGATTGAAACAAAAATTCCCGAAAGCTGTCCCGGGGACGGGCTGGGGCATGACAGAAGCCTCCGGGGGGTTCACCGGACATCAGGCCGAAGATTACGAATTGCGGCCGGCGAGCTGCGGTCCGGCATTGCCGATTGGCGACATGAAGGTCGTGAATGAGGCCGGCAAGGAATTGCCGGGAGGCGGCGTGGGCGAGCTTTGGGTCAAGGGTCCGACGATCGTAAAGGGCTATTGGCGCAATCCCGAAGCCACCGCTGCGACCTTCATCGACGGATGGCTGCGCACCGGCGACATTGCCCGGATCGACGAAGAGGGTTTCTGTTACATCCTCGATCGGGCCAAGGACATGCTGATCCGCGGCGGCGAAAACATCTACTGCATCGAAGTGGAGAATGCCCTCTACGAGCATCCGGCCGTGATCGATGCCGCCATCGTCGCCATCCCGCATCACTCGCTGGGCGAAGAGCCGGGTGCGGTCGTCACGCTCAAGCCGGGCACGAAGGTTGCCGAAGACGAATTACGCGGCTTTGTGGCGGAGCGGCTGGCGGCGTTCAAAGTGCCGGTGAAGATACTTTTTTCCGCCGACATGCTGCCGCGCAATCCCGCCGGCAAGATTCTGAAGAACGAGCTCAAGCGCTTGTTCGTCGAACACGCGCATTGAGTTTGGCTGACGCTTTCTCACACCCGCGCGTTGGTGTATTTGCGCATTTCAAGGCGCGAGATCGCGCGGCAATGGACCTCGTCCGGACCGTCGGCAAGCCGAAGCGTGCGGATATGCGCGTAAGCCTTCGCCAGGCCTGCGTCGCTGCTCACGCCCGCGCCGCCATATGCCTGGATCGCGTCGTCGATCACGCGCAATGCGATTCGCGGCGCCGCCACTTTGATCATGGCGATTTCGAGCTGCGCGGCCTTGTTGCCGACCTTGTCCATCATGTCGGCGGCTTTGAGACAGAGTAAGCGCGTCATCTCGATGTCGATGCGTGCTTCCGCAATGCGCTGCTCCCAAACCGAATGCTCCGCGAGCTTCTTGCCGAAGGCAACGCGCGACAGCAGCCGCTTGGTCATTTTCTCCAGCGCCACTTCGGCCGCGCCGAGCGTGCGCATACAATGATGAATCCGGCCCGGACCGAGACGGCCCTGCGCGATCTCAAAACCACGGCCTTCGCCAAGGAGGAGATTGGTAGCCGGCACGCGGACGTTGTCGAGAAGGACTTCGGCGTGCCCATGGGGCGCGTCGTCGTAGCCGAAGACCGGCAACATGCGCAGCACCTTGATGCCCGGCGTGTCGAGCGGAATGAGAATCTGCGATTGCTGCTCATGCCGGGCGCGGCTGGGATCGGTTTTGCCCATCACGATCGCGATCTTGCAGCGCGGATCGCCAACCCCCGACGACCACCATTTGCGGCCCTTGATCACATAGTCGCCGCCGTCGCGGGTGATCGAAGTCTCGATATTGGTGGCGTCCGAAGACGCCACCGCCGGTTCGGTCATGAGGAACGCCGAGCGGATTTCGCCGGCCAAGAGCGGCCGCAGCCATTTGGCTTTTTGCTCCGGCGAGCCGTAGCGATGCAGAACCTCCATGTTGCCGGTGTCCGGCGCCGAGCAATTGAATACTTCCGAACCCCAGGAAACGCGGCCCATCTGCTCGGAGCAAAGCGCATAGTCGAGGTTCGTCAGCCCGGCGCCGTGATATTCGCCCTCGTCGTGATCGGAGGAGGGCGGCAGGAACAGATTCCACAGGCCCTCGGCTTTGGCCTTGGCTTTCAGCTCTTCGAGGACCGGGATGACTTTCCAGCGCTCGCCTTCGGCATCCTGGCGATCGTAGGTCGCAACGGCCGGATAGACATGCGCGTCCATGAAGGCAATGACGCGGTTGCGCCAGTGCTTTTGCCGCTCCGACATCGAGAAATTCATGACGTTTCCTCTCCCTGACTTTGAGTGACTTATACACTGGGACATCGCATTTCGAAAATCGGCGCCGTGCTTGAGCCGTCCGGGCTGCCGCGCTAGATCAGACTGGCAGGCGCGGAGATCGACTCATGACCGGCGCGAACGAGAGCACAAGCCTCAGTGAAAGCGGGATCGTTACCGCCGGCCTCCTGGTGATCGGCGATGAGATCCTGTCGGGCCGCACCAAGGACAAGAATATAGGCTTCACCGCCGAATACCTCACCTCCATCGGCATCGATCTTAAGGAAGTGCGGGTCGTGCATGACGAAGAGCCGGAGATCGTCGCCGCGCTCAACGCGATGCGGGCACGCTACACCTATGTGTTCACAACCGGCGGCATCGGCCCTACCCATGACGACATCACCGCCGACGCGATCGCCAAGGCGTTCGGCGTTTCGATCGACTATCATCCACGTGCGGTCGAGATTTTGCGTGTGCGGCTTGCCGAGACCGGCGGCGTGATGAACGAGGCGCGCATGCGCATGACGCGCATGCCCGCTGGCGCCGAGCTCGTGCTCAACAAAATTTCGGCGGCGCCCGGCTTTCGGATCGACAACGTCATCGTCATGGCGGGTATTCCGGCGGTCATGCAGGCCATGCTCGAATATGTGACGCCGCAGTTGAAGACCGGCGCAAAAATGCTGTCCGAGACCGTGCGTGCCGATTGCCGCGAGGGCGACATTGGCACCGAGCTTGGCGCGATCGCAAAAGCGCACCCCGACGTTATCATCGGCTCCTATCCATTTATGGACGAGAACCGCAGCGCCAATGCGCACGTAGTAATGCGCTCGCGCGACCCGCAAAGGCTCGCTACCGTCAAGGCGGCGGTCGAGGCAATGCTCAAGCGTGTGCACGCCGAGCTTGCAGCCGGGTAAGCTCGCGGCAGCGTGGCTCAAATCGCGGTGATAGAGGCCGCGGCCCGCATCACGGCGATGCGCCTTGCGGCCGCGGAATCTGATAACTACGTTTCTCGCAGTGAGGGAAACCTCCGATGAGCGAAACCGAAGCCCTGTTTACTGTGCTGCGGCAGTCGTCCGATCCCGATTGTGCTGCCGCCATCGAGCGCTCGGTGCGCGACGCCCCCGATCGTGAGCTTTGTCGGGTCAATGTGCTTGCTTTCGCCGCCAAGCACGGGCTCGACGACGAGCGGACCATCGCCGCGTATTTGCACGCCGCCCGGCTCGGCCTTTTCGAATTGTCGTGGAATGTTTTGTGCCCGGGCTGCGGTGGCGTGCTCGATGCCGGCGCGACGCTCAAGAACGTGAACCGCGACGAATACGATTGCGGGCTCTGCGCCTCAGGCTACAAGCCGACACTCGATGAGATGGTGGAGGTCACCTTCACGGTGAGCCCGCGTGTGCGTCGCATTACCGCGCACACTCCGGATGACCTTCCTGAAGTCGAATATTATCGCCAGATTTTCTGGAGTTCGGGCGTCGATCTGCCGGATACGCTGGACGATAGCCTCGCCGAGTTCACTGTCGATTCGATCGAGCTGCCGCCCGGCGAGAAGGCGGTGCTGTCGGTGCAACTGCCCAGCGAGTTCGTCATCGCCTTCGATCCGGTTACGCACGGAACGCAATTCATCGACGTCAAGGGCGAGCCGACGCGCGAACGGCAAGCGCTGACGATGGTGTTCAACAATGTGAAGGCGCCGGTCGGGACGATCGAGATGCGGCCGGGGCCGCTGCGGCTGTCGCTTGAAAACCGCACCGACCGCCGCGTGCTGCCGGCGCTGTGGATCGCGGCCGAACCGTTGCATCATTTGCTTGGCAAGCGCAGGCCGTTCCTGACCGCCAAGCGCCTCCTGACCAATCAGACGTTTCGCGACATCTATCGCACCGATACGCTCGATGTCGATCAGCGGCTCAAGATCACGAGCCTCACGTTTCTGTTCACCGATCTCAAGGGCTCGACTGCGCTGTATGAGCGCGTCGGCGATCTCGTGGCCTACGATCTTGTCCGCCAGCATTTTCATATCCTTTACGAGGTCGTGGCGGCGGAGGCGGGCGCGGTCGTGAAGACCATCGGCGACGCGGTCATGGCCACCTTCCAGACGCCGGACCGGGCGCTTGCGGCGGCGCTTCGGATGCGCGAGGAAATGACGCGCATCAATGCCGAGCGCAAGAACGAGGATTTGCTGCTCAAGATCGGCATTCACGAAGGACCGTGCCTTGCCGTCACTCTCAACAACAGCCAGGACTATTTCGGCCAGACCGTGAATATGGCCGCCCGCGTGCAGGGGCTCGCCTCGTCACGCGCCATCTTCGTCACCAAGTCGGTAGTTGAGGATGAAAAGTCTGCCAAAATCCTCGAAACCTCGGGGCTTCATCCAACGATGCAGCGCGCGGCTTTGCGCGGCATTGCCGACGAGACGACGGTGTACGAGATTCCTTGATTGCCATCGGTGTCGCTGGTCTGATATCGGCTCTAGAGCACAGCCGCTTCTCGGTTGCGCTCCAGTCTGTTTCGTGGAGCATGATTTTTTCGGAAAACCGGCGTCCACTTTTCCGGATCATGCTCTAGGTCCATCCACTTGCCGCAAGGACCTTCGATGACCCAGGTCGAAGCACAGCAGTCCGCCAATCCCCTGCCGCGCGACCCCGGAAAAATCTTTCCGGTGTCGTGGGACCAGTTTCATCGCGATTCGCGGGCGCTGGCCTGGCGATTAAGTGGCGCCGGTCCGTTCGAGGCTATCGTCTGCATCACCCGCGGCGGCCTGGTGCCGGCCGCGATTGTCGCCCGCGAGCTCGGCATCAAGCTGATCGAGACGGTGTGCGTGTCGAGCTACACCGGCACCAGTCAGGGCGAGCTGACGGTGCTCAAGAACGTCGCACCCGCGATCGTCGGGCTCGGCGGCGGGCAGGGGGTGCGGGTTCTCCTGGTCGACGACCTGGTCGATACCGGCAAGACTGCGAAAGTGGTTCGCGAAATCGTGCCGCGGGCGCATCTCGCCACCGTCTATGCCAAGCCCATGGGCCGGCCGCTGGTCGACACCTTCATCACCGAAGTGTCGCAGGACACCTGGATTTACTTTCCCTGGGACACCGGACTCGCCTTCCAGCCGCCGATCAACGAAGCCGGATTGTAGAGGAGGAGATCGTCCATGGATGCCGTCTCGCCGAGGGAAAAAGCAAAGCACGACACCGCCGAGACGCATTCGCATGTCGTGCGCCCCGCCGACATGAAATGGAAGAAGACGCGATTTCCCGGCTGCGAAGTGAAGGGCTTGCTGCTCGATAAGGAAATCGGCCTCGTCACCGCGCTGATGCGGCTTGCGCCCGGCGCGGTGCTGCCCGACCACGAGCACGTCAAGCACGTCAAGATCGAGCAGACTTACATGCTCGAAGGCAAGCTGGTCGACAAGGAAGGCCCGGTGGCCGGGCTGACCGTCGGCCCCGGCGAATTCGTCTGGCGCGAAGCCGGCAGCCGCCACGTCGCCTGGACGCCCGAGGGCGGGCTGATGCTGGCGATGTTCCAGGTGCCCAACAAGTTCTTCGAGCAGGACGGCCGCGTCACCGACATTTCCGGCGCCGACTGGGACAGCCTGTGGGGCCACGTCTTTGGCGAGTAACGTCTTTAGCGGGTGAGCCGCGCCGCGGCCGGTGCTACAAGTGCGGCCGCGCGGACGTGTCCTCGTTGTCCGCTCGGCGGACGTGGCGAAATGGTAGACGCAAGGGACTTAAAATCGACCTGAGCGAAATTGCAAAATTCCAGAAGTGCCTGTCCGACAGCGATTTCCGAAATAAATTGACCTGCCGAGAAGGCCGAAATAGGTTTGCACGACTGTTACACAAAAAAGGATTTTTGTCCTGGGCAGGGCAGCACGACGGCGCACCACGTGCTGATGCGAGGCAATCTGCATCTCTACAAGCGCGGCGAGGGTAAGCACTGGCAATGCTCAACCTACCTCAACGGCAAAAACCGCCGCATATCGACCAAGGAAGAAAGCTTCGAACGCGCGAAGGATTTTGCCGAAGATTGGTTTCTGGAACTTAAAGGCAAACAGCGCCGCGGAGAGGTGGTTGGCGAAAAGACATTTCGCGAGGCAGCGGAGCAATTCCTGCGCGAATACGAAATCATCACCAAAGGCCGGCGCAACGCCCAATATGTGGAGGGCCACGGTCGCCGGCTGAAACTCCATCTACTCCCGTTCTTTGGTGGGATGGGCCTTTCAGAGATATCCGCCGGCAAACTGCAAGAGTATCGCATCCACCGGCGCGAAAACACAATCGCGGAACGTAGTAAGGCGCCTGCGCGCAGTACGCTCCATCAAGAAATCGTATGCCTTCGCCAAGTGCTGAAAACTGCAATCCGGCACGGGTGGCTCAAGCATCTGCCGGATTTGTCTGAACCGTTCCGCTCGTCAGAGAAAATTTCGCACCGCGCTTGGTTCTCTCCGGAGGAATACCGAACGCTCTACGAAGCGACGCGCGAGCGCACGAGGAACCCCAAGCGCAAGCGATATCTGTGGGAATATGAGCAGCTGCACGACTATGTGCAGTTTATGGCGAATACCGGCCTGCGCCCGGATGAGTCCGCGCGCTTAGAGTATCGGGACGTAAAAGTCGTCAGAGACTACGCGAAACGATCCTTGAGATCGAGGTGGGCGGCAAGCGCGGTGTCGGGTACTGCAAGAGCACGACGGGTGCGGTGCGGCCGTTTCAGCGTCTGAAGAACCGAAACAATCCGCAGCCAACGGATCGGCTGTTTCCAAAAACGCACCCCGGACTGTTCAACATTATTCTCGACGAAATCGGGCTGAAGTTCGACCGGGAAGGGAATCGCCGGACGGCGTATAGCCTGCGGCACACATACGTGTGCTTCCGGCTGATGGAAGGCGCGGACATCTATCAAATCGCCAAAAACTGCCGCACCAGCGCGGAGATGATCGAGAAATATTACGCCTCGCACATCAAGACGAGCCTCGATGCCGCAGCCATCAATGTCCGCCGTGCGAGACCCTGGAAATACGGAACGACGAACGATCCTGTCTTGGCGCAAGTCGGTTCGAAGTTTATAGAGGATGCGCCACGCGGGCGTGGCGGAACGGTAGACGCAACGGACTTAAGAAAATTGAGTGCGCTCGCGGGAAACCCGAGACGCAGAACTGCTCAAAGTCGGGGGAACCTGTCAGATGGCAATCCCGAGCCAAGCCCGAAAGGGAAGGTGTAGAGACTAGACGGGCAGCACCTACGGCGCCTTGCTAGGGTGAAGGTATAGTCCAGACCACAAACGCCATCCTTGGCGGCGGCGAAAGCCGTAGCTGGTACGAAAATCCGTTGGGGGTAACCCCGTGAGGGTTCGACTCCCTCCGCCCGCACCATTGGCTTAACGGCCGGCCTCGCCTCCACCTCTCGGCCGGGCATGTGCGAGGAGCGAACGGGGAAAGAATTCACAGTATTGCTCCTCGTTGAACCATGCGCACTTGATATCAAAAAGTCTCAGTCCCGCCAGGCGCGTCAGAGCAAGCGCGTAGAGCGTGAGCTGCGCGACCGGCTTGTTGGTGCGGGCGTCGGGCTTGTAATCAAGAATATGAACTGCACCGTTGCGCACCTGGAGGAAGTCGATGTGGCCGGTAAGGACGCGCGAGGAGCCTCCTTCGGGCAAGAGCTGAAGTCCGTATTCAACTTCAAGTGCGTCAATGTCGGCGGAGGTCAACCAAATCGGAATTTCGACGGCAACCGTTACGGAATCGTTGGCGAGCATGAAGTGCTGTAGCGACTCGTGCCGCAAGCGATTGTTGCCGACCGAAGGGATGATGAGCGCGGCGGTGCGTGTCGCGAAGTTCTCTTTCTCGACGACGATGAGATGATTGCGGCTTACGAAATTCGGGATCTGCGAGGCTCGGGAGCTTTCACGAAAGAGCTCATGCGGGCAGATTTTTAGCACTTGCTCAAGGAAATCGGCGAGTGGACCGAAACGTTTGTGCTGCTGGCTTTCGCGCAATAGCGCAAGTTTTGGCCGATGATAGGCGAAACTACAGACCTGCCGATGGTACAGCTTCGCTGAACGAACCGTTTGATTCGGAGGGAGTCGCACCTCGCCGCGAATACGCCGGTACGTGGTCAACTCTTGATGCTCTCTCATCCAACTCGCAAGGGTGGATGGGGAGACCTTGTAGCCGTGACGGGAATTCAGTTTGGCTGCGGCCACGGGAAGGGAATAGCCGAGATTATAGAGCGTGACGCCGTCAAGAATAATCCGTAGCGGATGGGTTTTGTAGCGCAGCTCTGCCGGTGCTGGTGTGAACACTCGCCGGCATAATTTGCATTGCCACAGTTGTACAATGTCCAGCTTTTTGCGGCGCGTGCCTTTGCGTATGAGACGCGTGCTGCCGCAGTGCGGGCAGCGTGCTGGAGGTTTGACGGTGTGCGGGACGCGATGGGCGTGTGCAAGCGAAGTGGTTTGGTGGCGTTCATGGCTCGGTTGAGCCGCGGCGCCTTAGTCTGTTGTGCTGTTGCCGCGGAAGGCGATTGGTTCGGCAGCCGTTACACAGTATGCGGCTTTGTCGGCGTCTGCTGAATTTCGCGCATATCTCCGTGGTGTACGCGGGCCAACTTGCCCATTTTTCCAGGCGATCGTGACTGCGTCCCAACTCGTTTCGGTAATAGTGCCGCTGTCAGCGGCATCACCCTGCCAGTAAACGCGGGTGTCCTTCTTGAGGGCTTTGGATTCGTCGAGCGTCATTGTCGCTGAGATTTCCGTTCCGTTTCTGAAATCGAGGCAACCGCCACAATGAGGGCGGCCTTACGCTACCCGCTTAAGCTCCTTTGACTCGGTCCCTTCGCAGGAAGGGCAGACGAAGATGAACTGCTCCAAACGCGTTCCAAGTTTTGGAATCGTCCGGAGGTGCTTCATGGTGTCGCCGCAAGAGGGGCATATTAGGACCGGCGTGTTGTCCGGTGCCAGCGGCGAACATTCGACGGCGGGGATTGAGGGCGTGTAATATTGCATAGCGCGTCTCCATTTAAACACCCAGGAGCGCTACCGAACTCTCGGCGACCGACGCCTGCTAGGGGGCCGCGGTGACAACTCTTATATAAGCCGCTTTTACTTTTCCCGTTTGTTTAAAGGTCTTTATCGTAAGCAGTTTGATAGACAAAAATGGGCGGAAATGTCCGACCTGTAACAAGACCAAGACCACTGCATTCGTGACTGGCAGCCCAAAGACCGGCGAAGCCAGAATTGAGTGGGATTAATTGGCGGCAACGTGCCTCTGCCAATAGCCCGTGAAGTCCACCGACTGCTTCCGCTTCA
>JBEKSB010000051.1:0-20937 GCA_049517455.1 Xanthobacteraceae bacterium
GCGGCGTCCGATCTTGCCGTAGCGGCGGCTGCGGGCGATACGGCGTCCGTCGCGGCTTGCCGCGGCGAAATGGACGAGGCCGACGGGTTTTTGTTTTGAGCCGCCGCCCGGACCGGCGATGCCGGTAATCGCCACCGACACATCAGCGTGCGAATTTTTCAGGGCGCCGGCGGCCATGGCTGTCGCGGTTTCGCTGCTGACGGCGCCGTGGCGCTTGAGGGTCGCAGACGGCACGCCGAGCAACGCCTGTTTTGCCTCATTCGAATAAGTAACGAAGCCGCAATCGACGACATCGGACGAGCCGGCAATTTCGGTGAGCGTCGCGGCGACCAGGCCACCGGTGCAGGATTCCGCAGTCGCAAGTTTCAATCCGCGCGCGCGAAAGACATCGAGCAGGTGCGTTGCCGACTCGCGCAATGCTTTGTCGATCACGACGCGCTCCACGGCAGCCGCACCGTCGCCGTTGCCATCGCCACGATGCCTTCGCCGCGGCCGGTGAAACCCATTTTCTCGCTCGTCGTCGCTTTGATCGCCACTCGGCCGATCGGAATGCCGGCGATCTCAGCGATGCGTCCGCGCATCGCATCCCGATGCGGACCGACGCGCGGGGTCTCGCAGACGATGGTCACGTCTAGGTGCGCAATCATGCCGTTGCGCGCGCGCACGCGCTCGCAGGCAAAGGCGAGAAAGCGGTCGGATGATGCTCTCCGCCATTGCGGATCGCTCGGCGGAAAGTGCATCCCGATGTCGCCTTCGGCGAGCGCGCCCAAAATGGCGTCGACGAGTGCATGCAGCGCCACGTCGGCGTCGGAATGTCCGGTCACACCGCGCCCATTCGGGATGCGGACGCCGGCAAGCATGACGTGGTCGCCATCGCCGAAGGCGTGCACGTCAAATCCGTTTCCCGTGCGCACGTCCGAAAGCGCCGTCATGCACAGCGCCTCGGCGCGGGCGAAGTCGTCCTGGGTTGTCAGTTTCACGTTGGTGGCCTCGCCGGCGAACACGCTGACACACTGACCGGCCCATTCTGCAAGGGCGGCGTCGTCGGTGAAGTCCTCGCGGCCGGCCGCTGCCGCGCGACGGTGTAGATCGACGATGAGGCCGAAGCCGAACGCTTGCGGCGTTTGCACCGTGCGCAAGCGGCTGCGATCGAGTGTTTCGCTCACCATGTCTTGCTCGTCGATCTTCTTTACAGTGTCGGTGATGGCGATGGCGGGCACCGCGGCGCCGTATTGTTCCGCGGCGGCAATCGCGCGAGAGATTAGCTCGGCGCTCAAGAACGGCCGCGCCGCATCGTGAATAAGGACGAAGTCGGGCGCGGTGGCTTGGAGCGCCTCGAGTCCGGCGCGCACGGAGGCCTGTCGCGTGGCGCCGCCTGGAACCGGGGCCAGCAGGTTCTTTAGTCCGGCGGTCGCCGCGGCAAAGGCGCTCTCGTCGTCCGGGTGAATAACAGGTTGCACGGCATCGACCTGCGAGTGGCGAAGAAATGCAAGGAGAGTAGGGCGGATCACCGGCTCCCCAGCAATTTCTCGATATTGCTTCGGCACCTCGCCGCCGGCGCGATACCCGCGTCCGCCGGCAACTATGACAGCCGCCACCTTTGCCGCCATGAAACCTTGCTCCGCTCACGTTTCCGGCATCGCTTTAGCGCATGTGCAGCGATGGGGCCTAGTGCCGCCTAAGCCCTGGATTTGCTTCCACTTCCAAAATCCACAGGCCAGCTATGCAAAACACCACGAAAGGGTCCATATTGCACTGCAACACTTGCGCCCCTCGGGGTTTTGGCTAAACTCTATGCAGAACATAGGTAGCGCCTAATTCGTGTGCACATTGTCCAGCGGACCATTTTTGTCGACCCCGTCGCCCTTAGCTCAAGCAGCGTTCCTTGGTGACGGGGCTTGGGTTCGCCCCCCTTTGGATCCAGCGCCGAGGATCACGGCATGAGGACCGCCGAGCTATTGCTGATGGGAACGGCCGCCGATGCCGTCCTCAACGCGCTACCTCATCCCGTCATCGTCGTGTCATCCGACGGCAAAGTGGCTGACGCCAACGTGGCGGCGGAAGCCTTCTTCGAAGTTTCGCTACCGCTGTTGCGGCGCCACCTGCTGAAAGATCTCGTTCCCTTCGGCAGTCCATTGCTCACGCTTGTCGACCAAGTCCGAGCGACCGGCGCGGCGGTCAATGAGTACAAGGTCGATCTCGGCACGCCGCGAAATCCCGGCGATCGCGCGGTGGACCTGCACGTCGCGCCGCTGCCCGAGCGGCGGGACTACGTGGTCGTGATGCTGCAGGAGCGCTCGATCGCCGACAAGATGAACCGCCAGCTCACGCACCGCGGTGCGGCGCGCTCGGTGATTGCGCTCGCCGCCATGCTTGCCCATGAGATCAAAAATCCGCTATCGGGCATCCGCGGCGCGGCACAGTTGCTCGAGCAATCGGTCGAGGACGACGACCGTACGTTGACGCGGCTGATCTGCGACGAAACCGATCGCATTGTGAAGCTTGTCGATCGGATGGAGGTCTTCGCCGACGAGCGTCCGGTCGAGCGCGAACCTATCAACATTCATGTTGTGCTCGATCACGTAAAACGGCTCGCGCAATCCGGTGTCGCCCGCCACCTTAAATTTGTCGAGGACTACGATCCTTCGCTGCCGCCGGTACTGGCGAACCGCGACCAGCTGGTTCAGGTTTTCTTGAACCTGGTCAAGAATGCGGCCGAGGCGATCGGTGAAAGCCCAGGCGGCGAAATCGCACTCTCGACTGCCTTTCGTCCCGGCGTGCGTCTGTCGGTTCCGGGCGCAAAGACGCGCATTTCGCTGCCGCTGGAATTCTGCGTGAAGGACAACGGGCCCGGGGTGTCGGAGGAGTTGATGCCGCATTTGTTCGATCCGTTCGTCACCACAAAGCCGACGGGCTCGGGGCTCGGGCTCGCGCTCGTGGCCAAGATCGTTGGCGATCATGGCGGCATTATCGAGTGCGAGTCGCAGCCGCGACGAACCATCTTTCGCGTTCTCATGCCGATGTACACCGGTGAGGGCGCCGACGCAGCCCTTCAGCCACGAGAGGATCATTGATGCCAGCGGGAAACATTCTCGTTGCCGACGATGATGCGGCGATCCGGACCGTCCTCAATCAGGCGCTGTCGCGTGCCGGCTACGAGGTCCGCTCGACCGGCAATGCCGCGACGCTTTGGCGCTGGATCAGCCAGGGCGACGGCGATCTGATCATCAGCGACGTCGTGCTGCCGGACGAAAACGCCTTCGATATGCTTTTGCGCATTAAGAAGGCCAGACCTGACCTGCCGGTCGTCATCATGAGCGCGCAGAATACGTTCATGACGGCGATCCGCGCGTCGGAGCGCGGAGCCTACGAGTATCTGCCGAAGCCGTTCGACCTCAAGGAGCTCATCGCCATCGTCGGCCGCGCCTTGTCGGAACCGAAGGATCGCACCCGGCAGCCGGTCAAAGCCGAGGATTTTGAATCGATCCCGCTTGTCGGCCGCTCGCCGGCGATGCAGGAGATCTATCGTGTGCTGGCGCGGCTGATGCAGACGGATTTGACCGTGATGATCAGCGGTGAATCTGGCACCGGCAAGGAATTGGTCGCGCGCGCATTGCACGATTACGGCAAGCGGCGCGCCGGCCCGTTCGTTGCCATCAACATGGCGGCGATTCCGCGCGACCTCATTGAGTCCGAGCTGTTCGGCCACGAGAAAGGTGCTTTCACCGGCGCCAACTCGCGCAGCGCTGGCCGCTTCGAGCAGGCCGAGGGTGGCACGCTTTTTCTCGACGAGATCGGCGACATGCCGATGGAAGCGCAGACCCGGCTTTTACGGGTGCTGCAGCAGGGCGAGTACACCACGGTCGGCGGCCGCACCCCGATCAAGGCCGACGTGCGCATCATCGCGGCGACCAACAAAGATCTGCGGCAGCTCATCCAGCAAGGGTTGTTCCGCGAGGATCTGTTCTTCCGCCTCAACGTAGTGCCGCTGCGATTGCCGCCGCTGCGCGAGCGCACCGAGGACATTGCCGATTTGATCCGGCATTTCTTCGCGCAAGTCGAACGCGAAGGCCTGCCGCCTAAGCAGATCGACCAGGCCGCTCTGGAACGGTTGCGGCGGCATCGCTGGCCCGGCAACGTGCGCGAACTGGAGAATCTTGCCCGGCGCCTCGCCGCCCTCTACCCGCAGGAGACGATTACCGCCGCTGTGGTCGACGCCGAATTGTCGCAGCCCGCGCTTGTTGCGCCCGGCGAGACTCAGCGCGGGGATGAAAACCTGTCGAACGCGGTTGAGCGTTACCTCGCGCGCTATTTCTCGGGCTTCGACGAAGGTCTGCCGCCTCCCGGTCTTTATCACCGCATTCTGCGCGAGGTGGAGGCGCCGCTCCTCGCTGCGGCGTTGGCGGCGACCCGCGGCAATCAGATTCGTGCCGCGGACCTTCTTGGCGTCAACCGCAACACGCTGCGCAAGAAAATCCGCGACCTGGAAATCCAGGTTTATCGAAGCGGTGGCGGCTGATCCGTCATTCTGGGCCGCGCCCAGCGCACCAGCCCGGAATCCATATTTGCGATAGGCCTCGTTTGATGAGATCGCCGGCTTTGGGCCCGCACGGCGAAACGACGCCTAGGAATTGTCGCAATCTGGCAACATTGTTGTATAAAAGCATCACTGGCGCGAGTGGCTGGGCTCCATTCGTTATGCTCCGCCGAAGTCCCAATTCCTAAGGCGTCCATGACGACTGTCGATCAGGTCGCCTCGCTCGACCCGGCCGCGACCGCGACGCGGCCGGTCGCACCGGTTGCGCCGCTCGACCCGGCAGCGGGCGCGCCCATGCCGGCCGCCTCCCGGCTCATTGGGGCCATCGCGGTCGGCATCGCTCTTCTCTGCGCTACCGCGACCTTTGTGGTGCTGGCGGGACTGACCCCGATTGCGCCCGTGCACGAAGTCGTGGTCAAGCTCCTCCTGGCCGATCTTGCCGCCGGGCTTTTGCTGCTCGCGATCATCGGGCGAGAAGTTTGGGTTGTCGTGCGCGCACGCCGGCGCGGATACGCGGGCTCACGGCTTCATGTGCAGATTGTCGGTCTGTTCGCGGTGATTGCCGCAGTTCCGACCGTGCTCGTCGCCGTAGTCGCGAGCACGACGCTCGATCGTGGTCTCGATCGTTTCTTCTCGACGCGCACGCGGGCCATGATCGAGCAATCGCTCATTGTGGCCGATGCCTATGTGAGCGAGCACGCCCAGACCATCCGCGGTGAGATCATGGCCATGGCCTTCGACCTTGGCCGCGCCAAGCCGATGTTCGACCAGGACCGCGAACGCTTCCAAAAGTTTTTCACGGCGCAGGCGACCGCGCGCGGCCTTTCCGCCGCCATGATGATCCGCGCCGATGGCTCGACCGTGGAGCGCGCCGACGTCACTATGGACAAGGCGATCGTGCTGCCGTCCGCGAAATTGCTCAGCCAAATCAGCGAGACCGAGCCGCAGGTGGCGCTTATTCCCGAGGGTGATCATGTCGCGGCCGCCGTGAAGCTGCACGGCTACGATGACTTGTACCTTTACGTCGCGCGGCTGCTCGATCCGCGCGTAGTTCAACAGTTGCGCGCCACGCAGGAAAGCGTCGGCGAATACGCCAATCTCGAAGCGCGCCGGCTCGGTATTCAGATCGCCTTCGCGCTGATGTTCGCCGTTATCGCGCTTATCGTGCTTCTCTCTTCGGCGTGGATCGGGCTCGATTTTGCCAACCGGCTGGTGGCTCCGATCCGCCGTCTGATCGGCGCCGCCAACCTAGTGTCCACCGGAAATCTCCAGGTCCAGGTGCCGATCCACCGTTCGGAAGGCGACCTGGCCCAGCTCGGCGAAACCTTCAACACCATGACGCGCGAACTGCGCACGCAACATGACGACATCGTGCGCGCGCGCGACGTGATCGACAGCCGACGCCGATTCACCGAGGCGGTGCTGGCCGGCGCGAGCGCGGGCGTCATCGGCGTCAACGCCGACGGCCGCATTACCATCCTCAACCGCTCGGCCGAACGGCTGATCGCGCGGCCGGAAAACGAGGCACTCGGGCGTCCGCTCGGCGAGGTCGCGCCGGAGCTTGCCGAAATTTTTCAAGCGGCGCGCAACGGCAACCAGCGCCTCGTCCAGCGTCAGGTCACTGTCAGCCGCAATGCCCAGGAGCGGAACTTTTCGGTGCGCGTCACCAGCGAACAGGCCGCGGAGTCCGAGCACGGCTACGTCATTACCATCGATGACATCACCGAGCTGGTGCTGGCGCAGCGCTCCTCGGCTTGGGCCGATATTGCGCAGCGCATCGCGCATGAAATCAAGAACCCACTTACACCGATCCAATTGTCCGCCGAGCGGCTGCGCCGGAAATACGGCAAGGTGATCGTCGAGGACGCTGCTGTGTTCGAACAGTGCACCGACACAATCGTGCGCCAAGTCGATGATATCAAACGCATGGTCGATGAGTTCTCGCGCTTCGCGCGCATGCCGAAGGCGGTTATCGCTGCCGAGGACGTGGCCGACACCGTGCGTCAGGTCGTGTTCCTGATGCGCGTCGGCCACCCCGATATAGATTTCGACGTTGACCTGCCGGCGGAGACCATGCCCGCGCGCTTCGATCGCCGGCTCATATCGCAAGCGCTCACCAACATCGTCAAGAACGCGACCGAAGCAATCGGGGCGGTGCCGCCGGCGGAGCTTGGGCGGGGACGCATCACCGTCAGTGCGCGGCACGACGGCAAGGATGTGGTCATCGACGTCATCGATAATGGCATCGGGCTGCCCAAGGAGAATCGCGCACGGCTGCTGGAACCGTATGTGACGACACGCGAGAAGGGCACCGGGCTGGGATTGGCGATCGTCGGCCGCATTCTCGAAGAGCACGGGGGACACATCGAGCTCCGTGACGCGTCCGAAAAGGTCGCCGGCGCGCGCGGTGCGTGGATGCAGCTGCGCTTCGCGGCGGAGGCGATCAACGCCCCCGCCGCGGCGGAGCCGCAACGGGCGACGGTGTGAAGATGGCTTCCGATATCCTGATCGTGGATGACGAGGCGGATATCCGCGAGCTGGTCGCCGGCATTCTCCAGGACGAGGGCCACGGCACCCGCACTGCCGCCGATAGCGAGCAGGCGCTCGCCGCTGTCGTCGCCCGCCGGCCCAATCTCGTGTTTCTCGACATCTGGCTGCAAGGCAGCCGCCTGGACGGATTGCAGTTGCTCGATATCCTCAAGCAAGAACATCCCGAATTGCCAATCGTGATGATCTCCGGCCACGGCAACATCGAGACCGCGGTTTCCGCAATCAAGCGCGGCGCTTACGACTTCATCGAGAAGCCTTTCAAGGCCGACCGGCTGTTGCTCGTCGCCGAACGGACGCTCGAGAACTCGCGGCTCAAGCGCGAGGTGAGGGAGCTCAAGCAGCTCGGCCCACTCGCGACGACCCTCATCGGTCATTCCCCCGCCGCCAACCAATTGCGCCAGACCGTCGAGAAAGTTGGGCCGACCAATAGCCGTGTTCTCATCGTCGGCCCCTCGGGCAGCGGCAAGGAACTCGCAGCGCGCACCATTCACGCACTATCGGCGCGCGCCGACGGACCGTTCGTGGTGATCAACGCCGCCGCCATCATGCCGGAGCACATGGAGATCGAGTTGTTCGGCGTCGAGGCGGGCAACGGCACGCAAAGCCGTAAAGTCGGCGCGCTCGAAGAGGCCCATGGCGGCACATTGTTCATCGACGAAATCGCCGATATGCCGCGCGAGACGCAGAACAAGATTTTGCGCGTGCTCGTCGATCAGACATTCCAGCGTGTCGGCGGCGGCACCAAGGTCACCGTCGACGTCCGCATCGTCTCTTCCACCAGCCGCAACATCGAATCCGACATCGCCGCCGGAAAATTCCGCGAGGACCTCTATCATCGGCTGTCGGTGGTGCCGATCCGCGTGCCCGGACTTGCCGATCGCCGCGAGGATATCCCCGAACTCGTCGAATATTTCATGACGCAGATTTCACAGAACACTGGACTGCCCAAGCGGAACGTTGGCGCGGACGCGCTGGCCGTCCTTCAGTCGCATGACTGGCCGGGGAACGTGCGGCAGCTTCGTAACAACGTCGAGCGACTGATGATCCTCACGGGCGGCGATCCTGAGGCCGTGATCACCGCGTCGATGCTGCCGCAGGATGTCAGTTCGATGATCCCGGCAATGCCGAACGGCAAAGGCGGCGATCACCTTATGACGCTTGCTTTGCGCGAGGCGAGAGAAGTATTCGAGCGCGAATATCTCCTGGCGCAGATCAGCCGCTTTGACGGCAATATTTCGCGCACCGCCGAGTTCGTCGGCATGGAGCGCTCCGCGCTCCACCGTAAGCTCAAGGCGCTGGGGATAGACTGATTCCCAACCGATCATGTCTCGCATAGCCTACGTCAACGGCCGCTACCTGCCGATGCGCGACGCCATGGTCCACATCGAGGATCGCGGTTATCAGTTCGGCGACGGCGTCTACGAAGTGTGCGAGGTGAGGGGAGGGCGGCTCATCGACGCGCGGCGCCACCTGGCCCGACTCGAGCGCTCGCTCGACGCGTTGCGCATGCGGGCACCAATGTCGCTTAACGCGCTCGGCGTCGTGCTGCGCGAGACAGTGGCCCGCAACCGCATCGATTACGGAATCGTCTATCTTCAGGTCACCCGCGGCGTCGCGCGTCGCGACCATGCCTTTCCGGCGCCGGAGGTGCCGCCGAGCCTGGTAGTAACGGCGCGGCCGCTGAACAGGACGCGCAACGAAGCGCTGGCGGCCAAAGGTATCGCGGTCATCAGCGTGCCGGACAATCGCTGGGGCCGCGTCGACATCAAGACGATCGGCCTCCTGCCCAACGTGCTGGCGCGGCAGGCCGCCATCGAGCAGGGCGCGCGCGATGCTTGGTTCGTCGACAAGGACGGCGCCGTCACCGAGGCGGCTTCCGCCAATGCATGGATCGTGACCGATGCCGGTGCACTGGTCACGCGACAGGCCGATCACGCCATTCTTCGGGGCATTACGCGGACGGTCCTGTTCGATGTCATCAAAGCGCAAGGGCTGCGCATCGACGAGCGTAGTTTCACGCTCGACGATGCCTTTGCGGCGCGCGAGGCGTTCGTGACATCGGCGACCCAGATCGTGCTGCCGGTCGTGCAAATCGACGGACGCGCGATTGGCGACGGCAAGCCTGGCCCGGTCGCGATCGCGTTGCGCCGCGAGTTTCACCGCTACGCCGAGGGCGGATGAGAGCAGGAGGGCAGGGCATTTGTTCTCCCCACGGGGCGGCCGCAAGCACAATTCTTTCTGACCGGCTCCCCAACCGGGGCTTGCATCACCTCGCGCCGTGTCCTCTAATGACTAGCTTGGCGCTGCTTATGGGGATTGGCGGCGCGCGGTAAATCTATAGGATGGGTTGGGCAGAGCGAGGCCCGTTGTCTTACGGCAACGCCGTTTGCGGTGAGTTTCGTTTCGCTCAGCTCACCCGACTTTAAGGAAGCGCAAGAAAAGACCCGCGGGGCAGGGGCCCGCGGTACAAAAACGGAAACAACGGCCATGGCAGCCGACCGCTCACAAAATCTGCAAGACACCTTCCTCAATCACGTCCGCAAAGCCAAAATACCGCTCACCATTTTTTTGGTGAACGGCGTGAAGCTGCAAGGCGTGGTGACCTGGTTCGATAATTTTTGCGTGCTGTTGCGGCGCGACGGGCATTCGCAGCTCGTATACAAGCACGCGATTTCGACCATCATGCCGGGTCATCCCGTCCAGCTCTTTGAAGGCGCCGAGGATGCGCCGCCCGGGGACAAAATCTAGTTGGAGCCGCGCCGTCGCGACACGCGCTCTGACCGGCTGAGCCCCACAGGCTCGGCGAGCGGCCGCGCGCTCGTCGTCGAGCCGGTGCTGCGGCGCACGGCCGCGCGCTCCGCGTCGACCGAGCGCACACCCGAGGCGAAGCTCGACGAAGCGGTCGGTCTTGCGCGCGCGATCGATCTCGACGTTGGGCAGGCCGGCATCGTGATGCTCCGCGCGCTGCATCCCGCGACCTATCTGAGCAAGGGCAAGGTCGAAGAGATCGCCGGCCTGGTGCGAACATTCGAAGCCGGCATCGTGGTGATGGATTGCGCGCTCTCGCCGGTACAGCAGCGCAACCTGGAAAAAGCCTGGAACGCCAAGGTGCTCGACCGCACCAGCCTCATTCTCGAGATTTTCGGGCGGCGCGCCCGCACCCGCGAAGGCGCGCTGCAAGTGGAGCACGCCCATCTGACCTACCAGAAGGGCAGGCTGGTGCGCACCTGGACCCATCTCGAGCGCCAGCGCGGCGGCTTCGGCTTCCTGGGCGGGCCGGGTGAAACCCAACTCGAAGCCGACAGGCGCTTGATCGAAGAGCGTCTCGCCAAGATCGAAGCCGAGCTCGAAAAGGTCAAACGCACGCGTTCGCTCCATCGCGACAGCCGGCGCCGGGTTCCCTATCCGATCGTCGCGCTCGTCGGCTACACCAATGCCGGCAAGTCCACGCTCTTCAACCGCATGACGCAGGCAACCGTCCTCTCCGCCGATATGCTGTTCGCGACGCTCGATCCGACGTTGCGCGCCGTCAACCTTCCGCACGGCGCGCGAATAATCCTCTCCGATACGGTCGGATTTATTTCCGATTTGCCGACCATGCTGATCGCCGCCTTCCGCGCCACGCTTGAAGAGGTGATCGAGGCCGACGTGATCCTCCATGTGCGCGACGTTTCGCACGAAGACGCCGAAGCGCAATTGCAGGACGTGGAAAACATTTTGCGCCAGCTCGGTATCGATCCGCACAAAGCCGCCGAACAGAAACCCGTGCTAATCGAGGTGTGGAACAAGATCGATCGGCTCGATGCCGACGAACGGGCGCGCGTTGAAAATCTCGCCGAGCGCCGCCCGGCGGATGAGCGTCCGGCGCTTGTTTCGGCAATCACCGGGGAGGGGATCGACGCGCTCGGCGCCGCCGTCGAGGCGCGGCTTGCCGTCGGCCGCGTCGTTATCGAGCTTGTTCTCGATGCGGCCGACGGTGCGGGCGCGAGCTGGCTCCACCGCCATACCGAGGTGATCCGCAAAACGGTGGACCAAGAATCCGGCCGTGTCGCGATGACGGTGCGCGCTGAACCGGGCAAGGCGAATGCCGTGCGGGAGCGCTTTTCTAGCGCGTCGCGAAGCTTTCCGTCGCCCTGAGGCCGCCTCAGGACGACGGGATCAGAGCTCGACCTACTCACGCGCTTTGGTCTCCTCCCAGAGCGCGTCCATTTCGGTGAGCGTGGCATCCTGCGGCGCCTTACCCTGCGCGGAGAGCGCGCGCTCGATCGACGAAAAGCGACGTTCGAATTTCCGGTTGGTCTGTCGCAAAACCGCCTCGGGGTCGGCATGCAGATGGCGCGCCAGGTTCACAACGGCGAAGAACAGATCGCCGACCTCGGCCGCAGCATCCGCCCCGTCGGCGTCAAGCGCGGCCTCGATCTCATCGGCTTCTTCGCGAATTTTGCGCAGGACGGCGCGCGGATCGTTCCAGTCGAAGCCGACCTGGCTGGCCTTGGCCTGCAGCTTGAGCGCGCGGGTCAGCGCGGGCAGGGCGATCGGCACGCCGGCGAGCGTGCCTCCGTCGGTCGGTCGGCCGCGGGCGGCCTTCTCTTGCGCCTTGATCTCTTCCCACAATCCTTTGACAGCCTGCGGATCCTTTGCCCGCGCGTCGCCGAACACATGGGGATGCCGGCGGATGAGTTTTGCGGTGATCGCCTCGACGACATCGCCGAAATCGAAGGCGCCTTGTTCTTCGGCCATGCGAGCGTGGAAGACGACCTGCAGCAGCAGGTCGCCAAGTTCGTCCTCAAGATCGGCCAAGTTGCTGCGTGCGATGGCATCGGCGACCTCATAAGCCTCTTCGAGGGTGTAGGGCACGATGGTCGCGAAGTTTTGCTCCAGATCCCACGGGCAGCCGGTCTTTGGTGTCCGCAGCGCCGCCATGATCTCGAGGAGGCGGCCGATATCGCGCGAAGGGGTCATGGTAGATTCCCGATTGAAGCGGGAAGCTACCAGACCCCTTTAACGACCGCGACCCGGTCGCGGATGCTGAGAATAAGCGCTCCGTCAGCGACCGGACTCGTCCGCCTTGCGGCTCGTCTCGAACATGAACCAGAGGCGTCGCTCGGCTTGGTCGATGAAGTTTTCGAGCAGGCTCGCCGTGGCGACGTCCTCGTGGTCGTCACAAAGCTTGTGACTTGTGCGCATCGCCTCAACGACCGTCTTGTTGTCGGACATGAGCTCACGCCCCCTGCGCCACATGGCAATTCGCATAAGACATATTATGGAATATCTGCCGGACGCCCCGGGAATGTGGGCGTTTGCACGATGAAGCTTATGCCATCAAAGGCCGGCTCGACGTTGGGTGGCAGCTCCTCGCGCAGGACCTCGTAGTCAAGATCGGCATGCAGGTTGGTGAGGATGGCACGGCGCGGCTCGAGGCGCTCGATCCAGCCGAGCGCGTCGGCAAGCGAAAAATGGCTCGGGTGTGGCCGGTAGCGTAAGGCATCGACGATCCAGACATCGAGCCTGGTCAGCGCCGCGGCGCTCTCTGGCGGCATGCCGTTGAGATCACAGGAATAGCCGACATTGCCGAAGCGAAAGCCGTGCGAGGGAATGTCGCCGTGCTCCTGCAGGATCGGTAGTGCCGTGAGGGCCCCCCCCGCTCCTTTTATGGTGATCGGCTGGCCGGCCGAGAAGCGGTGCTCCGCCGCGATCGGCGGATACTCACTGCCGGGTGGCGATTTGAAGCAATAGCCGAACCGAGCATGCATTGACTTCGAGGTCTGCTCATCGAGATAGATATCGATCAAGCGGCGCTGCTTGATGAACAGCGCGCGCAGGTCGTCGATGCCGTGGGTGTGGTCGGCGTGTTCATGGGTGTAGAGGACGCCGTCGAGCCAATCGACTTCGGCATCGAGGAGCTGCTCGCGCAAATCAGGCGAGGTATCGACCAGCACCCGTGTAACGCCCGACGCGCCGCGTTGCTCGACAAGGAGCGAGGTGCGCCGGCGGCGATTCTTCGGATTGTTCGGATCGCAATCGCCCCACCCCAAAGCCGGCCGCGGTACACCGCCGGACGAGCCGCAGCCGAGAATGGTGAATTTCAGCGTCATGCCGCCGGAGCATTAAGCTTGGGCGGATGATGAAACGCATCCGCGTTGTTGGGCCGCGGCACCTTGCTGAACAGTCGAAAGAAGTTTTCGGAAGTCTGGCGCGCGATTTCGTCAAAGGAAACGCTGCGGGTTTCAGCCAAAACTTTTGCGGTCTCTACGACATAGGCCGGCTCGTTGCGCTTGCCGCGAAACGGCAACGGCGCGAGATAAGGTGCATCGGTCTCAACCAGAATCTGATCCGCCGGCAGCTCGGCGGCGATGGCGCGGAGCGCCGTCGAATTCTTGAAGGTCAGGATGCCGGTAAAGGAAATGAAGAGTCCGAGCGAGATCGCGCGCCGGGCGAGATCGGGCCCGCCGGTGAAGCAATGGAGCACGGCAGGGAAGGTACCCTGCCCGGTTTCTTCTTCGAGGATACGCGCGGTGTCAGCGTCGGCTTCGCGCGAATGGATGACGAGCGGCAGACCGGTCTCGCGCGCCGCTGCGATGTGGGTACGAAATCCGCGTTCCTGCGCGTCGCGTGGAGAGTTGTCATAATGGTAGTCGAGCCCAACTTCGCCAAGCGCGACGACCTTCGGATGCCGCGCGCGGGCGACCAGGTCGGCCGCCGTAACGTCCAATTCCTCGTGCGCATAATGCGGGTGTGTGCCGACCGAGCAATAGACATCGGCAAAGCGCTCGGCGATCGCCAGCACGCCGGCATGGCCGTGGACGCGCGTCGAGATCGTGACCATGCGCGCAATGCCGGCAGCGCGAGCGCGCGCGACCACGGCATCGACCTCCGCGGAAAAATCAGGAAAATCGAGATGGCAATGGCTGTCGATCAGCATGGCTATTGCGCCGCGGGCGCTTCCGCCTCGACGTAGCGCGGGAAAACCGCGGCCGGTACCGGAAGCTTGGCGCCAGCGGCGATCCGATGCTTTTCGCCGAGGTAAGAGAAGAAACGCTCATCCCCCGGCACCGCCAGCAAGTCGAGCAATTTCTCCGCCGACCCCGGCACGAATGGCTGCGCAAGGATGGCGATCTGCCGCAACACCTCCGCGGTCACGTAAAGGACGGTGCCTTGCCGCGCCGGGTCAGTCTTGGCAAGTGCCCAAGGCGCCTGGTTGGCGAAATAGCGGTTGGTCTCGGCGACAACGGTCCAAACGGCGTTGAGCACCTGATGCAATTGCTGTGTCGCCATGGCGTCGCGCGCCTTACCGATCATGGCGTCGGCGGCGGAGAGAATCTCGCCATCGGCTGCGCTCAGCGCCCCCGGCGTCGGCAGGACGCCGCTGAATTGCCGGGCTACCATCGTCAGCGAGCGCTGCGCCAGGTTGCCGAGATCGTTGGCGAGATCGGCATTGATGCGGTTGACGATCGCTTCGTGGCTGTAATTGCCGTCCTGCCCGAACGGCACCTCACGCAGGAAAAAATAGCGCAGCGGATCGACCCCATAGGCGTCGGCCAACGCGAACGGATCGATCACGTTACCGACCGATTTCGACATTTTCTCCCCGCGGTTGAACAAAAAGCCGTGGGAGAAAATGCGCCGGGGCACGGCGATGCCGGCTGACATCAGAAAGGCGGGCCAATAGACGGCGTGGAAGCGGACGATGTCCTTACCGATGACGTGGAGATTGGCCGGCCAATAGCGGCGGAATTTTTCGCTGTTCGTATCGGGATAGCCGACGGCGGTAATGTAATTTGTGAGCGCATCGACCCACACATACATCACGTGCTTGGAATCGTCAGGCACCCGCACGCCCCAATCGAAGGTCGTGCGTGAAACCGACAAATCCTGCAAGCCGCTTTTGACGAAACTCATCACCTCGTTGAGCCGCTCGCGCGGCAGCACGTAGTTGGGGTCACTCGCATAGAGCGCAAGGAGCTTGTCCTGATAGGCCGAGAGCCGGAAGAAATAGCTCTCCTCCTCGACCCAATCGACCGGCGTGCCTTGCGGACCGACCCGCTGTCCCTTCTCGTCGAGACGGGTTTCGCTCTCGTCGTAATAGGCCTCGTCGCGGACCGAGTACCAGCCGGAATACTTGTCGAGATAGATGTCGCCCGCAGCCTGCATCCGTTCCCAGATCGCTTCCGAGGAGCGGTGATGGCGCGGCTCGGTGGTGCGAATGAATTCGTCGTTCGAGCAATTAAGCAATTTCACCATGGCCTGGAAGCGCGGCACGTTGCGCTCGACCAGCTGACGCGGTGTCAGGTTTTCCTTGGCGGCGGTCTGCAGCATCTTACTGCCGTGTTCGTCGGTTCCGGTGAGGAAGAACACGTCATAGCCATCGAGCCGCTTGAAGCGGGCGATCGCGTCGGTCGCGATCGCTTCATAGGCATGGCCGATATGCGGCGCGCCGTTGGGATAGGCGATCGCGGTGGTGATGTAATAGGGCTTGGCAGCCATTTTAATTCCGCGCCGCACTTTGGCGCCCCGGGGGCGGCGTCGTGTTGGCGGCGCCTTTGAATGAGCAAAGGCCGGGACTAGCCCGGCCAAAGACGGCATAGGTATCAACCGCGCGTGGCCTCGGCAAGCAAGCCGAACACGCCGAAGACCAGAGGTTTTCGCTCCAAATTGTAGGTTTCGGTGTCGCGCGCGGCCTGATTGATCCGTTCGGACGCCTCGGCGAGTTGCGCCAGCCGCCCAAGCCGACCTTTCTCGTCTTGCTCCCGATCCAACCGCTGCGACAGCCAGGCATTGACGGTGTCGACGAAGGCGGCAAGCGGCTGCGGGTCGGTTCCGGCAAGCGTGTCGCCGAGCGCATGCAGCGCGTTGGCGTCGAGGGCGGGTAGCCGGTCAAGCTCGGCTAGCGCGCGCTGGCGGAGTGCCAAGGCGTCTTCGTCGAGGAACGCCAAAGCGCGCGCGACGCGGCCGTCCGCCGCCGCGGCAGCGGCTTCGACCTGCGGGTCATCGGCAGGCCGCCCGACCGCCGCAGCCAGTGCCGCCGCCACATCGGCCTGCGCCAATGCCCGCATCGTCATCACACAGCAGCGCGAGCGAATCGTTGGAAGGACGCGCGCCGCGGAATGGGAGATCAGGAGCAGCATCCCGCGGTGTGGCGGCTCCTCAAGGACCTTGAGGAGCGCGTTGGCGCCAAACCGATTGAGTTCGTCGACTGCGTCGACGATGGCGATCCGCCATCCCCCCTCCCCGGCAGTCGCCCCGAAAAACGACACCGTGCGGCGGACGTCCTCGACGGCAATTTGCTGCCGCATGACGCCTTTGTCGTTAGGCGTGCGCTCGAGGACAAGGAGGTCGCCATGCGCTTGTGCCGCGACCCGGCGAGCGACCGGATGCTGTGGATCGACCGCGAGCGAGGTGGCCGCTTGAACATCCGGCGCGGCCGGGTCCGGATGGGCGAGCACAAAGCGCGCCATGCGGTAAGCCAGCGTCGCCTTGCCGATACCCTTTTGGCCGATCAGCAAAAAGGCGTGCGGTACGCGTCCGCCGCGATAGGCGGCAAGGAGCGCGGCCTCGCTGCCGGCGTGGCCGGACAGGGTTTGCGTCATCCGCGGGGGCGGCGCTTCGTCGCGTTCAGATGCCTGCGGGCTCATGAAGCCACATCTTCGAAGCTGAGCGGCGCCAGCGCCGGTTCGAGCCGTGCGTTCACGGCTTGCCATATGAATTTGGCGACCATCTTCTTTGGCGCGCCGGCATCGATGATAATGCAACGGTCTGGCTCGGCTGCCGCGAGCGCGAGGTAGGCCTCACGCAGCTTCTCGTGAAAATCGATCTGCTCTGCCTCGAACCGATCGGGACTTGAGCCACGGCGCCGGCCGGCCGCGCGCTGCAGTCCCAATTCGGCGGGAACGTCGAGTACGAATGTCAGGTCTGGATGAAGATCTCCGACGGAAACCCGTTCGAGCGCCTTGATGAAGCGCGGATCCACATCGCCCAGCACCCCTTGATAGACACGCGTGGAATCGGCGAAGCGGTCGCACACGACCCATTTGCCTGCGGCAAGCGCCGGCAGGATGGTGCACTGGATGTGATCGTCGCGGGCGGCGGCAAACAACATAGCCTCCGCCTCCGGTCCAAACGGCTTTGCTGCTCCGGACAGCAACACGTGCCGGATGATTTCCGCCCCGGGTGAGCCGCCGGGCTCGCGGGTGAGCTTTACGCCGAGCCCGAGCGATTCCAGGCGAAGCGCCAGCATCGCCGCCTGGGTCGACTTGCCGGTCCCCTCGCCGCCTTCGAAGGTGATGAACTTGCCTCTCATCATTACGTCTCGGCCAGGCAACTCTCGGGTTCTGAATCACAAGCTGGTTCGGCCCCAGCAGGCAACGGATTTGTCAGTAAATATGTTATTATTCAAATTATTGTGACGTTTTCTTGTGAAATAGTGCGAAGCTAGGAACCAAACAAGATCGATGCCGCTGCTCATATAGGCGGAGGCCGCGCTTAACGTACCGGCCGACGCGGTGCAACCGAGACCATCATAGCCGGTCGACGCCGGCGCGAAACAGCCCGATCATAAGCTCCGTTGCCGCATCCATCGCGCGGTGGGACATGCTGCCCTTGCCGACGTCCTCGGCCGCCTTCAATGGCACTTCGAGTGCGAGGCTCTCGCCGCGCCACACTTTCAGCTTGCCGATAGTTTGACCTTTGCCGATAGGCGCCGGTACCGGTCCGGTATACACGATGCGCGCAAGCAACCGTTCGCTGCCATTGCGCGGCATCATCACGCGGATGGTGTCTGGGCCGACAAGGGGAACGTAGCTCGCATCGCCGCCGAACACCTTAGCCTCGCCGATTGTTTGCCCTTCGGCGAACAAAACGCGGGCTTCGAAGCCGTGGAATCCCCATTCGAGCATCTTGCGCGCTTCCTCGGCCCGCTCCTTTTCCGACTTCGCGCCGGTGACCACGACGATAAGCCGCAAATTGTCCTGCACCGCCGATCCGACCAGATTGAGGCCGGCCTCGGCAGTTTCACCGGTCTTCAGCCCGTCGGCGCCCATCCCCAAGGCCAAAAGCGGATTGCGGTTTTGCTGACGGATGTTGTTCCAGGTGAACTCGCGCTCGGCGAAGTACGGATAGAATTCGGGGTAGGTTTGCATGATGTGACGCGAGAGCTGGCCGAGCTCGCGTGGCGTGACACGCAGGTTCGGATCGGAATAGCCGGTCGCATTGGTGAAGGTGGACTTTTCCAGCCCAATCTCGCGCGCGCGCTTCGTCAGCATGGCACCAAACTCGGCCTCGTTGCCGGCCAGCGCCTCGGCGAGCGCGATACACGCATCGTTAGCGGAGTCGACAATGATGCCATGGATGAGGTCGTCCAGCTTCACGCGGCTATGGATCGCGGCGAACATCGTGGAGCCGTGGGAAGGCGCCCCACCCCTGCGCCAGGCGTTGTCGCTGATCATGAACTCGTCGGTGAGCGTGATGTGGCCTTGCTTGATTTCGTTGAATACGAATTCAAGCGTCATCAACTTGGCGAGGCTCGCCGGAGCAACGAGCTGATCGCCATTCTTTTCGAACAGGACGCTGTCGCTCTCGGGATCGAGTAGAAGCGCGGCGGGCACGCTGGTCTGGAAAGACTCGTCCTTCTTGACGTTCATGTTCGAGGCGGCATGACCGGCGGCAAGGGCCGCGGCGAACAGGGCGGCCGCCAGGGCGCAAACAGACCACCATTGTGGCAGCAACCCCAATCGATGCCTGGTCCGCAATAGAGCCCCCAACTCACCGCCGACTGCACAGAGGACCAATTCTCACGCGAGGTTCGCGCGCGCAATAGGGCGCGCGCAAGGCCACGAGGGGCACACGCGAAAATGACAAGGGGGAATTAGTAGAGCCCGCGCCCGTTCAGGAACTGATCGGTGCCGTCCCTGCCGCGCGGCCCCTCCGCATACGACATGGGTCGCCCCCCGGCAGTCTCAGGCAAAGCGTCATTGGCCGAAGCGCTCGCGAAGTGGGTATTGCGCCCAAGCGAGGCGGTGGATGCTGCCGGCCCAAGGGGCGTCGCAGCAAGTTTCACACTGCCCGGCGCGGGCGCTGGCTCGTCTTGCCGCAACGTCGCCGCCAGGATTCGGTCATCGGAGCCCTCAATGGGCGCACGCCCGACATATTCGACCCGCACCCATGCGGTGCCGTTAGCGTGGAATCCCAACAAGTGCGCCGCCTTCGTCGAGACGTCGATGATGCGGTTGCCGTGATACGGCCCGCGGTCGTTGACGCGCACGATCAGCGAGCGGCCGTTCGAGAGGTTGGTCACCCGCGCGTAGCTCGGCAACGGCATTGTCGGATGTGCTGCCGAAATGCCATTGAGGTCGAAGACCTCGTGGTTTGCAGTCAGCCGACCGTGGAAATCGTCGCCATACCAAGAGGCCAGACCTGTAGCCTGATAATGCGGGTCTTCCTCGGGAACATAGACCCGGCCGGCGACCGTGTAAGGCGCACCGACCCGATAGACCCCGCCACCCTTGGGCACAGGCTCGCCGTTATCGACGACGCGCGGGCTTGCGGAAACGCCATAGCGGGAATCGACGCCGCTGTTGGAGCAGTTGGCGAGCAGGAGGCAAAGAACGGCGCAAGCGCCGATCGGCGCAAGCCGTCTCAATGCCGTGCTGTGCCGACCCCGCATCATGCCCGATCCCCGCAGCAAAGGTATTAAACCCGAGCGTGGTTAGATTGTGGCGAAAATGCGTGAGAGGTCCGCGATAGTGAATGGACCGTTGCGGCGGCCCAATCGGGGCCGCGCAACGGAGCGATATGGCTATGTTCGAAAAACGATTGGAGTTAGATCCAGCAGCCACCCGCGCAATCGGGGCAAGGCTTTTTGCGATCAGACGATCGGGACGCCCGCATAGAGCAGGATGAGCAGTAGGACGAGGCTGCCGATGAAAGCCCCGAAAATAACCCGTACAGCGGTTTCCCAGCTTGCTTCACGCTTTTCTTGAATGTACCCGACCAAGTTCATGGCAATTGTCGTCATTGGCAGAGGAGCCCTTTCTTGATTGTTCGAGTCGGCTTTTTTTGGGAATAGCAACCGGCGCCAAGCGCTCGGCTTAGCGGGTCAGAAACCACACGTGGGTTAGAAAGTCCATACCGTCGAAGCTCAAATGCGGAGTATCAGGCCTTGCCGCTCGTCACGGATTCTTTCAAATATTGCAAGCGGGTGACTGTTGCTGCTTCGTCTATTACATTAATGGCGAGAATGTGATTGTGGCGACGGAAGGGTGGCCGAGTGGTTTAAGGCACCGGTCTTGAAAACCGGCAGGCCCGCAAGGGTCTCGTGGGTTCGAATCCCACCCCTTCCGCCATTCTCCGCCTCCGTTCGCTCTCATCCGCCATCATCCACATAACCTATTGTAAATTAGGCATTTTATCATAAGATGCCATTCGTACGTGTTCGCCCTCGCCCGCTGTAATTCTGTCAGTTCTTGTGGGATGTTTCGTGGGTCTAGGCGGACAGTTCGGTTAGACGGACACTTCCGTTCTTTTGGCATTCGAACTCACAAACCAAAGTTCGAGAACGGTTCACAGCGGGGCGGACAGGTTGTCCGTCACACTAACGAGGAGCGCTAAGGCGATGGCGCAAAAGATCCAACGATTGACGGCGCTGGCGGTCAGCCGTGTGAGCAAGCCGGGTCTCTACGCTGATGGCGCCGGTCTTTATCTGCGTGTTGGACGCGGTGGCTCAAAAAGTTGGGCCTTTCGGTACATGCTCAAGGGTAAGCCGCGGGAAATGGGATTCGGCGGCTTGAATAAAGTGAGCCTCGCCGACGCACGCAAGAAAGCTGGTGATGCGCGCCTTCTTCTGAGCGAAGGACGGG
>JBEKSB010000052.1:0-20755 GCA_049517455.1 Xanthobacteraceae bacterium
GCCACAGAAAAGCCGCGCAAGGCTGCGGCCAAGAAGGCGCAAAAGCCGAAATCCAAGGTGCCGGCGGGCAAAACCAAAAGTGCGCCGGCCAAGGGCAAGAAAAACAAGAAAAAGAAGTGAGCGGAAGCGGTGATGCTTTTGTCACGAATTCGGTATAAGTTAAGGGATGAGAAAGGTTTTGAGCGATGGCTCATAAGAAAGCAGGCGGATCCTCGCGCAACGGCCGTGATTCTGGCGGTCAGCGCCTCGGAATCAAGATTTTCGGCGGCGAAGAAGTCGTCGCCGGCAACATTATCGCGCGCCAGCGCGGCACCAAATGGCATCCGGGCCGCAATGTCGGTCTGGGCCGGGACCACACGCTGTTCGCGTTGATCAACGGTCGCGTTGAGTTCCAGGCCAAAACCAAGGGCCGCGTGTTCGTATCGGTACTTCCGATGACCGAGGCTGCGGCCCAGTAGTACGGTGGATCATACGAGTCCGCCGGTATCCAGTCGAACCGGCGGGCCCAAAATGGGCTTCGAAAAGGGGGAGACCGGGTGCCGGCTCCCCCTTTCGGTTTCTTTGCAGGAGCCCGTGAAATGACCCTGTCGGAAGAAGTCCTCGCGCAGGCCCGGCGAGAGCGCAGTATTCCCGTCCTCGAGACCGAGCGGCTGACGCTGCGCGCGCCTCGTCACGAGGACGTAAAGGCGATTGCGGTTCTCGCCAACGACCGCCGCATCGCCGCGAACACGGCTCGCATCCCGCATCCTTACGGCGTCGATGACGCCGAGCAATTCATCGCGGCCGTGAACAAAAGCGACGGCGAAGTCTGCTTCGTCATGGTGCTCGACGGCAAGCCGATCGGTGCCTGCGGCGTCGATCCGCGCGAAGATTCGCCCGAGCTTGGGTATTGGCTCGGCGCGTCCTATTGGGGCCGCGGCTTCACGACCGAAGCGGTGCGCGCGGTGATCGACTACGCTTTCGGCGATCTCAAACATGAGATATTGCAGGCCGGCGCCCGCGTCAGCAATCCGGCTTCGCGCCGCGTGCTGGAGAAATGCGCGTTCCAGTGGACCGGCGTGCGCCTCACCCGCATCCGCGCCATCAGTTCCGCGGCTCCAGTCGATCGCTTTCGCCTCGATCGCGGCTTGTGGCTTTCGCTCAAGGCCTGGGGCCGGGTACGACGCCTGGCGTGACCGCAGTCTTATCGGCCCGCGGCCTGTTCCGATTGGAAAAACGGCGCCAGCCTGGCCACCAGCGCCGGACCGAAATGCGCTTGCGGATTTGACGGTGGCGATCGGTCCATCAACTCCCAGCCCTGGATGAGCACCCGGGCATTGTCGAAAGCATGCTGGAAATCCCGCCCGGGGCGCACGCTCTGCCTGAAGAACGCATCGCCGAAATAGGTCCAGTCGCGCTCGGGCGCGCAGCCGAATGAGGTGTGTGTCGCGTCGGCCGCCGTGAGCACGATCGTGTCGTCGTTCGCGAGCGGCGGCACGAAAACGCCCGCGTAGCACGCCGACACGATGACGACGCGGTTCTTGATGCCTTCGTTGTTGAGCGTTGCCGCGACTTCCGGCGGCGTCAGTTCAGTGATGACCTCGCTGGGTAGGCGCAAGCCAAAGCCGGTCGGCTCACCGTGCGACGTCATCAAGAGGACGAGAACATCCGCGTCCTTGTTCATCACTTCGCCGATCGCATGCACCGCGGCGGCAAAATTCCGCTGGTTCGCGAGCGGTGCGCTCTCGAGTGTTTCGCGATGATTGACGAGCCGCAGCGCGCGCCCGCGGATCGGCAAGATGCCGCCGATCGCGGCCAGTCCGCCGTCGAGCTCCTTGAGAAAGACGTCCTGATCCGCCCAACCGGCGATGCCGATGGCGTAGAGGTTGGTCGCGCCTTGGGTCGACGGAGAGAGGCCGGCGACTTCCGCCTGCAGCAGGGAAGTTTGCGATTGCTCGAAGCTTGCCGTCTTGCGCGGCGCGCCGCCCTTTTCCTTTGTGGGGGCTGCGAGCTTCGCGAGCACGGACTCCCACAGGTTGGCAGTGCGAATATCGAAGTCGCGCGCGACAAAGACCGGCGCGTGCGGGACGAGCGCGCTGACGGCCAGGAGCGCGATCCACAAAGCCGCGACGCGGCCAAGAACAGGCAACCGCGGCAGCGGCGCAAAGCTGCGCAACACCGCGACCATGGCGCCGATCCACCACAGCGATACGAGGGCAAAGATGGCGATCGGCGCGGCGCGCTCGCCCCACACGGCGTCCGCCGCAGCGAACGCCGGGATCTGCGCAAGACCGAGCTTGACTGCATTGATCGCGAGTTCGGCGAGAATGGAAAGCGCGAACATCGCCGATAGCGCCGTGGTGCGTGCAGCGGGTTGCACGAACAATGCCGCAACGGCGACCTCCACGGCGACCCAAGCGACGACCGCATTGAGGCCGTATGGATTAAAACCGCTGCCGGGACCGGCCGCCGCGAATTGGAACGCCACGCGCAGCGCCGCTAGCGCGATCGTCCACATCAGCAGGCTTAGCAAGCCCACAACCCGCGGCTCGGGCGTCGTCCGCCAGATGGCGGCGCGCCCTGCAAGCCTGAGAACCGACCACACGCTTTTCATTCGCCGCCGCTCAAGATCGCCGAAATCAGAGTGCCGTATTCAAATATCTACACTATATCAGGTTCGAGCGGCGCTGCTGCGCTTGTTGCGTTTGTCGCTCGAGAGTGGATTTGATGCCGCTACATTGTTACGGATATTTCGTATGAAATTCCTCGACGAGGCCAAGGTTTACATTCGCTCCGGCGATGGCGGCAACGGCTGCGTGTCGTTCCGGCGCGAGAAGTTTATTGAATATGGCGGTCCGAATGGCGGCGACGGCGGCAAGGGCGGCGATGTGATCGCGGAAGCGGTCGATGGCCTCAACACACTCATTGACTACCGTTATCAGCAGCATTTGTTTGCCAAGAACGGCCGCGCCGGAATGGGCAAGGACCGCCATGGCGCGAACGGCGCCGACGCCGTGCTCAAGGTGCCGGTCGGGACGCAAATCTACGAAGAGGACGGCGAAACGCTCCTCGCCGATCTCACCGAGCGCGGCCAGCGCGCCGTGCTTGCCCACGGCGGCAATGGCGGTTTCGGCAACGCGCGTTTTAAGTCCTCGACCAACCGCGCTCCCCGCCGTGCCAATCCCGGCCAGCCCGGTGAAGAACACACGCTTCGCCTGCGGCTCAAGCTCATTGCCGATGCCGGCATCGTCGGACTGCCGAATGCCGGCAAATCGACTTTTCTCGCGGCGGTCAGCGCGGCCAAGCCGAAGATCGCCGACTACCCTTTCACCACGCTTCAACCGCAGCTCGGCGTCGTCGAGGTGGACGGGCGTGAGTTCGTGCTCGCCGACATTCCCGGCCTGATCGAGGGCGCACACGAAGGCGTGGGTCTCGGCGACCGCTTCCTCGGTCATGTCGAGCGCTGCCGGGTCCTCCTACATCTCATCGCCGGCACCGGCGGCGACGCCGGCGCGGCGTACAAGACGGTGCGCGCCGAGCTTGCGGCCTACGGCCAAGGGCTTGCGGACAAACCGGAGATTGTCGCGCTCAACAAGGCCGATGCGCTCAGCGCCGACGAGATCAAACAGCAAACGGCGCGGCTGAAGCGAGCGGCGAAGAAGGCGCCATTCATCATCTCGGCGGTAAGCGGGGAGGGCGTGCCGGAGGTGCTGCGCGCGCTCGCGGCGGTGATCGAAAAAGCGCGCGACGGCGCGGTTGAGGCAACCGCCGAAAATGCCGCCTGGCAGCCGTAGCTTTCGCGCGGTTTCCTCGCGCGCCGCGCGACCAGGCGCCGGCTTTGTCCGGCTTGTTTGGATTAACTTTCGGCAATCGCTACATTAATCGCATGTTCGGACTGGCACGGACCAATCATCGGCCACGCAACGTGCGGCTCGATACGCTGGTGCGGCTGCGCTGGCTTGCCGTATTCGGTCAGGTCGCGGCCGTGCTGGTGGTGCATTTCGGCCTCGAATTCGATGTTCCGATTTGGCCCTGTCTCGCCGTGATCGCGCTGGCGGCGCTCCTCAACGTCGCGCTGCGCGTCGGCTTCCCCCGGACCCAGTGGCTCGAGCCGGATCGGGCGGCCTATCTCCTCGGTTTCGATATCGCCGAGCTTGCGGCACTTCTCTATCTCACGGGTGGTCTGGAGAATCCGTTTTCCTTTCTGCTCCTTGGGCCGGTCTTGATCTCGGCGACTGCGCTGCCGCCGCGGATGACGTTGTTGCTCGGTATTTTCGCCGTGCTCTGTGCGACGGTGCTCATTTTCTTTCATTATCAGCTCCCCTGGGAGAGCGAGGAACCGGTGCAGCTCCCCGAAACCTATGTGGTCGGGGTGTGGCTCTCGATCCTGCTGGCGATCGGCTATATCGGCGTCTACACGTGGCAGGTTGCCGAGGAGGCCCGCCAACTTTCTGATGCGCTGGCCGCGACGGAGCTTGTACTGGCGCGCGAGCAGCACCTCTCGCAGCTCGATGGGCTCGCCGCGGCAGCGGCCCACGAACTCGGCACTCCGCTCGCCACCATCACCGTGGTCGTTCGCGAGATCGAACGCGCACTCGACGCCGGTTCGCCCTATGCCGATGACGTGAAATTACTGCGCGAGCAGGCGCAGCGCTGCCGCGAGATTCTTTCCAAGATCACCGAGCTTCCCGCCGGCGAGCCGTTTGATCGCGTGCCGCTCTCGGCGCTGATCGAGGATGCCGTGGCGCCGCACCGTAATTTTGGCGTCTCGCTCGGGGTGACGCTGCCGTCTGATCGCGCGGACGAACCGGTTGGCGCGCGCAACCCGGCGATCCGCTACGGTCTCGGCAATCTGATCGAGAACGCGGTCGATTTCGCGAACAAGCGGGTGGAAATCCTCGCGCAATGGACCGCCGACGAGGTGCGTATCACGATCAGCGACGACGGGCCGGGTTTTGCGCCCGAAGTGCTGGACCGTCTCGGAGCGCCCTATGTTACCCATCGGCGGCCTGGGCTGCGCGAGCCGGGCGCCGACGAGGACGATGCCGCCTTCGGACTTGGGCTGGGATTTTTCATTGCCAAAACATTATTGGAGCGCTCCGGCGCCAAGCTTTCGCTCAAAAACCAGATGCCCCCGCTGCACGGCGCGACGGTGACGATCGTGTGGAATCGCCCGGATTTTGAGCGACCGCTGGTTGCGGCCCCTCTTGAGCGCACAGCGGCCGTCTCTTAACTATCAGGCATCGAGGGGCGCGCGGCACTTATTACGACGGAGTAGAATTGTCATGAGCAATGCCATGCCCAACCCATTGACCGGCGCCATGACAATCGCAACGCCTAGCCCGGTTCCCAGCGAGCGCTCGCTGCTGATCGTCGAAGACGACAAATCGTTCCTTCAGCGCCTCGCGCGCGCGATGGAGACGCGCGGCTTTGTGGTGAGCACGGCCGAGTCGGTCGCCAATGGTCTGTTGCTGGTCGAAAAGGCCGCGCCCGCCTTTGCCGTGGTCGACATGCGGCTCGGCGACGGCAACGGGCTCGACGTCATCTCCGCGATGAAAAGGCGCCGCCCTGAAGCGCGCGCCATCATCCTCACCGGCTACGGCAACATCGCGACCGCGGTCAATGCGGTCAAGCTCGGCGCCGTCGATTACCTCGCCAAGCCGGTCGATGCCGACGACGTGGCGGCAGCGCTTTTGGCGCTCGACAACAAGAAGATCGAGCCGCCCGAGAATCCGATGTCGGCGGATCGCGTGCGCTGGGAGCATATCCAGCGCATCTATGAATTGTGCGGCCGCAACGTTTCGGAAACCGCGCGCCGCCTCAATATGCATCGCCGCACTTTGCAGCGCATCCTCGCCAAGCGCGCGCCAAAATAACTTACCTGCAGAAGCGCGTTTATGCGACGGCGTTTACCGCCGACTATCCGCATTGGCGGGGATCAGGCTAGTTGACATCAAATCTCTCGCATCACGTTAAGTCATATTTCGCGCATTTTACGTATCGTTCAACGCAATCATAATGGGGATTGCCGGCGAGGCTTTGATGCTCGGACAGGCGAGGTTGCTTGACGCGGACAATGCGGGCCTGATTGCTGCGAAGACCGAACTGCTTGCGCCGCCGCCACGCCTTCTTGTGATCGACGACGACACGCTTCATCGCATGGTCATCTGCCGAGTGGCGGCCAAGGCCGGCTACATCCCGGCAGGAGCGCCAACCTACGAGGAAGCAGCGAAGCTCGCGCAGGCAAACACTTTCGACTGCATCACGCTCGACCTCTTGCTCGGCCAGCATGTCAGCGTCGAAATGCTGCGCCATTTTCGAGCTCTCGACTGCAAGGCGCCGATCATCATTATCAGCGGCGGCGACGATGCGACCTGCCGCGAGATCTTGCGCGTCGCCAAATCGCTTAATCTCAACGTCGGCGAGCCGGTGCCCAAGCCGATTGATCTCGCCATGCTGCGCTACTCGCTGGAGCAGCTGCGAATTCAGCGCGCGCTTGCGCGGGTCAACGCGGCCATCTGATCTGCCCCCGCGTGACGTTGGTCGCCGGGCTATTCGGCGGCGTGTTTCACTTCCCGGCGCCGGTCGTGGCTGGACGGTTTCGCTGCTAAGCGTAGGGCCTACAATTCCCCCTCTTGGCGCTGATAAAGACGCAACCGCATTTAGAGCCCCTCGGGCATTCACGCCTTCCCACCGCCTGTTCCGGCTATTTCGATTCCGCTTCGTAGACGCCAGTCCAATCGGGCGGAGGGGGCTCGGCACGGTACGCCGCGACGCGCTCACTGTACATGTCGTACAGTCCGGCAGCGCCGAAGCCTTCGGCGAGCTTGCGGCATTGATCCATCAGGCTCAGCGCCTCGTCCCATTGCTGCTTGCGGTAGGACGCCAGCATCTGGGCGTTGAGATCGCGCAATTCGCGGCAACGCGGATCCTGCTCGAGCTCCGCCCGCCCGAGCACCGTGTAGACGGCCTCCGGCTGCTTCTTGCCCTTTACCTGGATCAGGTCGATCTCCATCGTTGCGAACTTTTTGCTCGCGCCTTGGGCGGTGCGCGAGCCGATCACCATCGACAGGCGATAGTCTTTGGTCCGCGACTCCAGCCGCGAGGCGACATTGACCGTGTCGCCCAGCACCGAATAGTTGAAGCGGAAGTCGGACCCCATATTGCCGACGACGCAGGGGCCGCTGTTGAGGCCGATGCCGATGCGCAGTGGCATGTAGACGCCGCCATTGGCGTCGGCCTCGCGCTTGAGCTCGACGTTGAGCGCCTCCGCGCGCTCCAGCATTGCGAGCGCCGCGTCGCAGGCATTGGCCTCGTGCTCGTCGTCGTCGACCGGAGCGTTCCAGAACGCCATGATGGCGTCGCCGATATATTTGTCGATCGTGCCTTTGCGGTCGATGATGGCGTTGGTCAGCGGCGTGAGGAAACGGTTCATCAGGTGGGTGAGGCCCTGCGGATCGTCCTTGTAGTGTTCAGAGATGGAGGTGAAACCGCGCACGTCGCTGAAAAGGATGGTCATGCGGCGCTCCTCGCCGCCGAGAACCAGCCGCTCCGGAGACTTTGCCAGCTGCTCGACGAGCTGTGGCGAGAGATAAAAGCCGAAGGCCGAACGGATTTGCTGACGCTGCTGCTGCTCGCGGAAATAATTGACGAAGGTGAGCACGAGATAGATCAGCCAGCACGAGATCAGCGGATAGGTGAAATCGATCAGCAGGTTATGCGCGGCGAAGAAATACCATGACAGCCCGACAAGCCCCGCGATCAGAACGGCGCCCAGCGCGAGGACAATCGAGGCCGGTAGCATCGGCGCGGCCGTGATGATGGCGAGCCCAAGCACCACCGCGGTGACGAGCTCGGCGCCGATCGCGTAATTGGGGTGTACCAGCAGCGATTTGGTCAACACATTTTCGAGGATCTGGGAGTGCACCTCGACGCCCGGCATGGCGGGATCGACCGGCGTGGTCTTGATGTCGAGAAGGCCGACCGCCGAGGTGCCGATCAGCACAAGTCGGCCGCGAAAACGATCGGCTGGCGTGCGCCCGTGCAGTATGTCGGTCGCCGATACGTAGCGAGCCGGATCGTGTTTGTTGAAATGCACCCAGAATTGTCCGTTGCGGTCGGTTGGAACTTCGAGGCCGGGGACTGCTACCGAGCCCACGCCAGCCTGGTTGGAGCGCACGAGGATCGCGCCGGCGCGGGTGACGACGCGCAGCATTTCCATCGTCAGTGACGCCACCAAAGTATCTTGCGCCTCCATGACGACCGGTACGCGGCGGACGATGCCGTCGCGCTCGGGGTTGATGGAGAACAAGCCGCGTCCGGCAGCCGCCTCCTCGATCGGCAGGACGTTGCGCAACAATCCGGGAAACGTCACGAGGAACGGGCGTGGATCGGGGCCGCGGATGGCGAAGCCGGTCTGCAACGCGGCCTCGACTTCCGGCCGTGGCGCCGGGTTTGCCGCGCCGGCCTGGCCGACCACGACGATGCCGGCGCGTTTAATCGCGTCGGCGAGAACCGCATCGTTGCTTGGAAGGCCGGCGAGCTTGTCGCGGGTCTCCGCATCGAGGCCGCGAAAGCTTGCCGCGGCGACGGCCGGCGACATGCGATCGGGCTCGGCGAACACGATATCGAAGCCGATCGCTACGGCGCCGAGTTCGCGCAGACGGGTGATCAGATCGGCCACCACCGTTCGCGGCCACGGCCATTGCCCGATCTCTTTAAGGCTTGCCTCGTCGATATCGGCGATAACGACCGGCCGCACGGTCTGTTCACGTGGGCGCAGCACCTGCAACAGATCGAATGTCCGCAGCCGCACCTCTTCGAGCGGTCGCGGGTCGGCAAGGCGCAGCGGCACCAGCGCGAACAGGAGGACAACGCATACCGCCCGTGCCACACCGAACTGCCGCGCCCAGCGAGCGATAAGCTTCATGCCGCCGATCCCCCGCGCTCCACACGAGCCGAGCCTGGATAGTCGTAGCAAGAGGGGGCCGTCGTCAGAAGCGAGCGGCAGAAAAAAGACACGCCCTCTACTTTTCCCGGAACGCCCGCATGAGCTGGTCGTGCAGCGGTTTGACCAGGTAGGCGAGCATCGTGCGCTCGCCGGTCTGGATAAAAGCCTCGACTGGCATTCCGGGCGAGAGCTTGACGTCGCCGAGCCGTTTGATCTCGTCGGCCGTCATCGCGATGCGGACCAGATAGTAGCTTTGCCCGGTGCGCTGGTCGGTGCTGGTATCCGCCGCAACGCGCACCACGGTGCCGTTGAGTTCGGGGGTCGTGCGCATGTTGAACGCGGAAAAGCGGAGCAGGACCGGCTGACCGAATTGGACCTGATCGATGTCTCTTGGCTCGACCTTGACCTCGACCAAAAGCATATCCGTCTCGGGCACGATGAGCATGATCGGATCGCCGGCGGTGATCACCCCGCCGACCGTGTTCGCCGTCGACTGGAAGACGACTCCATCCTGAGGCGCGCGGATGTCAGTGCGCTTGAGCTGGTCCTCCGCCGTCACCTTGCGCTCGACGTATTCGCCGATCTTGCTGTCGGCTTCGCGCAGCTCCTTGGCGACGTCGCTGGTGAACTCCTGATCGACCTGGAGGATTTGCAGTCCGGTCTCGACGATCTTGCCCTTGGCCTCAGCGGCGGCGGCGATAAGCTGGCCGCGCTCGCCTTGCAGGCGCGCTTCCTCGCGTTGGAGCGAGGTGAGCCGATTGAGCGGGATCAGGCTCTTCGCCCACAAATCGCGCACGCCTTCGAGTTCCTGGTCGATGAGCGACATTTCCTTGGTCTTGGCGTCCTGCTGCGCGGTGAGTCCGGTAATCTGCTCCTGCAATTGCTTGATACGTTGCTGGAGCTGATCCTTCTGGCCAAGGCGCGCGGTACGCCGGAGCTCGAACAGCTTGCGCTCGCTTCCTAGTGCCTCTTGCACGTCTGGATCGCCAGCCCTGTCGGCGAGCTCCTTCGGCATCGCGACCGTATCGGCGCCGTCGCGCTCGGCGGCGAGTCGCGCCTTGCGCGCGTAAAGCTCGGTGAGGCCCTTGGTCACGATCGCCAAATTGGCGCGGGTCACGGTCTCGTCGAGGCGGATAAGAATGTCGCCCGCCTTCACCCGGTCGCCGTCGTGCGCGCGGACCTCGCCGACCACGCCGCCGGTCGGATGCTGCACCTTCTTTACATTGGAATCGACGACCAGCGAGCCTGGCGCGATCAGCGCCCCGGAGATTTCGGCCGTCGAGGCCCAGCCGCCGAATCCGATGGCAAGAAACGCCACGACGGCGCAGCCGACGATAATGTGTCGGCGGATCGACGCGCGGGCATTCAGGGACGCTTTTCTATTCATCCCACGCTCCCTTCACCTGGCACCACTTTCAAGGCTCGCGGCGGCCCGCTCGGCGTCTGGATCACGCGGTTGAGGATTTCCTCTTTTGGTCCGAACTGCTGCTGGCGGCCCTTGGCCATGACCAGAATATAGTCGACGCCGGCGATGGCGCTCGGGCGATGAGCAACCACGATGACGATAGCGCCGCGCGCGCGAACGCCGAGAATGGCGCGGGTCAGCGCTTCATCGCCTTCCGCGTCGAGGTTGGAATTGGGCTCGTCAAGCACGACCAGGAACGGGTCGCGATACAGCGCGCGCGCCAGCGCGATACGCTGAGCTTGACCGGCGGAGAGCGAGGTGCCGCGCTCGCCGACAGTCGTTTCATAGCCGTCCGGTAGATTGACGATGAGTTCGTGAACGCCAGCCGCCTGCGCAGCGGCAAGGACGGCCTCGGGATGGGGCGGATCCTCGAAGCGTGAAATATTCTGTGCGATATTGCCGGGAAACAACTCGACGTCCTGCGGCAGATAGCCGATGTGCCGGCCGAGCGCCTCCGGCGACCACTGATCGAGTGTGGCGCCGTCGAGGCGCACGCTGCCGCGCGCCGGTTCCCACACGCCGACCAGCATGCGTGCCAGTGACGATTTCCCCGACGCGGTCGGGCCGATCACGCCGAGGGCCTTGCCGCCGGCGAGTGAGAAGTTCACATCTTGGCACACGATCTTATGCTCGCCCGGCGGACAGACCGCCGCGTTCTGGACGACGAGCGTTTTCGCCGGCGGCTGCAACGGCATCGGCTCGGTGCGCGGTGGCAGATGTCCAAGCAATCGTGACAGCCGGTGCCAACTCTGCCGCGCGCCGACGAAGCCGCGCCAATTGGCGATGGCGAGATCGACCGGCGCGAGCGCTCGCGCGCCCAGAATCGATCCGGCGATAATAATGCCCGGCGTCGATTCCTGATGAATCACGAGCCAGGCGCCGACCGCCAGAATGGTCGATTGCAGCAACAGCCGCAAAATCTTCGACATGGCGCCGAGCCCGCCGACAACATCGCTGGCGCGGCCGCTCGACGCAACGTAATTGCGATTGAGATCGTTCCAGCGCCGCGCGATCCGGCCGACCATGCCCATGGCGGTAATCGCTTCCGCGTTGCGCTGGCTTGCCTCCAAGAGCGCATTGCGCGCCATGGCGAATTGGGTGGCGTTGCGGGTCGGTTGCCGCGTCTGTATTTCCGTCACCACCGTGAGGATGACGAGGATGATCGCGCCGGCTAGCGCGGTAAGTCCGATATAGGGGTGAAACAAGAAGCAAATGGCGAGATAGACCGGCATCCACGGCAGATCGAACAAGGCCGACGGGCCGGCGCCGGAAAGAAACCCGCGCACGCTGTCGAGATCGCGGATCGGCTGGGTGCCGTCGCCTTTGCCGCCGATTTTCAGCGGCAGTCTGACGATCGCGTCATAGACGCGCAGGCTCATCGCTTCGTCCAGGCTGTGCCCGACCCGCACTAGGATTCGGCTCCGGATGGCGTCGATGACGCCCTGCGCCGCGTAAAGGCCGGCGGCCAAAATCAACAGCGCAACCAGCGTCGGCACGCTGCGGCTCGGCAGCACCCGATCGTAGATTTCCAGCATGAACAGCGCGCCGGTGAGCATCAAAATATTGCTCATGCCGCTGAACAGCGCGATGGCAACGAAGGCCCGGCGGCAAGAATTAAGCGCGGCGGCGAGTTCGGAACTCGCCGGCTGCTGCCGCGAAGGGCGTGGAAGCTGGGTCATCGGAAGCTGCCTACCACCGTCGCAGGCTTCATACCACGATCGGGCCAACAAATTGACTGCCACCGGGCGGGATCGTCATACCTTGGTTTACGGTGAAACAGGGCCGGTCCTTGCGGCCTCGCTTGTCAAGCACAGGGAGCCCCCCGGAGCGGACATCATTCCTAATCAGATCAGTTTGCTGCCCGGTTTGCGGAACGCCGGCTCATGTGCCGGCGCTCCAACAAACACGCCCATGCGAGATCGGGCCAAGGCCCGTCTCCGGGCCCGGCGCCGATCCAAACCTCGAAAATTTCGTTGCTGGTAAGGTCTTAGGAACGAGAATCGAGCGATAGCCCGATACTGAACGCTTTTTGCCGCGTGGCGCCCTCGGTCCTTTTCAGCTTCTTGGCAATTTTCGCCGCGGCGGTTTTCTTTTTCGCCAGGGTCTTCAGCTCACGAACTTCGGTCGCCGTCCAAGCGCGCCGCTTCTTTGACTTCTTAGCCATAAATCCTCCCTTTCAAGAAAGGCAAGTTGTATCCCTTAACGGGGGCGGAAGAAAACACAACAGATAGATTTGAGGTCATAAGGATCGTAGCGATGGTCCGCAGACGCGCCCGCACATAACGCAGGGCAAGTTAAAAAGCAGTAATTGTTAGATCGTTCTTTAGCAACCTATCGGGCTTTACGCAAATCCAACTTTAGAGGAATGGGGGCGGCCCGTTGTTCGTGGCGGGGACCGCTTTTTGTCGTGCTGCGGGCATTCGGCAAGTCATGCCACCTCGCGTTTGCCGCGCGCGTGCGTCGCACAAGGAATTTGGACGCGTCTGACATGATTAGGACCTATTGATTGAGTGTATCTGCTCCGGCAAGAGAATTTTGAAACGCCGGTGATTCGGGGCGCAGGATGGTGGGATTTCGACGTGTGGCGTTGTCGGGGCTGGTGGCCGTCATTCTCGGCGTGATGCTTGTTGGGCGCGTCGGTCATGCCGCGGAAATGCGCTTTGCGCTGGTGGTCGGCAATGACGAATACAAGTCGGCCAAGCTAGCGACACCCGCCAACGACGCGGGCCTGGTCGCCGATGCGCTGACGGCTGCGGGATTCACGGTCACCGGCGCACGCAATCTCGATCAGGCGACGCTACGAGAATCGTTTCGCGAATTTCTCGGTCAGGTCGCGGCGGCCGGGCCGGATGCGGTCGCGGTTGTTTATCTCGCCGGCTTCGGCGTGCAGTTCGCTGGCGAAAATTATTTCGTTCCGGTCGATGCCGATCTTGCGCGCGATGTCGATGTGCCGCTCCAGGCCATGCGGGTGTCGGACTTTGCTCAGCCGCTGGCTGCGCTGCCCGGTCGTGTGAAGATCGTTATTCTTGATGCAGCGCGGCAAAGTCCGTTCGTGCGCGGCGCGCAGCCGTTGGCCAGCGGGTTAGCGCTTGTCGATCCCGGCGCGGGGATGGCGATCGCCTTCAACGCGGCGCCTGGCACGATTGGACCGGACGAACCGGGTCCCTACGGCGCTTATGCGACCGCGCTAACGGAAATGATCGCCGCCGGTGGGCTCAATCTCGACGATCTGTTTGCGCGCGTCCGCCTGCGGGTGAGCGAAGTCACGAATGGCGGCGAGGTCCCTTGGTACGCCTCGCAGATCGAAGGTCCGTTCTTAATCACCGAACGTTCGGCCGATGCGCCGCCGCCGCCGAATGTGATTCCGCTTGCCGACCTGCGCAGCAAACCGATGCGCAGTTATTCCGGCGCCGAAGATGCTTATGCGGCGGCGCTCGCGCTCGACTCCATGGAAGGCTACGAGCAATTTTTGGCGCTCTATCCTTCAGGCCCGTATTCGCGCCGCGTCGCGGCGATGCTCGCCGTGCGCCGCGAAGAGATCATCTGGCGCCGCTGCGTATTCAACAATACGCCGCCGGCCTATTGGTCGTATCTGAGCCGCTACCCGAATGGACCGCATGTCTGGGACGCGCGGCGGCGATTGGCGATGATTGGCGCGCCGCCCGATCCGGCGCCCAATTTCGCATTCTTCGACTTCGGCGTCCCGCCGCCGCCGCCGGATGAAATGGGGTTCGTCGACCAGCCGGTGGTCATGTTCTGGGGGCCCGGCTATGCGCCGCCGCCGCGGCCGCCCGCGTTCTTCCTGCCGCCGCGATCGCGCGAATTTTCCGTCCTGCCGCCGCCTCCACCATCGCGCGAGCGCTTCGCTCTGCCGACTCCGGGCGCTGCCGTTGTTCCGGTTTTTGTCAAACCGCCAAGCACGGTGGCAATACCCCCGGCGCCGCCCGGAAGGCCTCCCGGCCGCGTGCCCGTCGCACTACCCGGCGCCGTCCAGGCGTCCCACGGACCGGGCGCACCGAACGCACCCGGCGCAAGGCCTGGAGCGCCTGGCACACCTTCCGTCGCGCCCGGGTCAAATCACCCGGAAACACACAAGGGACCTCCACCTGCACCCCCGACGGCGGCTGCGAAGCCTGCTCTGTTGCCGCCGCCTCCCGCGACACCGGCACCCGCCACGATCAAGCCGGCGACTCCCCCACCCCCAGCACCGCCACCGCCGGCGGCTTCGGTCAAGCCTGAGAAGCTGCCGCCACACCCCACAAGTCCGGCGCCCGCAACGATCAAGCCGGCGCCTCCCCCTCCGCCGCCACCACCGCCTCATCCTGCTGTTCCCGCGCCCGCGGCGGCCAAGCCTCCGCCGCCACCACCCCATCCCGCCGCTCCGGCACCTGCGGCGGCCAAGCCGCCGCCGCCACCACCCCACCCTGCCGCTCCGCCGCCGCATCCCGCGGCACCGGCATGCCCGCCCGGCAAAACCCTCGCCAACGTCAACGGGCATCCGACCTGCAAATAAGATTCGCGCGAGCATGATTGCGCGCGGTGTCGGATTTCAGATGTTCGCGGCGGGGCCTTGCGGCCCCGTTGTCTGCTTCCTAGCTTTCGAGAAGTGCTTGAAAAGCCGGGAACGGACGCGGCCATGGAGGAACTTAAACTCGTCGCCCTCGACCAAGACGACATCGGGGTCGTTTCAGCCCACGTGCAAGACGCCCTGGTCAAGGTCGCCGATATCTTCTGGCAGCCTCGCGAGCATCGGTTTGTGATGGCGCTCAATCGTTTCGACTGGATGAATGCGGTCGACGCCGCCAGCCCAAAGAACGCCAATTTGGCGGAGTACCGGCGTTGCCGGACCGCGTTGCGGTTCGAACGCGTCATTTCATGCAAGTGCCGCGATCTCAACCCGACCAACAAAGACGCGCTGCTCAATCTTCTGGCCGTCGAATTCGCCGAACGCGACGCCCCTGCGGGCACCGTCACGTTGACCTTCTCCGGGGGCGGCGCCATTCGGCTCGATGTCGAATGCCTGGAGGCCGAACTCGCCGATCTCGGTGAGGTTTTTTCCGCGATGGCGTGTCCCGATCACTTCGCCGCCGATACGAGAACAGCCTGACGAAGGAAACTCAGGCGGTGCGCGGCCGTCGCGCTGGCGGCACGGCGAAAAGCTTCATCAGCACCGCGATCACGGCGAGCGTCAGTGCATAGACGATGAGCTGCATGGCCGTCGGCTGATCGACGTAGCCAATCAGCGTGTGCAGCGCCCGCCCGAGATAGCTTGCGTCGCTCAGGATCCAGGATGTGTCCCACACCGTTTGGTCGAATGCGGTGAGGATGTCGGCCTGTTCGAGGAAGGCGATCGCCTGTGCCGCCATGCCCGCGGCCAACAACGCGATCAACGTACTGGTCACGGCGAACAGATACCGCGTCGGAATGGTCACAAGGCCGAGATAGGTCAGGAGACAGACGCCCGAGCCGAGAATGAGCCCGATCAATCCGCCGACCAGCATGCCGATGCTCGCGCCACCTTCCGCGGCGGCGACCCCGTAGAGAAACAGCACGACTTCCGACCCCTCGCGCAGCACCGCGATCGTCACCACGGCGGCAAGCGCGGCGAGCGACTTCGATCCCTCGACGACCGCCTCGCCGGCGGCGCGCATCTCCGCCGCAAGCTCGCGGCCGTGGCGCGCCATCCACACATTGTGCCAGCCGAGCATCAATACGGCGAAGCTAAGAATGCACGCATTGAACAGTTCTTGCCCGCTGCCGTTGAATAGCTGCGACAATCCGCCGGTGAACAGCGCCACCACGCAGGCTCCGAATACGCCGGCGGCGACGCCGCCCGCGATCCACCGCCCGCGGCCCGCAACGCCGGTCGTGACCGCCATGACGATGCCGATGATCAAGCCGGCCTCGAAGACTTCACGAAAGACGATGACTAAAGACGCGAGCACGGGAACCTCACGGCACGACGCTTACAAACGACGCTTGCGATACGAGGATTGCGATACGAAGAATCATGGCACGATCAGGAAACCTTGCGTCGCACGGTGAAAATCGTCGAAGAAATTGTAACGGCCGGGCTCGAGCGGCCGCACATGGACGGTCGCCTCGCCGCCCGGGGGGATCACCTTCTCGATGTGCAACGCGTCGCTTTCGAACTCCGCGGCGATGGAACCGAGGTTCTTGACAGCAAACGTAATCGGCTTTCCGGCCGGTGCGTGCACTTCGGCGGGCTCGAATTTGTGATCCTTGATCGTGACCGACAGCGGCACCGGCTGTTCCGTGCGCGCGACACCGGCGCTCAGAACAAACATGGACGCAAGCAGTACTAAAACCGGCGTCGCCGGCGTGTTTCTCGTCATGTTAGTTTTCTTGGCCAACAAAGGCTTGTCGCCGCTCTCGCGTAGCATGGAATATACGAGGAATTGGTGAACGGCGGAGCTTTTGTCAATCAGAAAGCCAACGGCTCGGGAAGATTAGAATTGTTATAATAAAAGAGAACTGATACGCGTCGCCGCACCGCGCACAAGGCATTGCGTACAAGGCATAACATGGCCATCCGCCTCGACACCCGCGCCTCCGATTTTGCCGAAAAATTCGGGGCGTTTCTCGACACCAAGCGCGAAGCATCGGCTGATGTCGACACGACGGTGCGCGCGATCGTCGCCGATGTCGCCGTCCGCGGCGACGAGGCGCTGCGCGATTACACGCGAAAGTTCGATCGATTCGACCTCGCCGCCGCCGGCGCGCGGGTTACGCAAAATGAAATCGCCGCGGCGGTCAAGGCTTGCGAGCCTCACGCGCTCGACGCGCTGAAATTCGCGCGCGACCGCATCGAGGTGATTCATCGCCGGCAAATACCGCAGGACGATCGCTTTACCGATGCGCTCGGCGTCGAGCTCGGCTCGCGCTGGACCGCTATCGAGGCGGTAGGACTCTACGTGCCGGGCGGGACTGCCGCCTATCCGTCTTCGGTGCTGATGAACGCCGTGCCGGCCAAGGTCGCCGGCGTGCCCCGCCTTGTCATGGTGGTGCCGGCGCCCGGCGGGGTGCTGCCGCCGCTCGTGCTCGCGGCGGCGAAAATTGCCGGCGTCGACGAAATCTATCGTATCGGCGGCGCGCAAGCGGTCGCGGCGCTCGCCTACGGCACCGCGACCATCGCGCCGGTCGCTAAGATTATCGGTCCCGGCAACGCTTATGTCGCTGCGGCCAAGCGCGTCGTGTTCGGCAAGGTCGGCATCGACATGATCGCCGGGCCCTCCGAGGTGTTGATTCTCGCCGACGGCACCGGTAACGCCGACTGGATCGCGGCCGACCTGTTGGCGCAAGCTGAGCATGACGCCAGCGCGCAGGCGATCCTCATCACCGACGACGAAAAACTTGCCGGCGCGGTCGAACTTGCGGTCGAGACTGCGGTGAAGCGGCTCGCCCGCGGCAAAGTCGCGGCCGCCTCCTGGCGCGATTTTGGCGCGGTGATCCTGGTGCGCGAACTCGAGGAAGCGGTGCCGCTCGTCGACGCCATCGCGCCCGAACACCTCGAAATCGCGGCGGCGGATGCGGAGGGACTCGCGCGGCGCATCCGCAACGCCGGCGCGATCTTCATCGGCGCGCATACGCCGGAAGCGATCGGCGATTACGTCGCCGGATCGAACCACGTTCTGCCGACGGCCCGCTCGGCGCGTTTCTCCTCCGGGCTCGGCGTCCTCGACTTCATGAAGCGCACATCGATCCTCAAATGCGGGCCGGAACAATTGCGCGCTCTGGCCGACGCCGCGATCACGCTCGGCACTGCCGAAGGGCTTGACGCCCATGCCCGCTCGGTCGCCATCCGGCTCAACCGCTGATGGCGCGCAACGACCGCGGCAAGAGCGACGGCGGCCGTCTCGTGGCGGTGAACCTCGACGAGTCATCGATCGGGCGCGCCAGCCCCGACGTCGAGCATGAACGCGCGGTTGCGATCTACGACCTCCTCGAAGACAACGCGTTTCGGCCGAACGATCATGATGGCGGGCCTTATGCGCTGAACCTGCGCATCGACGGCAACCGTCTGGTATTCGATATCCGGCTGGCCGACGGCACGCCGGTGATCGCGCACCTGCTCTCGCTGGCGCCGTTCAGCCGCATCGTGAAGGACTATTTCGTGATCTGCGACAGTTATTACGCGGCGATCCGCGGGTCGACGCCGGACCGGATCGAGGCGCTCGATATGGCGCGCCGCTCGCTGCACGACGAGGGCTCGCACATCCTCATGGAGCGACTCAAGCGCAAGGTCGAGATCGATTTCGATACGGCGCGGCGGCTGTTCACGCTGGTCACGGTATTGCACTGGAAGGGGTGAAGAGCCGCAATGCCGGCGTCCGCGACGCCACCGGTGACGCGCCCCTTGGCGGTGCTATTCGCCTGCGGGCTCAATTCCGTGCGCTCCCCCATCGCTGCCGGGCTTTTTGCGCAGTTGTTCGGCCGCACGATCTATGTCGGCTCGGCCGGCGTGCGCAAAGGCGAGATCGATCCGTTTGCGGTTGCCGTGATGGCGGAGATCGACGTCGATATCTCGCGCCACAAGCCGATCACCTTCGAGGAGCTTGACGAGCTGGAAGGGCTGAATTTCGACCTCATCGTCACGCTCGCGCCCGAAGCTCATCACCGGGCGCTCGAGCTCACCCGCACCAGCGCAGTCGATGTCGAATATTGGCCGACGGCCGATCCGACCGACGTCGAAGGCAGCCGCGAGCAGCGGCTCGATGCCTATCGGGAGGTGCGCGATCAGCTCTTGAACAGGATTCGCGAGCGCTTCGCCGGCCAGCGCCCCGGCAACGAATGAAGCAAGACTGCGGAAGCTCCGCTAGTTGTGGAACGGCCCGTCATCCGCTAGGTTCCCGCGCGAATTTCGGCCGCGACGTCCGGCAAAGTCGCGGCCGACGATCAACAAGTCCGGGTAGCGAATGGCGAAGGAAGAGCTTCTGGAGTTTCCCGGTGTCGTAACGGAGCTGCTTCCGAACGCCACTTTCCGCGTCAAGCTCGAGAACGAGCACGAAATCATCGCTCACACCGCGGGCCGGATGCGCAAGAACCGCATCCGCGTCCTTGCCGGCGACAAGGTGCTGGTAGAGATGTCACCATACGATTTGACAAAGGGCCGGATTACCTACCGGTTCAAATGATCGGCCGCGCAAAATTTGTCCTCGCCTCCGGCTCGCCACGCCGGCTGGCGCTCATCAACCAGGCCGGCATCGAGCCAGATGCGCTGCGCCCGGCCGACATCGATGAAACGCCGAAGCGGGGAGAATTGCCGCGGGCCTGCGCCACGCGGCTGGCGCGCAGCAAAGCCGAGGCGGCGCTCGCCATGCTGCGGCTCGATGAGGACCTCAAAGGCTCCTTCATCCTTGCCGCCGACACGGTGGTCGCCGTCGGCCGCCGTATCCTGCCGAAGGCTGAATTGCTCGACGAAGCGGCGCAGTGCCTGCGGCTGCTCTCCGGCCGCAACCATCGCGTCCACACCGCCGTGTGTCTGGTGACGCCGAAGGAGACATTCCGCCAGCGTCATGTGGAGACGCGCGTGCGTTTCAAGCGGTTGTCGGATGAGGACATCGAGGCCTACCTCGCCTCGGGCGAATGGCGCGGCAAGGCGGGCGGCTACGCGGCGCAGGGCATTGCCGGAACGTTCATCGTGAAGATCGTCGGTTCCTATTCCAATATCGTCGGCCTGCCGCTCTACGAGACCATGACGCTGCTCGGCGGCGAGGGTTACCCGATCCATTTCGGCTGGCTCAACGCGCTATAAAGCTGGCGCCACCGGGCGCGCGTCCCATATTCCGCTCATGCCTGACGCTCAACGCCATGCCAAATGTCCGATCTGCGGTAAACCCGTGGCCGCGGAGTTCCGGCCGTTCTGCTCGCGCCGTTGCAACGACGTCGATCTCCACCGCTGGCTTTCCGGCGTCTATGCCGTGCCGGTGACGGAAGACGAGGAAGAGAACGAGCGGCGCGACGATGGCGGCGAAGAGGCGAATTAAGATCTCCGCCGTCGTTGCCGGGGCCGGTGGCTATTCTGGACAGTGGGAGATCGAGCAATTATAACCGCGGCGCTCGCGCAAGGCCCTTTCGCAGGCTTCGTCGGCGAGAGCGTGGGCCCAGGTAGCTCAGTTGGTAGAGCACTGCACTGAAAATGCAGGTGTCGGTGGTTCAATTCCGCCCCTGGGCACCACTCGCTCTTTTAAAGATTGAAGCCGCGCTTATTCCGCCGATTTTCTAAGCCTGTGAATTCCGAAATCGCATCTACCGGCTGACGCAGTTTCCGTGGGGCCGCAGCCAAGGAGCCAAGCAGGATTTCGGAGAGGTCCTTGCGCTGATTATCTTTGCATCTGCGT
>JBEKSB010000053.1:0-20669 GCA_049517455.1 Xanthobacteraceae bacterium
GTCATCGCCGCCGAAATGGAAAAGATCACAGAATCGCGCGAGGCGACGCAGCCGATCAAGAGCCGCACCGGCGGCTCGACCTTCAAAAATCCGCCCGGCCACAAAGCGTGGCAGCTCATCGACGCCGCCGGCTGTCGCGGCCTGCGCATCGGCGATGCGCAGGTATCGGAGATGCACTGCAATTTCTTAATCAACCTCGGCAACGCAACCGCCGCCGACATCGAGACGCTGGGCGAAAAGGTGCGCCACCGCGTGAAGGAAAACTCCGGCATCGATCTCGAATGGGAGATCAAGCGGATCGGCGTAGCGCGGTAGCGCCGCAGAAGTGTAAATTTGAAGTCATGTCGAAGGGCGATCCCATTCTCATCGTCGGTGGCGGGCTCGGCGGGCTCACCACGGCGCTGGCATTGGCTCGCCGCGGCCAACCGACACGCGTGCTCGAAGGCGCGCCGGAATTCGGCGCGATCGGCTACGGCATCCAGTTCGGCCCTAACGTCTTCCACGTCTTCGATCGCCTCGGCCTGCGCGAAGAGGTGTTGGCCATCGCGGTTTTGCCGACAGCGCTGCTGATGATGGACGCGCTCACTGGCGAGGAGCTGATCCGGGTCCCGACCGGGACGTCGTTCCGCGCGCGCTTCAAATATCCGTACATCGTCGTCCATCGCATCGATGTGCATAACGTCTTGCTCGATGCCTGCCGGCGCAACGGCGCGATCGAGCTCATTTCCGACGCGATGGTGACCGCCTTCGAGGATCGCGGCGACAGCATCGCGGTCAAAACGGCGGACGGCCGTACCTTCTCGGGCGCGGCTCTCGTCGCGGCGGACGGATTTCGGTCCCTGTTCCGGGCCGCGTTGATCGGCAACAGCGAGCCGCGCCCGACCGGGTACGTGGCGTTGCGGACAATCGTACCGATGGCGCAGCTCAAAGCGGACGTGCCGCGCGATTGCGTCGCTTTGTGGGGCGGGCCGGGCCTCCACATCGTGCACTACCCGCTGCGCCACAGCGCCGAGTTCAACATTGTCGCTGTGTTCCGCACCTCGACTCATGCGGAGAAAGGCGATGTCGGGTCCTATCGCGCCGAACTTGAAAACACCTATCGCGATGTGCACCCCGCGATGCGCGCTCTGATCGGCTTGATGGACATGCGTTGGCGCCGGTCGGTTGCCGATCGCGATCCGGTGCGGCATTGGCACAAAGGCCGCATCGTGCTCCTCGGTGACGCGGTGCATGCGCCGTTGCAATCGCTGGCGCAGGGCGCGGGTATGGCGATCGAGGACGGTTGGTGTCTCGGCGAATTGATCCAGGCGGCGGAGGGCGATTTCGCGACTGCGTTCCGCCGTTTCGAGGCTGCCCGGCTGTTGCGTACGGCGCGGGTGCAGCTCGAATCCCGCGCGCTGTGGGACTTTTACCACCTCGACGAAGGCGTTGCCCGGGACGTCCGCAATGCCACGGTGGCCGATTGGGACGAAGCGTACCTGTTCAACTGTTTGTCGTGGCTCTACGACGGTATCCCGAACCCGACCGTCGCCGCTCGCTGAAACACTCGACCTTTCGCCAATTGTCGATTCTATTGGTGAGCCAGCGAATCAACGGAACCGGCTTAAGGCACCCGGTCGGGGCATGACCAAGCACGTCGCCGTTCTGATGGGAGGCTGGTCGGCGGAGCGCGAAGTTTCTTTGCGCTCCGGCAAGGCGTGCGCCGATGCGCTCGTCCGTCTCGGTTATCGCGTCACCCCGATCGATGCCGGCCGCGATGTCGCGGCGGCGCTGACTGCGGCCAAGCCGGACGTTGCGCTCAATGTGCTGCACGGCCGGCCCGGCGAGGACGGCACGCTGCAAGGGGTATTGGAAATTCTCGGCATTCCCTACAGCCATTCCGGCGTGCTCGCCTCCGCGATCGCGATGCACAAGGGCTACGCCAAGGCGATCTTCCGCGCGGCGGGTATCCCGGTGGCGGAGGATGTGGTGGCGTCGCGGTTCGACGCCGCGCAACGGCACCTCATGCCGCCGCCCTATGTCATCAAACCAATGTCGGAAGGCTCCAGCGTCGGGGTCTTTGTCGTTACCGAGGAACATCACCATCCGCCGCAGGAGCTTTATCGCGACGACTGGGCGTTCGGCGAACAAGTCCTGATCGAGCGCTACATCCCGGGCAAGGAACTCACGTGTGCCGTCATCGGCGACCGGCCGCTCGATGTCATCGATATCGTACCGGCAACGCGGTTCTACGATTACGAAGCAAAATACGCCGCGGGCGGCTCCAGACACGTGCTGCCGGCGCAAATTTTACCAAATGTTTACCAGGAAGTCCGCAGACTCGCGCTGGCTGCCCATAACGCGCTCGGCTGCCGCGGCGTGAGCCGCGCGGACTTTCGCTACGACGATCGGGGAACGGGAAAGCTGGTCTGTCTTGAGATCAATACACAGCCGGGCATGACCGAGACCTCGCTCGTGCCCGAGCTGGCTGCGTATGCGGGCATCACCTTCGATGAGCTGGTGCAATGGATGGTGGAGGATGCCTCGACCAACCGCTGATGCGGTCGGGGCCAATAGCGGGACCAAGAGCGGTGGAAGAGGTCGGCGCGCCCTTTGACGCGCCGCAGCGTCCGCGCGCCGAAAATTCTTCTCGCCGCAGCCGCTCTGATCGGTTTGCCTGGCTGGCGGCCTATGGCCGCTGGATCGGGCGATGGGGCGCGCGGATCGCGCGTCTGCCGCCGCCGCCTGGATTTGGCATCGCCGGATCGGTTCTGCTTCTCGCTGCAGCGCTCGGTTACGGCGCCGTCGCCGGCGGCCATGTCGATGACATTGTCGATTGGTTGAAGGATGCCCGGGACCAGGCCGCCAATGCGGTTGGTTTTCGGATTGCGGCGGTGTCGCTCACCGGACCAAAGGAAGTCAGCCGCGAAGAGATACTCACCATCGCCGGCGTGACCGGGCACGCGTCGCTGCTTTTCCTCGACGCCGACGCGGCGCGTGCGCGGCTGATGGCGAATCCCTGGATCGCCGACGCGGCTGTGCTCAAGCTCTACCCGGACCGTCTGCAAATCACCGTCACCGAGCGGCAGGCCTTTGCGCTCTGGCAAAAGGACGGCCGCGTCAGCGTCATCGCCGCTGACGGCACTATCCTCGAACCGTTTGTGGAGGATCGCTATCTCCGCTTCCCACTCGTTGTCGGACGGGGCGCCGAGCGGCAGGCCAAAGATTTCCTCGCCATCGTCGATCGCTATCCCGGCATCGAGTCGCTGCTGCGCGCCTCCGTGCTGGTCGCCGACCGGCGTTGGAACTTGCGGCTCGCCAACGGAATCGACGTGCGCTTGCCGGAAACCAATGTCGAGCAGGCGCTCGATCGGCTGGTCACGCTCGATCGCGAGAAAAAGCTCCTGTCGCGCGACATCGTCGCGGTGGATCTTCGGTTGCCAGACCGCGTGACCGTGCGGCTCTCCGATGCGGCGGCGCAGGCTCGCGAAGACGCCCTCAAGGACAAGAAAAAGAAAAAGGGAGGCGACGCATGAGCGCCCTCCACTACGGCCTTACACCGAAGATGAAGCCGATCTCGCCGCGGCGCAGCGCGCTTGTTGCGGCGCTCGACGTCGGCTCGAGCAAGGTCGCCTGTTTGATCGCGCGCTTGCGGCCGCATCCGCCGCAGCAGGTGTTGCCGCGCCGCAGTCATTCCGTCGAGGTCGTCGGCTTGGGGCATGCTGCTGCGAAAGGCACCAAAGCCGGCGGCGTGGTCAATCTCGCGCAAGCCGAGGAAGCCATCCGCCAAGCCGTCGATGGCGCCGAGCGCATGGCATCGGTCGAGATTGAATCGGTCGTGCTTTCGATATCGTCCGGTCGGCTTGCGAGCGAGTTATTCGCAGCCGAGATCGAGATCACCGGCTCCGCGGTCTCCGATGGCGACATCGGGCGCGTATTGGCCGCCGGCAATCGGCATTCGATGCGCGACGGCCGCGCCGTGCTGCATTCGCTGCCGATCGGCTATTCGATCGATGGCGGCAACGGCATCCGCGACCCGCGCGGCATGCTCGGTGCGCGGTTCGGTGTCGACATGCACGTCGCGACGACCGAGGTTGCGGCCGCGCGAAATCTGATGCTGGCCGTCGAGCGTTGCCATCTCGACGTCGAGGCAATGGTGGCGAGCCCCTACGTCGCCGGTCTTTCGGTTCTTGCCGACGATGAGGCCGATCTCGGCGCAGCAGTCATCGATCTTGGGGCCGGCACGACGACGATGGCGGTCTTCCTCGGCGGCCGCTTCATCCATTCGGAAGGATTCGCGTTGGGCGGGCAAAACGTCACGCTCGACATCGCGCGCGGGCTAAACGCCAGCGTCGCCGACGCCGAGCGAATCAAAACGTTCTATGGCAGTGTGCTCAGCGGTGGATCGGACGAACGCGACATGATCACAGTGCCGCCCATCGGCGAAGATGAGCGCGAGCAAGCGCAATTCGTACCGCGGTCGGCGCTCGTTCACATCATTAAGCCGCGCGTCGAGGAAATTCTGGAAATGGTGCGCGACCGGCTCGCGGCCTGCTCGTTCGCGGCCGAAGCGCGCGGGCGCGTGATCCTCACCGGCGGTGCGAGCCAGATGACGGGACTGCCCGAACTCGCCGCCCGCATTCTCGGCCGGCCGGTGCGCATCGGGCGGCCGCTGGGAATCGCCGGCTTGCCGGATGCGGCAAAGGGCGCGGCCTTTGCGGCGGCGACCGGCCTCCTCGTTTATCCGCAGGCGGCACATCTCGAATACTTCGAAACACGCGGTAAGCGGTATCTGATGAATGGCTCGGGCGGTTACTTCGCCCGGGTAGGACAATGGCTTCGTGAGAGCTTCTGATGGTCCCCAGGCGCGAAGCCAACACATCACAACGGCCGGTGGCGCACCGGCCGGGGCCGGGCGTCAGCGACGGCCGCGCATGAAAGAAGAGGCAACCATGACAATCAATCTGAAAATTCCCGACATCCGTGAGCTGAAGCCGCGCATCACCGTATTTGGAGTCGGCGGTGCCGGCGGCAATGCCGTCAACAACATGATCAACGCCGGCTTGCAGGGTGTCGATTTCGTCGTGGCGAATACCGACGCGCAGGCACTCACCATGTCGAAAGCCGAACGCATCATCCAGATGGGTGTGCAGGTGACCGAGGGGCTCGGCGCCGGCTCGCAACCCGATGTCGGCCGCGCCGCCGCGGAAGAAGTGATCGACGAAATTCGCGATCACCTCTCCGGCGCGCATATGGTGTTCGTCACCGCGGGCATGGGCGGCGGCACCGGCACCGGAGCCGCGCCGGTGATCGCCAAGGCGGCGCAAGAGGCCGGCATTCTCACGGTCGGCGTCGTCACCAAGCCGTTCCACTTCGAAGGCCAGCGCCGCATGCGCATCGCCGAAAACGGCATCGTGGAACTGCAGAAATGCGTCGACACGCTCCTGATCATCCCCAACCAGAATCTGTTCCGTGTCGCGAACGAGAAGACGACATTCGCCGATGCATTCGCCATGGCTGATCAGGTGCTGTATTCCGGCGTGGCCTGCATTACCGACCTGATGGTCAAGGAAGGCCTGATCAACCTCGACTTCGCCGACGTTCGCTCCGTCATGCGCGAAATGGGCAAGGCGATGATGGGGACCGGCGAGGCCGAGGGCGAAAAGCGGGCGATGACGGCTGCCGAAGCGGCGATCGCCAATCCGCTGATCGACGACGCCTCGATGAAAGGGGCGAAAGGGCTCCTCATCTCGATCACCGGCGGCCGCGATCTGACGCTCTACGAGGTCGACGAGGCGGCAACGCGCATTCGCGAGGAAGTCGACCAGGACGCGAATATCATTGTCGGCGCGACCTTCGACGAGAGCCTCGACGGCATCATCCGCGTGTCGGTTGTCGCGACCGGCATCGACCACGCATTCGCGCAGCGGCCGCCCGTGGCTGCCGCGGAGGCGCGTATCGCCGAAGTTGCACAGCGGCTGCGTGCCGACAACGAGCGGCAGGCGGAACGCGTCGAGCGGTCCGAGCCGGTGCGACCCGTTGCGTCTGCGCCGGTCGCGGCGCCCGCGTCCGTCAACGATTCGATCGAATCGGCCAAGGCGGCTGTCGCGGCGGCGCTCCTTCCCCAGAGCCCGAACGCGGAGGTCACCATCCGTCCGCTCGGCCCCAAGCCGTCATTGTTTATCGACCCGGCCGCCAGCGGGCCGGAGTCCCACGAACCGGAGGAGTTTATTCCGCCGCAGCCGGAACGGATGCCGTCCCGCACGATGCGCATGCCGCGTATCGATGAGCTGCCGGTCCCGGCGCAGAACGAAATTCGCGCTCGGCGCGGAGAGCTTCCGGAGGAGCACCCCGAGAAACGGCGCACGTCGCTGCTGCAGCGGTTGGCTGCGGTGGGGCTAGGCCGCCGCGAGCCGGAGGAGGAAGAGGCCGTGCCGAGCCCGCGGCCGGCGCCGAGCATGCCGCAGTCCGCAGCCGAACGGCCTCCCGGACGTCCCGCGCCGCGGCAAGAATCGCGACAAGAATCGCGACAAGAGCCGGTGTCCGAATACGCCAAACGCCCGGCGCTGCAGGGACTGGACCAGCACGGGCGGCAGGCGCCTGTGCATAACCGCAGCGAAGAAGACCAGCTCGACATACCGGCGTTCCTCCGGCGGCAAGCGAATTAGCGCCCCATTTTGGGCATTCGCCGGAGTTCCGGCGACGCCCCAGCCGCCGCAGTAACATCCACCTCAGCTGTGCTGGTTGGAGGTAAATAAGCTATTGAATCGCCTAGTGCATCTTCGGGCGACGCAAGCTGCGCTCGTCTCGAATTGGCGAGCGGCGAGGCCGCCAGAATCCGATTCAACGAGGGGTGCTTTTGGCGTCTTGCCGACAATAGTGCGGCCACAACAAGGTAACAGTCGGTAAGAAAGCGTGAGTTGGCCCGGAATCATGTCCACGGTATGGTTTATCCGTCATCGGGGAGTTGTTTCGGGGGTGTCTCTGGGGTCCCGCAGGTGGCGGATAGGCTCCTTTGTACGGACCTTCGCGTTCCTCAGGGTGGGGTTGGCCCGATTGCTCTTGCAATCCGGCTAAGAGGTGTAGCGCATGAGGGGCATGCAAGGCGGCAGGCAGACGACCCTGCGCGAGCAAGTTAGCATTGCCGGCATCGGCGTCCATTCCGGTTCGCCCGTTGCGGTAACGCTTCATCCGGCTGAAGCGGATACCGGCGTCGTATTCTGGCGAATCGGAATCGATGGCCAGAAAGACCGCGAACTTTCGGCCAACTTCCGATCTGTGACAGCGACCGAATTCGCCACGGTGCTCGGCGATCGAAACGGTCCGGCCGTATCCACCACCGAACACGTGCTTGCCGCGTTGTTCGGGCTTGGGATCGACAACGCCATTGTCGAGGTCGACGGTCCCGAAGTTCCGATCATGGACGGCAGCGCTGCGCCCTTCGTCGATGCGATCGATCAGGCCGGTGTTACGACGATGTCGGCGCGTCGGCGCTACATCAAGGTGCTCAAGCCGGTACGGGTCAATGCCGACGACGGCTGCTACGGCGAATTGCGGCCGCACTTGCGCGGCCTGCGCATTGAAACCGAAATCGAATTCAATCACCCCCTGATCGGGCGTCAGCAATTCGCGCTCGACGTCGAGCCGAATCTGTTCCGCCGCGAGCTGGCGCGGGCGCGGACTTTCGGCTTCATGCGCGACGTGACGAAACTGTGGAGCGCGGGCTACGCGCTAGGCGCGTCGTTCGAAAATACGGTCGTCATCGCAGCAGAGCGCATCCTCAATGCGGAGGGGATGCGTTTCCCCGACGAGTTCGTCCGCCACAAGGCGGTGGACGCCATCGGCGACCTGGCGCTTGCCGGCGCCCCGCTCGTCGGCGCTTATCGGTCGGTGCGCGGCGGGCATAAGCTCAATCATGCCGTGGTCACGGCCCTGATGGCCGATCCGAGCGCATGGACCTACAGCGAATTGGAAGAGCCCGCCCGCCGCCCGCGCGGTCATGCCGATCTTGCGGCCGGCTTCATGGCGCCGGCCTACGGGCCGGACGTCTCTTGATTTCCTTGAATTTTTTGCCTTAATCCCGGCCGATTGTCGGCCTAATCAGCGTTGAGCCGCTGACTGCTCCGGGCCTCGTGCTTATAGTGCGGCATGGAGCGGACTTAGCGGCGCCGGGACGGGACCTTCACCACGCTCATGATGTCGCGTTTAAGAGGATCGTGGAGATCCGGTTGCAGACTGCGTGCGCTGGCCGGTCTGCTTGCGCTGGCGTTCTTCGCCGGGCCCATCATGGGCTGCAGCATGTTCAACAAGGAGGACGATTACGTCCCCGAGGATCCCGCCGACAAGCTCTATAACGAGGGCCTTTTCCTCCTGAACAACAAACGGGATTATGAAACCGCGGCGAAGAAATTCGACGAAGTGGATCGTCAGAATCCATATTCCGACTGGGCGCGCAAGGCGCTGCTGATGTCGGCTTATTCCTACTATCAGGCGCAGAAATACGAAGACTGCATCAACGCCGCCAAGCGCTACGTGACGCTGCATCCCGGTAGTCCGGATTCGGCCTACGCCCAATACCTGATCGGCATTTCGTATTACGACCAGATTCTTGACGTGAACCACGACCAGGCGCGGGCAGACAAGGCCGTCGCCGCACTGGAAGAGGTGGTGCGCAAATATCCGGACACGGAATACGCCTTGAACGCCAAGAAAAAGATCGACACCGCGCGCGACCAACTGGCCGGCAAGGAGATGGAAGTCGGCCGCTACTATATGAAAAAGCGCGATTTCACCGGCGCGATCAACCGCTTCAAAGTGGTGGTGACGCAATATCAGACGACGCGCGAGGTTGAGGAAGCGCTGGCGCGGCTGACCGAGGCCTATATTTCGATCGGCATCATGGACGAGGCGCAGACCGCGGCCGCCGTGCTCGGTCACAATTTCCCGGATAGCGCCTGGTACAAGGACGCCTACAAGCTCGTGAAATCCGCCGGCGGCGAGCCCAGCGAGAATAAGGGCTCGTGGATGAGCCGTGCCTTCAAGGGGCTCGGCTAGACCAGGCCGACAGAGCACGGACGACAGAACGAGGAATCACGACTATCATCGTCGTGCGTTCTCCATCATCCTTTATCGGCCGCCATGCTCGCTCACCTTTCCATCCGCGATATCGTTTTGATCGATCGCCTGGACATCGACTTCGGCTCCGGTCTCGCCGCGCTGACCGGCGAAACCGGCGCCGGCAAGTCGATCCTGCTGGACGCATTTGCGCTTGCGCTCGGCGCGCGCGGCGAAGCGGCGCTGGTGCGTGAAGGCGCTGAGCAGGGTCAGGTCACCGCGGCCTTCGACGTCGCCAAGGACCATCCCGCGCGCCGCCTGCTCGCGGAAAACGATCTTGTCGCCGATTCTGGCGCGGAGGATGAGCTGATCGTCCGCCGGGTGCAATTCGCCGACGGCCGCACCCGCGCCTTCGTCAACGATCAGCCGGTAAGCGTGCAGGTGCTACGCGCGCTCGGCGGGGCTTTGGTGGAAATCCATGGCCAGCATGACGATCGCGCCTTCGTCGAAGGGGCCACGCATCGCGCTCTCCTTGATGCGTTTGGGGGCATCGAGGACGCCGCGGCTGAAGTCCGACATCTCTGGGAGGAGCGGCGCGCGCGCGAGGCCGCGGTCGAAGCTCATCGCGCCGAGGCCGAGCGGGCCGGTCGCGAGGCCGAGTGGCTTCGCCATGCGGTCGATGAGCTCGGCCGTCTCGCTCCGCAAACCGGCGAGGAGAACTCGCTGGCCGAGCGGCGCGCCGCCATGATGCAGGCGGAAAAGGCCGCCGAGGATTTGCAAGCGACGCACGAGAGTGTCACCGGCCCGCAATCGCCAGTGCCGCCGCTCGCAACTGCTTTGCGCCGGCTGGAGCGCCGCGCCGCGCAGGCGCCCGCGCTGATCGAGCCCGTGGTCAGGGCGATCGATGCGGCGCTGACCGCGCTGGACGAGGCGCGCGTGCATCTCGAACACGCGCTGCAGGTGGCGCAATTCGATCCGCACGAGCTCGAGCGGATCGAGGAGCGCTTGTTTGCGTTGCGCGCCGCCGGGCGCAAGTACAACGTGCCGGTCGATGAGCTTGCCGCGCTGGCGCAGCGCTACGAGGGTGATCTAGCGCTGATCGATGCCGGCGCCGAGCGGCTCGCGGCGCTGGAAAAGGCGGCGCAGGATTGCGTGACGCGCTACCGGCAGGCGGCGCAAGCATTGTCGGCCGCGCGCCGGCGCGCCGCGGCGGCGCTCGACAAGGCGGTCAATGCCGAGCTGAAGCCGCTCAAGCTCGAACGCGCGCAATTCTCCACGCAGATCGAGGCCGGCGGCGAAGGCCCGGACGGTCTCGACCGCATCGAGTTCTGGGTGCGCACCAATCCCGGGACGCGCCCCGGTCCGCTGATGAAGGTGGCGTCCGGCGGCGAACTGGCGCGGTTTCTGCTCGCGCTCAAAGTGGTGCTTGCCGATCGCGGCTCGGCGCCGACGCTGATCTTCGATGAAATCGACACCGGCGTCGGCGGCGCCATCGCCGACGCGATCGGAGTGCGGCTGGCGCGGCTTGCTACCGGCGTGCAGGTGATCGCGGTGACCCACGCGCCGCAAGTGGCGGCGCGCGCCGATCGCCACTATCTCATCAGCAAAGACGCGCTCGCCAAGGGCAAGCGCGTCGCGACGCGTGTCCTTGAACTGCAAGCCGAGCGCCGCCGCGAGGAAATCGCGCGCATGCTGGCGGGCGCCGAGATCACTGCCGAAGCCCGCGCCGCCGCCGAACGTTTGATCCGCGCCGCGGGTTAATGTCGCGTCATGCCACGCCGCGAGAGGAACGACACGCCCGTCGATGATTTGACGGAAAAGCAAGCGAAGGCCGAGCACGCGCGGCTTGCCGCCGAGATCGCCGAGCACGACCGGCGCTATTACCAGGAAGACGCGCCGACGGTCTCCGACGCTGAATATGACGAACTGCGCCGGCGCTACGGGGCGATCGAGGCGCGCTTCCCGCAACTGCGCACCCTCGAAAGCCTGACGCGACGCGTCGGCGCGGCGCCATCGCCGCGCTTTGCCAAGGTCCGGCATGCGGTGCCGATGCTGTCGCTCGACAACGCGTTTGCGGAGCAAGACGTTGTCGATTTTGTCGGCCGCATCCGGCGCTTCCTGCGTCTGCCTGACGACGAGGAGATCGTTTTCAGCGCCGAGCCGAAGATCGACGGCCTGTCGATGTCGCTGCGCTATGAAGGTGGAAAGCTTGTCACCGCGGCCACGCGCGGCGACGGCGCCGAGGGCGAGGACGTCACCGCCAATATCAAAACGTTGAAGGAAGTGCCGCAGCACCTCAAAGGCCGGCACGTACCGGCGGTCTGCGAGGTGCGCGGCGAAGTCTACATGACCAAGGCGGCTTTCCTTGAACTGAACCGCAAGCAAGCGGAGGCCGGCAAGCAGCTCTATGTCAATCCACGCAACACCGCGGCTGGCTCGTTGCGTCAGCTCGATCCCACGGTTACGGCGTCGCGGCCGCTCGGCTTCTTCGCCTACGCCTGGGGGCAGATGAGCAAGATGCCGGCGAAGAGTCAGTCCGGCATGATCAAGTGGTTCGAGACTTGCGGCTTCAAGACCAATCCGCTGACCAAGCTGTGCCGTTCTGTCGAGGTATTGCTCGCCTTTCACCGCGAGATCGAAGCACAGCGTTCGCATCTGGATTACGACATCGACGGCGTCGTTTACAAAGTTGACCGCCTCGATTGGCAGGAGCGGCTCGGCTTTGTGTCGCGCTCGCCGCGCTGGGCGATCGCGCACAAGTTTCCGGCCGAGCGCGCGATCACTGTGCTCAAGGATATCGAGATCCAGGTCGGCCGCACCGGCGCCTTTACGCCGGTCGGCAAGCTTGAGCCGGTCGGCGTCGGCGGCGTCATCGTGCAAAACGTCACGCTGCACAATGAGGATTACATCAAGGGCGTTGGCGGTAACGGCGAGCAGTTGCGTCAGGGCCGCGACATTCGCATCGGCGATACCGTAATCGTGCAGCGCGCCGGCGATGTCATCCCGCAGGTGGTGGACGTCGTGCTCGACAAACGTCCGAAGGACGCCAAGCCGTATCACTTCCCGAAGAAATGCCCCTGTCCTCTGCATACCGACGTGGTGCGCGAGGAGACCGCGACTGGCGAGGAGGGCGCCCGCACCCGCTGCACCGGGGAGTTCGCCTGTCCCTATCAAAAGATCGAGCACTTGAAGTTGTTCGTGTCGCGCCGCGCTTTCGACATCGAGGGCTTCGGCGAAAAGCAGATCGAGTTCTTCTTCGCGCAAGGCTGGGTGAAGGAGCCGGCTGACATCTTCGAGCTGCCCAGGCGCAATAAGGAGATCAAGCTTGAAGAGCAGGAAGGCTATGGCGAGACCTCGGTGCGCAACCTGTTCGCGGCTATCGAACAGCGCCGCGAAATCGCGCTCGACCGTTTCATCTTCGCGCTCGGCATCCGCCATGTCGGCGAGACCACGGCGCTGGCGCTGGCGCGGGGCTACGGTTCGTGGACGGCATTCCACGACGCCAGTTTGAAAGTGGCCAAGGGCGATGAGGAGACCATCGCCGAAATGGACGCGCTGGATCAGATCGGCGAGACGGTGATCGAAGCCATCAAGGCCTATTTCGGCGAGAGCCACAATCGCGGCATCGTCGAGCGGTTGACCAGGGAAGTGAAAATCCTCGACGCCGAGAAGCCGCGCGCCAATTCGGCCGTCGCCGGCAAGACTGTCGTGTTCACCGGCACGCTGGAGAAGATGACCCGCGACGAGGCCAAGGCGTCCGCCGAACGCCTCGGCGCCAAGGTGTCGGGTTCGGTCTCCAAAAAAACGGATTACGTCGTGGCCGGTCCCGGCGCCGGCTCGAAGCTGGCCGAAGCAAAGAAACACGGCGTCGCGGTCTTGACCGAAGACGAATGGGCGAAACTCATACGTTAGAGGCCGGCTCTGCCGGCTTCCTGCCTTCGGAACAGGAGGTCACAACTGGAGTTTAATTCCGCGGCAGCGGAATCGTGGCCGCGAGCAACCAAGCGCGCGTCGCCGTATCGAGCAGCGGGCTAAGCGCTTCGCGCACCTGCGCGTGATAGGCGTCGAACCATGCGCGCTCGTCCACGGTCAACATCGCGGGATCGACGAGGCGGGTGTCGATCGGCACGAGCGTCAGCGTCTCGAACGCGTTGAGCGGCTTTTCGGCGGCGGCAATTGCGGCGGCCTCGGTCACCAGAATCAAATTTTCGATGCGGATGCCGTACGCGCCGGTGCGGTAATAGCCGGGCTCGTTGGACAGAATCATACCGCGCTCGAGGGCTGTGCCGCCGAGCTTGGAGATGCGCGCCGGCCCTTCGTGAACGGACAGATAACTGCCGACGCCGTGGCCAGTGCCGTGATCGAAATCGAGCCCGGCCTGCCAGAGAAATTGCCGCGCAAACGAATCGAGTTGCGCGCCCGAGGTGCCGTCAGGGAATACCGCGCGCGCGACGGCGATATGGCCCTTGAGCACGAGCGTGAAGTTGCGGCGCACGTCGCCGGTCGGCTTTCCCACCGCGATCGTGCGGGTGATGTCGGTGGTGCCGTCTTCGTACTGGCCGCCGGAATCCAGAAGGAAAAGCTCGCCCGGCGCGATGCGGCGATTGGTTTTGCGGGTGACGCGGTAATGCACGATGGCGCCGTTCGGTCCGGCGCCGGAGATGGTCGGGAACGAAACGTCCTTGAGGAGGCCGGTGTAGCGGCGAAAGCTCTCCAACGCCTCGACCGCATCGATTTCAGTCAGTTCGCCGCGCGGGGCCGCGCGATCGAACCAGGCAAGGAAACGGGTCACCGCGGCGCCGTCGCGCTTTTGCGCCGCGCGTGCGCCGGCGATCTCGGTCGCGTTCTTCACCGCCTTCATCGGCGCGATGGGATCGCCGCGGCGCAAAACCGTGCCGCCATTGTCGGTGACGAGCCGCGCGACCGCCTCCGGACAGGCGGACGGATCGAGCTGCACGATGCGCTGCTCGCTGCCGAGCGTGGCGACGTCGCGTTCGAAGGCGGCGTTCGGGTGTATATCGGCGATCTCTTCCAGCCGATGACGCACGTCGTTGCCAAGCTTGCGCAAGTCGACAAACAGCGCCGGGCGGCCCTCCTTGGGTAATGTGGCGAAGGCAAGCACGACCGGCGTGTGCGGAACATCGCTGCCGCGGATGTTGAACAGCCACGACACGGCGTGCGGATCGGAGACCATCAGCGTGTCGGTGGAAACTTTCTGCATTTCGGCGCGAACCCGCGCGAGCTTTCCCGGCGCGTCTTCGCCGGCAAAGCGCAGGTCGTGCGGCACTACCGGACCGAGCGGCGGCGGCGGCCGATCGGTCCAGATGGCGTCGATCGGATTGTCCTCGACCGGAACCAGCAAGGCGCGCGCCGCAGCGCACGCTTTGGCGAGCCGCTCGGCGCCATCGACCGTATGCAGCCACGGCGAATAGCCGAGCCGCGTAGCTTCCGGCAAATTGGCTTCGATCCAGGCCGGCGGCGGGCAGTCGACCAGATGCTCGACCGAAAAAGTCGCGCCGTCGATTTCCTCGCGCACCTGCACCTGATAGCGGCCGTCGACGAAGAGAATGGCGCGGTCGGCAAGCACGATGGCGAGACCGGCCGAGCCGGTGAAGCCGGTCAGCCAGGCGAGCCGCTCGTCGCAGGGTGGGACATATTCGTTCTGGAAACGGTCGGCGCGCGGTACGATGAAACCGTCGAGCCCGCGCCGCGTGAGTTCCGTGCGCAGCGCCGCAACGCGCGGCCCGCTCTCGCCGCCGTCGGCGCGATCCTCGAACGATTGGAACTGGGCCTCGAACATCGAGGGCAATCTAGGAGGCTGAGTGGGGAGGGGCAACGGCAAGGCCGCGCGCGAAGACGAGCGTCGTCCAGCCGTCGAGTTGGATGCGCCGTTCGAGCGCAAACGGCCGATAGGCCGCGATCACGGCGTTCGCCTGTGACGGCAACACGCCGGAAAGCACGATGCGCGCGCCGGGCGCGGTCAGCCGCCGCAGCGGCGAGGCGATGCGCTGCAGCGGCCCAAGCAAGATGTTGGCGAAGATCAGATCGAATGGCGCGCGCGCGCGCAGACTGCGCGCCGTGGCGCCGGCCGCGTGCACCACCTCGACCATGCCGCCGGCGCGATTGAGACGGGCGTTGGCGCGCGCCGCGCGTACCGCATGCGGATCGATGTCGGTGGCCAGCACATGGCGGCGGAGTGCGCGAGCGGCGGCGATCGCGAGCACGCCGCTGCCGGTGCCAAGATCGAGGATGCGCGGAGCATGGCTTCGTTGGTTCAGCGACTTACCGATCCGGTCGAGCGCGAGGAGACAGCCGCGGGTGGTGCCGTGATGTCCGGTGCCGAACGCGAGCGCCGCCTCGATCTCGATGCCGATGCGGTTGACCGGAATGCCGGCGCGGTCGTGCGCGCCGTGCGCGATGAAACGGCCGGCGCTGACCGGGGCGAGGCCGGCAAGGCTCTGGCGCACCCAATCCGTCGCCGATACCCGCTCAAATCGCAAAGCAACAGCTGCTTTGGGCCCGGCAGCCGCGCTGACCAGCGTCCGTAACGCGCTTTTGTCCGGCGCGGCGCGGAAATGGATCGCGATCTGCCAGCGCCCGCCGCCAGCGTCGGACAGGCTCACGGCGACGTCTTCGGCGTCGAAGCGGTCGGCAACGAGATCGGCGACGCCGTGCGCAGTTCGTTCGTCGGTTTCGAGCCGTGCAGCCACTGTTGCGGCCGCGCCAGGAGTGGTGCCAGTCGTGCCAGAAGCCATTGATTTGCAGAGCGTTTGTTGCGGGATGCCCACACTTCACCGCGACTGGCGCAAAGCCTCCAGGGCGCTTCGATGCGCGCCTATCCCTATCCCTATCCCTATCCCTATCCCTATCCCTATCCACATCACCATACCCGGCCTATCCACAAGTTACCCACGGCGGGTTCACAGGCTTTCCCACACGTTTTCCCTTGTGCCGCGGCGTGTCGGCCGGTGGAGCGGCGAACGGGCGCAAGCGCCGCAAATTCAAATTCCACACGGGCATAAACGAATTTGCTAATATCTAAGTGATTCTGAAATTCGCGTGAGAACGTCTCTCAAGCGTCGGCGGCCTTTGGAATCGGGGGCGCAAACTGAAGGCCGGATTGGCCGGCTTGGGAGAGCTCGCATGAATGTTCTTGTTTTCGCTTCCCGCAAGGGCGGTTCGGGTAAGAGCACGCTGGCGGCTCACCTTGCGGCGCACGTGCACAGACCGTCGCGGGCCTGTCTGCTCATCGACGCCGATCCGCAGGGCTCGCTCACGCTCTGGCATAAGTTGCGCAATGCCGAGGAGCTGCCGCTACGGACGGCGCAGCGCGGTGTTGCCGATATGGTCAAGGCGGCCAAGCACGACGGCATCGAATGGGTCTTCATCGACACGGCGCCGAACATGTCGGCGAGCGTGACCGACGCGATCCGCGCCGCGACGCTGGTGGTCGTTCCGTGCCGGCCCGGCGTATTCGATCTCGAAGCCGTCAAGGAAACCGTCGCTTTCGCCCGCCGGCTGCGCAAGCCTTACGCGGTCGTCATCAACGGCGCGCCGCCGCGGCGGCAGGACGTCGAGTCGCCGATGGTCACGCATGCCCGCGAAAGTCTGCTCGGCCTGAACATTCCGGTGTGGGGCGGCCAGATCACGCAGCGGGCGAACTTCTCGTTGGCGCTGGCCGAAGGCGAGGGCGCCAAGGAATACGACGCCGACTCGTTCGCGGCGGCCGAAATCGGCCGGTTGTGGTTGGCGATCGAGAAATCGGTGAAGGCGATCCACGGCGCCCGCGAAAGCGCCGTCATGCACCGCGTCGCGGCGTAAGGCTCTCAGTAGCGATTATACGGCTGAACCACGTAATACTGCACCGGCGGCGGCTGCGGCGGGTAGCCCCCCGGCTGCAGGGAATAGCGTTGTCCGTAATAGGGCTGCGGCTGCCGGTAATAGGCCTGCGCGTCATACGGCGCGGGCTGCGGGCCGTAGCCGGGCGGCGGTTGCTGTTGAGCATAGCCGGGCGGGGGTTGTTGGGGCTGACCGTAGCCGGGCGGGGGTTGTTGCTGATCATAGCCCGGCGCGATCTGCATCGGCTGCACTGAGGCGTTCTCAACCGGAGCGCGGCGCCGGGCGACTTCCGGGCTGGTGCCGGCGGGAGTTTGGCCGGAAACAACGACGGTCGTTTGGCTCATGCCTTCCGCCGTCACCAGATCGAACAGCACCGTTGCATTGGCCGGCGCAAGCCGCACGCAGCCGTGCGAAACCGGCAGGCCGAGGTGTTTCACGTCGAAAAAGCCGTGGATGGCGTGGCCGTGCATGTCGAAGAACATCGTGTGCGGCATCGGCGCATTGTCCCATTCCTGGGACAGATGGTCGGCGTCCATGCGGTTCACTTTGAAGATGCCGTTCGGCGTGTCGTAGCCGGCCCGCCCGGTCGAGATCGGCCAGACGTAGCGCGGCGCGCCGTCGACCGACACCGACATCTGCTGCGTGGTCTTGTCGATGTTAACGACGATCGCGGCGCTCGCCAGCGAAGCGAACGGCAGCGCCAGCGCCGCGGTAAGGAGCGAGGCGGAGAGAAAACGGCCGGTACGCATGGCTACACCCGATGGCAAAGACCGAAACGATCGCCCCGATCTGAGAAGTCTGTCGCGACTAATTGGTTCAAATTCAAGTGCGTAGTAACGCGGAAACTCCAAGATGGTGAACGAGGCGGGCGAAAGCTTGAATGAAATACGGCAAGAATCGTGGCGCGGGCGGCTTCAAATCACGATTCCATGATCATCATTCCGGGGCCGCAGGCCGGAGCCCGGAATGACGTCCCGCTAATGCCGCTTGAAATATTGCACCGCGCGCTCGTGCCGCTCGGCCGCCGCGCGGGAGCTGAAGGTGCCGAGATTGCCGCGCCGGTCGGTCTTCGGGTTCTTCTTGCGCGAATAGAGCCGGTATTTGCCGGAGGGGAGCTTGCGGATCATGGAGAAATCCTCTCGTTATTGACGCTCGCCTGATCAAGCGTTGCGACGGTTTCGGTTTCCAGGGCGCGGCCGGGCCGCTATGCCGGCGACGACCCAAACCCGGAGCGCCTGAGCCGCACGATCGCTTGGTCGAGTGCGGCGAGAAAGCTGGAACGGTCGCGCGGCGAAAACGGCCTTGGGCCGCTGGTGATCTCGCCGGCGCTGCGCAGCGAATCCATCAGATTGCGCGTCGCCAGCGTCATGCCAATCGAGTCTTTCGTGAACGCCCGGCCGTTCGGCGCGATGACCTCGGCATCCGATTTCACACAGCGGCTCGCCAGCGGCACGTCCGCCGTGATCACGATGTCGCCGCGCCCGGCGCGCTCCGCGATCCAGTGGTCCGCTTCATCCATGCCGGAGCCGACCACCACGCGTTCGACAAACGCATCGCGCGGCACGGCGATCGGGCTGTTGGTGACGACCAAGACCTTGAGCGCCGTGCCCTTGAACGCATGCCGTTCGGCGACGCGATAAATGTCCTGCTTCACCGGACAGGCGTCGGCGTCGATGTAGATGGTGATGGGTTCTGAGGGTGGCGGAGAATTCATCTGGTCTCACGAACGGATCCCGCCGCCGCTTCTCACCCGCTCGGTCGACCCGATTGGGGAGTCACGCCGCCGAATTGCTTTTCGCTAAGGCACGACGAACCGCTTTTGGCTCAGTCTTAATGACTTCGATCAGCATGCGCGCGGCGCCAGAGGGCCGGCGTGTGCCGAGTTCCCACTTGCGGACGGTGCCGACGGCCGTGCCGATGAAGGCTGCGAACTCGCGTTGCGACAGGCCGAGCTTGAGCCGCGCGTCGCGGGCGTCGGAATGGCGCGGCACGACGCGATGTACGATCACGTTGGCCTTCTCGCCGCGCGCATATTTCAGCGCCTCCTGCCAGCTCGCACGGATGTCGTCCGCGAGGCTGGGTTTCGCTTTGTTCTTGTTTACCTTCTTCGCCATTGTGTCATTGTTTCCTTTGCGTAACCTGCGAATTCTTTTTTGTCGCGCGCGCTCAAATCGGCCTTCTCGTTCTTGGCATAAAGGGCCATGACAAAAACAGGGAAGTCGGCGTTGTAGAAATAGTAGATAACGCGCGCGCCACCCCGCTTGTCGCTGCCGCCGCGCCCGACGCGGACCTCCGCAAACCTCCGGTGCCGGGAATCAGATCGCCGCAGGTCGGCTCATAAGCGATCAGATCGACGATTGCGTCCTGTTCATCGACGCTGAGCAACTCATCCGCGCGGCGCCGGTAGCCGGGGAGTTCGATCACCGATACCGGGCGCCGGCGCATGGCGGGTAGGTACCCCTTTGGGGTACACATGTCAATGCCCGCTTATGCCGGTCGACTCTTCAGTAAAGACCTTGCCGTTCGGCGCGATGATGTCTGCATCTGCTTTCACGCAGCGGCTCGCCAGCAGCACGTCCGCCGTGATCACGATGTCGCCGCGCCCGGCACGCTCGGCGATCCAGTGGTCCGCTTCATCCATGCCCGCGCCGACCACCACGCGCTCGACAAACGCATCGCGCGGCACGGCGATGGGGCTGTTGCTGACGATGAAGACCTTGAGGGCTGTGCCCTTGAGCGCATGCCGCTCGGCGACGCGGTAAATCTCCTGATTCACCGGACAGGCATCGGCGTCGATGTAGATGGTGATGGGTTTCGGCAAAGGTGAAGAACTCACACCCGCTCCACGAAACTATCCACCACGCGCTTCTCCCCCGCCCGGTCGAACTGAATCGTGAGCTTGTTGCCGTCGACGGCGGTGACGTTGCCGTTGCCGAATTTCTGGTGGAACACGCGGTCGCCCGCCGCGAAGGCGGAGATGGTGCCGGTCGATTTCGCCACCAGCTCGCCTTCGATGGTGAGCGGCAGCCGGCGCGTGCTGGTGCGCTCGTCGCGGGCGCGCCAGGGCGAGGGGGACGAGGTGTCGTCGCCCGGGCCGGAACGCCGCGGGTCCTCACCCGCGCCTTTGGCGCGACCTCTCCCCGCCGGGGAGAGGTGGGATAAGTCTTCGTCGGCCTCGTAGGACGTGCCGTCCTCGGAAAAACCGCCGGCTTTCTTCGCCTGTGCGCGCTGCCAGCCGGGTGTTCCGTAATTGGAGCCGAACGAGGTCATGGCGTCGAAGCGCGACGCGCCGTAGCCGCCATAGCCGAAGCCGCCCTGCGATTCCGTCACTTCGACATGGGCTTCCGGCAGCTCGTCGAGGAAACGCGAGGGAATGTTGGTCTGCCACATGCCGTGCATGCGCCGGTTGGTGGCGAAATAGATTTTCGCTCGCTTGCGCGCCCGGGTGAGGCCGACATGGGCGAGCCGGCGCTCTTCTTCCAGCCCGGCGCGGCCCTGATCGTCGAGCGCGCGCTGGTGCGGAAACAGGCCTTCCTCCCAGCCGGGCAAAAACACCGTGTCGAATTCCAAGCCCTTGGCCGCATGCAAAGTCATAATGCTGACCGCGTCGGCCTCGGCGGCCTTTTCGTTGTCCATGACCAGCGAGATGTGCTCGAGAAAACCTTGCAGGTTCTCGAACTCCTCCAGCGAGCGGACAAGTTCTTTCAGGTTTTCCAGCCGGCCGACGGCATCGGCCGAGCGGTCTTTCTGCCACATCTCGGTGTAGCCGGATTCGTCGAGTACGATTTCCGCCAGCT
>JBEKSB010000054.1:0-20599 GCA_049517455.1 Xanthobacteraceae bacterium
TCAAAAACTATCAGCCGCCTTTTGCCGTCCAGGCGCAGGCCGTCACCTTTGCGGCGGAAGTGTTTTATCCGACGCGGCTGGTCGGCGACGTCACGGGTCCACTGACGCTGGCGGATTTCGGCCAGCCGCCGCATTTGGCCGCGGATTGGATGCGTGCGCGCGTCGTCGTGCGCGGGGTGCCGCCCGATCCTGAAGCCGTTTCCATTGATCTTGAAGCGCCCCACGTCGATCGCATCGGTGGCAGAGGCGATGCGATGTTCAAGGCCAAGCGTGCGGATTTGCAGACCCGAATTGCCGCAGGTTCGCCGCGCGACCATCCCGTGATCGAAGTGACCCTGCACCTTTCGGGGGCGACGGCGCCGACTTTTCATCCTTTACTTGCCGAACCAATCGAGGCCGAGCTCGATGCCGTCATACGCGGCTTCAAGGACCTTGCGCCAAAGCCGTGGGCCGATCGCTTCCGCGAGATGCAGGCGGCGGGCGGCGGCATCGAGATCAAATCACTACGTATCGCGGAAACAGACGCACTCGTCATCGGCGCCGGAACGCTCAGCATCAACACGCATGGCAAGCTTGACGGGCTCGTGCGCGTCGCCATTGCCGGTATCGAGCATATCGTCCCGCTTCTCGGCACCGACCGGATGATTGGGCAGGGCATCGACCAGTTGTCCGGCGGCGACGGCGCGCTCGATCGCTTGATACCGGGGCTGAGCGGCGCGCTTCGCCAGACCGCGAGCGCAAGCATGATCGAGAACTTCAAAAAGATGGGCGAGCCGACGACGATCGAAAACCGGCCGGCGACTATTCTGCCGCTGCGTTTTTCCGATGGCGCGATCTACCTCGGCATGCTGCGGGTCGGCGAAGCGCCGCCGCTGTTTTGACGCTCACCCTCTTTTGAGCCCGGCGTGCCAGCCGACGGACGCGTCCGGCACCGCGTCGGTCGAGGCAAAATAGGGCTTGAGATCGAGAAGCGGCGTGTCGTCCACGCAATCAAGACCGACGACCGAGAGTGTGTTGCCTTCAATGCGAATAAGCCGTGCCACGGATACGGCGATCGGATTGGGCCGTACCGGCGAGCGCAACGCAAAGGTGCCGCGGCGCTCAGGATAGTGATGCGGGGCCTGTAGCACGAGGTCGCGGCGCGCGCGGTCCATCCAGTACAGCACGACCACGTGGCTGACGCTTTCGAGACCCTGGAGGCCCGCGACCCAGCGCGGATCAAGCACGATGGTGCAGACCGCTTCTGTTTCGCGCGGGTTCTTCGGGCAATCTTCGCGCCGTATCCACGGCGTATGGATGCGCCCGATATAATAGAGCGAAGCGTCAAACCGCGCTGGCAGTTCGACGGCGATTTCGCCTTCGCGCAGGTCGCTAAATCCTTTTGCCGCGTTATCTTCCATCATCATCGCGGGTTTTCGCACGCGGGTCCCGCGACGACCAGCCCTGCCCGACTATCGAGGAGCGCCGAAGGGTCCAAGACCCGCCTGCGGGATATATCCCGCCACCCTTGCCTACTTAACCGCATAAAGATATCTTTATATCTTCGTATTGCTGGATCAACCCGATGCCGACTGACCCTGCCCAACTCGCCTTCTCCGCACTGACTGCAACCCTCAAGGCGGCAGCCGAAGCGACGCGGTTACGGCTCCTGATGCTCATTGCCGACGCCGAACTGACCGTTTCCGATCTCACCTCGATCCTGCGTCAGTCGCAACCGCGTTTATCCCGCCATTTGCGGCTTTTGGCCGAGGCTGGGTTGGTCGAGCGCTATCGGGAGGGATCGTGGGCCTTCTTTCGCCTCAGCGAAGGCGGCAGCACTGCCGACATCGCCCGCTCCTTGATCGCGCGGCTCGATCCCAACGATCCGATTATTGCCCGCGACCGCGAGCGGCTGGCCGCGGTCCGGGCCACGCGCGCCGCCACTGCGCAAAATTATTTTCGCCGCCATGCCGCCGAATGGGACCGTATCCGCCGATTGCATGTCACCGATGCCGCGGTCGAAGATGCCATCCGCGCCGCACTCGGCGATCAGCCAATCCGTTCGCTGCTCGATCTCGGCACCGGTACCGGACGCATGCTCGAACTTTTCGCCAACGATATCGAGCGCGGCCTCGGGCTCGATCTTTCGCTGGACATGCTGGCGTTTGCGCGCACGCGTCTCGACCGCGCGGGCCTTAAGCATTGCAGCGTACGCCACGGCGACATCTACGACCTCGCTCTGGCGCGCGACACATTCGATGTCGTGATCATCCACCAGGTCCTGCACTTTCTCGACGACAGTGGCCGCGCCATCCGCGAGGCGGCGCGCGTGTTGCGGCCGGGCGGGCGCCTGCTGGTTGTCGATTTCGCGCCGCACGATCTCGAATTCCTGCGCGAAGAGCACGCCCATCGCCGGCTCGGCTTCGCCGCCGAGACCGTGAAGCAATGGATCGAGGCCGCCGGGCTCGACTTCATCCGGCAACAGACATTGCCTCCCGGACCGGAAGGCAAGATCGCGGTGTCGCTGTGGCTTGGGCGCGATCCGCGCATCATGCTCGCCGCGCCGGCAACGCGTGAGGTTGCCTGATGGACAGCGTCCGTCCGAGCCGCTTTACCGAAACCGGCGTCGCGCGCGGCATCCGCGTCTCGTTCGAATTCTTTCCGCCGAAAACCGCGGAAATGGAACAGTCGCTGTGGGAGGCGATCGCGCGGCTCGCGCCGCTTCAACCCAATTTCGTCTCGGTGACCTACGGCGCCGGGGGCTCGACCCGCGAGCGCACGCATGCAACGGTCAAGCGCATACTCGCCGAGACCATGCTGACGCCGGCAGCGCACCTCACTTGCGTCGCCGCCACCAGCGCGGAAGTGGATGCGGTGATCGAAGCCTACGCGCAAGCGGGCGTCCGCCACGTCGTGGCGCTACGCGGCGATCCCTCCGGCGGCATCGGCGAACGTTACGCGCCGCATCCCGGGGGCTATCGCAATGCCGCCGATCTGGTCGGCGGCATCAAGAGCATTGCCGATATCGAGGTGTCGGTCTCCGCCTATCCGGAAAAACATCCGGACAGCGCCACGGTCGAAGCCGATATCGACATGCTCAAGGCCAAGGTCGAGGCGGGCGCTAGCCGCGCCATCACGCAGTTCTTTTTCGAGAACAGTGTTTACTTTCGCTATCTTGAACGCGTGCGCGCGAGCGGGATCGATATCCCGATCGTGCCCGGCATCCTGCCGGTGCAGAATTTCAAGCAGACCAAGAATTTCGCGTCGCGCACCGGCGCTACGGTACCTGACTGGCTCGCCCGGCGCTTCGACGGGCTCGACGACGATCCGGCAACGCGCAAGCTCATCGCCACGACCGTCGCCGCCGAGCAGGTGCTCGATCTCGTCGACCACGGCGTCACCGATTTTCACTTCTACACGATGAACCGCGCCGACCTCGTTTACGCGATCTGCCATCTGTTGGGGCTGCGGCCCGGCAAAGAGCACGGTGGGCGTCTCGCCCCCACCCCCATTGAAACACAGCAGGCCTGAAGTCTATGGCGGCGTCAGTGATCGAGCCGACCAAAGAAGAAACGCTGCGTCGGCTCGCCGCCGAACGGATCCTCGTGCTCGACGGCGCCATGGGGACAATGATCCAGGCGCTCAGCCTGGATGAGGAAGGCTATCGCGGCGCCCGCTTCGACGCCTGGAATCGCGAGGTTCGCGGCAACAACGATCTCCTCAATCTCAGCAGGCCGGGCGCGGTGCGCGCCATTCATCTCGCCTATTTCCGCGCCGGCGCCGACATCGTCTCGACCAACACGTTCTCCTCGACGCGCATCGCGCAGGCCGATTACGGCATGTCCGAGATCGCCTACGAATTGAACCTCGAAGGCGCCCGGCTCGCTCGCGAGGCCGCGCGCGTCGCGCAGGACGAGGACGGCCGCCAGCGTTTCGTCGCCGGCGCGATCGGCCCGACCAACCGGACCGCATCGATTTCGCCCGACGTTCTCAATCCGAGCTTTCGCGCCGTCACCTTCGACGAACTGCGCATTGCCTACGGCGAACAGGTCCGCGGACTGGTCGATGGCGGCGTCGACGCGCTGCTGATCGAGACCATCTTCGACACGCTCAACGCCAAGGCCGCCATCTTCGCCTGCAAGGAGGCGATGGAAGAGCGCGGCGTCCGCGTGCCGGTAATGATTTCGGGCACCATTACCGACCGCTCCGGACGGCTGCTCTCCGGGCAGACGCCCGAGGCGTTTTGGAATTCGGTGGCGCATGCCGCGCCGCTCTCGATCGGGTTGAATTGCGCACTCGGCGCCAAAGAGATGCGCGCGCACATCGCCGAGCTCGCGCGCGTCGCCGATACGCTGATCTGCGCCTATCCCAATGCCGGCCTGCCCAACGAATTCGGCCATTACGACGAGGGTCCCGAGACCATGGCGGCGCTGATCGGCGAATTCGCCGCTTCCGGCATCGCCAATATCGTCGGCGGTTGTTGCGGCACTACGCCCGATCACATCCGCGCCATCGCCGCCGCCGTCGCCGGCAAGACGCCGCGCAAAATTCCGAGCGTCGCGCCGCTGTTGCGGCTTTCCGGCCTCGAAGCCTTCACGCTGACGCCGGCCATTCCGTTCGTGAATATCGGCGAGCGTACCAACGTCACCGGCTCAGCGCGCTTCCGCAAGCTCATCACCGCCGACGATTACCCGGCAGCTCTGGCGGTGGCGCGCGACCAGGTCGAAAACGGCGCGCAAATCCTCGATGTCAACATGGACGAGGGCCTTCTCGATTCCGAGAAGGCGATGACGACGTTTCTCAATCTCATTGCCGCGGAGCCCGACATCGCCCGCGTGCCGCTGATGATCGACTCCTCCAAATTCTCGGTGATCGAAGCCGGATTGAAATGCGTGCAGGGCAAGGCAGTGGTCAATTCGATCTCGCTTAAGGAGGGCGAGGACGCGTTTATCCACCATGCGCAACTCGTACGCCGCTACGGCGCCGCGGCCGTCGTCATGGCGTTTGACGAAGCGGGCCAAGCCGATACGCTCGAGCGCAAGATGGCGATCGCCGCACGCGCCTACGACATCCTGGTCAACCGCGTCGGCTTTCCGCCGCAGGACATCATCTTCGATCCGAACGTCTTTGCCGTGGCGACCGGCATGCAGGAGCATAACGGCTATGGCGTCGCCTTCATCGAAGGTACGCGCTGGATCAGGCTGAACCTGCCGCACGCACACGTGTCCGGCGGCGTGTCGAACTTGTCGTTCTCGTTCCGCGGCAACGAGCGTTTGCGCGAGGCGATGCACGCCGTGTTTCTCTATCACGCCATCGCCGCCGGGATGGATATGGGCATCGTCAATGCCGGCCAAATCGCCGTGTATGACGATGTCGATCCCGAATTGCGCGAGGCTTGCGAGGACGTGGTGCTCAACCGGCGGGCCGACGCCGCCGAGCGGCTGCTCGCGCTCGCCGAACGCCACCGCGGCGCCGGCAAGGAAAAGAAGGAAGCCGATCTCTCCTGGCGCGAATGGCCGGTCGAGAAACGGCTGTCGCATGCGCTGGTCCACGGCATTACTGATTTCATCGCCGCCGATGTCGAAGAAGCCCGCCTCAAGGCCGCCCGCCCGATCGCCGTGATCGAGGGCCCGCTGATGGACGGCATGAATGTCGTCGGCGATCTGTTCGGCTCGGGCCGGATGTTCCTGCCGCAAGTGGTCAAGTCGGCGCGGGTCATGAAGCAGGCCGTGGCCCATCTCCTGCCCTACATGGAACAGGAAAAAGATGGCCGTCAGCATTCGTCGTCGAACGGCAAGATCGTGATGGCGACGGTCAAGGGCGATGTGCACGACATCGGCAAGAACATCGTCGGCGTCGTCCTAGCCTGCAACAATTACGACGTCGTCGATCTCGGCGTGATGGTGCCGGCGGAGAAAATCCTTCAGGCGGCAATCACCGAACAGGCGGATATCGTTGGGCTCTCGGGCCTGATCACGCCTTCGCTCGACGAGATGTGCCATGTCGCGGCCGAGATGGAGCGGCAGGGATTTGATGTGCCGCTCCTCATCGGCGGCGCCACCACGAGCCGCGTGCACACGGCGGTGAAGATCCATCCGAATTACCGGCGCGGGCAGACGATCTATGTCAACGACGCGAGCCGCGCCGTTGGCGTGGTTTCGTCGCTGCTCTCGCGCGAGACGCGCCAGCACACCGTCAACGAAGTGCGCGCCGAATATGGCCGCATCGCCGCGGCGCACGCGCGCAGCGAAGAGACCAAGCACCGCCTGTCGCTCGCCGATGCCCGCACCAATGCGCTGCGGCTCAATTGGTCGGGAAATTATCTGCCGCCAAAGCCGCGCCTTCTCGGCACGCATCCGCTTGCCGATATTCCGGTTGCCGAGCTCATCGACTTCATTGATTGGACGCCATTCTTTGCGACCTGGGAACTCAACGGCAAATTTCCGGCCATCCTCGGCGACACCAAGGTCGGCGAAGCCGCGCGCGGCCTGTTTAACGACGCGCAGGAAATGCTGCGCCGCATCGTCGCTGAACGCTGGTTCCAGGCGCGCGCCGTGATCGGAATGTGGCCTGCCAACAGCGAAGGCGATGACATCCTTATATTCGACGACGAGGCGCGCAGCACACCGATTGCGGCCCTGCACACGCTGCGCCAGCAACTGCCGCGCCGCGAGGGCCGCGCCAACGTCGCGCTGGCTGATTTCGTGGCGCCGCGCGCGAGCGGACTCGGCGATTATATCGGCGCTTTTGCGGTGACCGCCGGCGTCGGCGAGGAAACCATCGTCGAGCGCTTCAAACACGCGAACGACGACTATTCCGCGATCATGGCCAAGGCCCTCGCCGATCGGCTTGCCGAGGCGCTGGCCGAAAGCCTGCACCAGCGCGCGCGCAAGGAATTTTGGGCCTATGCGCCCGACGAAGTCCTAAAGCCCGGCGATCTCATTGCCGAAAAATATCGCGGTATCCGTCCGGCGCCCGGCTATCCGGCTCAGCCCGACCATACCGAAAAGGCGACGTTGTTTCGCCTCCTCGACGGCGAGCGGCAGACCGGCGTGCGACTCACAGAGAGCTTCGCCATGTGGCCGGGTGCTTCGGTGTGCGGCTTCTACTTCAGTCATCCTGAAAGCTATTATTTCGGCGTCGGCAAGATCGAACGCGATCAGGTCGAGGATTATGCCAAGCGCAAGCGCTGGACGCTCGCGGAGGCCGAGAAATGGCTCGGACCAATTCTCAATTACGACCCTCTGGCGGTGGCGCGCAACGCCGCGGAATAGCGAACGCGTCATCGCGAGGAGCGAAGCGATGACGCAATCCAGACAAACCTCCAAGCACAAGTGGATTGCATCGGCACGACGCGCCTCGCATTGACGGCAATCAGAATCAAAACACCGGAGCGGAAATCGCCCCGGTGTTTTTTTATTCGCGACCGCCGGTTGGACTTAAGGCGGCCCTTGATGGTTTCTGGCGTTTGGACTTTTTAGAACTCAGAAGGCCCCCAGCAGAATCGCGCCAACAAAAAACAACGCAGCGCACGCCGCCAGCACATTGAGCTTCATCGTGAGGTCCACGCGTCGCACCTCCATCGCAGTTGTGCTGACGAAAGTCTAGCAGAATGCCCCATCTAACAGAAGCAAATCAGTTGCTGCACCGCCACAAACTTTGTGCACAACACATTTGACAACCCACCTTTGCCAACTTCATGAGATTTGGAAACAATTTGCCGCGGATGAACGGTTACCCTTGCGACGAATAAAATTTATGCAGAGACACGCACGCATGAAGCAGCTTTGCGGCGGTAATTTCTTCCGTAAATATATTGAACGTGGGAAAATATCGAGCTGGAAAAAATCAGACGCTTTTGCCTTCGATCAGCGCGACGATGCGCACTGTCGCCTGGCGCACAATGGGAAATGCGATGTAGGCGGTCACCGCGGCGACCGGCCAGCCAACGATGAATGCGGAGAGCCAGCGCCGCACGAAGTCGAAATGAAGCCCAATGTTCACATAGGTCACGGCGGCACTGGCAACAAAGACGACGAGCGCCGTCGCGAGAACTGGAAATATGAATTTCGCCTTGCCTTCCATGGACGCCCTCCCCGTCGCTTTCGCGATGTGGCCTCAAAGGCGATATCGGATCAAGAGCCGCGCGCGCCGCGACATGGTTAACACCTCCCTTCACGCGCGAAAGCGCGACATCATTGAACAGTCCTTAACGGAAATCCTCGCATTGTCCGCGCATGTCGCGTGGCGTTCAGTTGTCGCTTTTAGGCTCCGTCGCCGTTGCGGCGTTGATCGCGCTGGCCGGCTGCAGCCACAACTTTTACGGCGGCGAGCGCGAGAGTTGGCGTCACGATGCCGAGGTCGCCTGCCTGAATTCCGGCGCCGTGAAGGACAGCCCGGAACGCGTGCGCATCTCCGCGATCAGCGGGCCGGGCATATGCGGCGCCGATTTTCCCATCCGGGTAACGGCGCTGGGCGACAGTGCGCCGCTCGGCTACGACGACGAGCCGGTACGTCCGCCGGGCGCTGTGCCCGACGGCGCGATGCCGCAACATTGGCCGGTGATCCAGTCGAACGCATGGCCGCCACCGCCATCAGGCGCGCCACCGCAATACGGCTCACCGCAAACGGCACCGGTGCAAGCTCGTCCTTCGCCAGCCGCTTCGGCGCAATCGGGCCCGATGCAGGCAGCCCCGCAAGCCGGTCAGCCGATGTCGCTTTATGCACCTGGAGTTCCTGAGCCCGGGGAGGATGACGCAGGCTTCGAGCCCGCCCCGCCGCGGCCTTACGACAGCGCGCCTGGCAAGCGCGGAAGCGCCCCCCCGGTGGCCACGTATCCGCCGGAAAATTATCCGCCGCCGACTTACACACCGCGCGTCCAACCGGCGCGGCCGGGAACTGAGGAGCACGTGCCGCTCGGCTGGCCGCGTGCTCCCAATGTGACCGCATCGGCCGGGCCGGTCGAAGTGAAGCCGGTGGCGACGCTCGCCTGCCCCATCGTCTCGGCGCTCGACCAATGGATCACCGCAGCGGTGCAGCCGGCGGCGATGCGCTGGTTCCGCCAGCCAGTCGTCGAGATCAAACAAATCTCCGCCTATTCCTGCCGCGGTATGAACGGCAATCCGAACGCGCACATTTCCGAGCACGCTTTCGGCAACGCCCTCGACATCGCCGAGTTCGAGCTCGCCGACGGTCACAAGATCACCGTGCAATACGGCTGGCATGGATCGCCCGAGGAGCAGGGCTTTCTGCATGACGTGCAGCTGGCGGCCTGCGAGGAATTCACCACCGTGCTCGCGCCCGGCGCCAACGTCTATCACTACAATCACATTCACGTCGATCTGATGCGGCGCACCAGCGGCCGCCGCATTTGTCAACCCGCGGCTGTACCGGGCGAGGTCGTCGCCGAACGCGCGCGGGCGCGTTATGCGTCGCGGCATTACGGCGATCCGGGCACCACCGGCTCGATCAAGGGAAAGCCGTCGCGGCGCGCACTCGGCTATTCCGGCGAGGACGACGACAGCTTGCCGCTCGCCGTCCCGGGCGAGGATTAGCCACCTTCGTCATTCCGGGGCCGAGCGAAGCGAGGAACCTGGAATCCATAACCACCGTCAGCGAATATGGATTCCGGACTTGCCGTTTCGCGGCAATCCGGAACGACGCGTAGATGACGTGCACAGCTCACTTCCGCGGCCAGACGCCAATATCTACGAGCTCCTTCATCGCCGCGTCGGTGAATTCGGCTTTCGGGCCGTTGCCGCCGATGACGAACATCAGGATCGCATCCTCACCGGAATCCGCCGGCTTGACGTTCTCAAAACGCCGGATCGCACCCGGCGGAAACGAAATGACGTCGAGCGGATTGAGATCGACCGACTCGACCTTGCCTTCCTTGTTTTCCCAGGAGCAGCGCCACACGCCGGTCATCGGAATGAAGGTCTCGTTAGTGTCGTGGTTGTGCATCATCGGCCCTTTGCCCGGCTTGGCGCGGCAATAGCCGAGATTGAAGCCTTCGGAGATTGGAATGGCCGAAAGCCGTGACGCATCGTCGCCGACGGGCGAAGTGACCGCGCCACCTTCATCGTCGGGCGGCTGAAAGCCGATGACATTGTAAAGGGTCCGCTCGCAGTGCGGCGACTTGCTGTCGGGAAGCCCGCCGTCGGAACCCTTGAGGTCCTTGAAGCGCGCGACACGCTTCATCATTTCGGCGCGCGAGATGCCGAATTTCGGCAACGTTTCCATGATCGTCTCCTCCTATTTCGGTTTTGAATTTTGACTTTTGCCGGCATGAACTGTCAATGAGCGCGCAAACGCTCAGTTCCGCCCAGCGGCTTGCATGTGCGCGAGCAACGCCGCAGTCGGCCAGCAATCGACTTTGAGCGCGTTACGCTTCTGATAATCGCCGAGCGCGGCGCGCGTCTTCATGCCCGCTTTGCCGTCGATCTTGTCGTGGTAATAGCCGCGCGCGGTGAGAAGCTCCTGCATACGGTCAAGATCGCGGGTGGGAAGCTGCGCGACCTTGCCCCACGGCGTCTCGAACGGCCGCGGATCGGCAATGCGATCGCTGAGATGTCCGACGAACAGAACGTAGAGGTCGGAGAAATTGTACTCCTTGATGACGAAATAATTCTTGGTGGCGAGAAAGGCCGGGCCGTAAAGGCCGGCGGGCTGCAACAGCGATGCGGTCTCGGCGCGCTCACCGGGTGACAGCGTGCGGCCATAAGCCGGCACGAAGCCGCGCTTGAGCCAATCGCCGATCGGCCGCGCATTCTCGGGCACGCCGATGGTGCAATCTACATCGGCCGGCGCGTGCACTTCGTAGGCCCACCGCAGATCGCGCTGCCAACCCTTGTCGACCAGTTGCTTCGCCGCCGAGGCGAGCGCGTCCGGCACCGAGTGCCAGATGTCGCGGCGGCCGTCGCCGTCGAAATCGACGGCGTATTTATAAAACTCCGACGGCAGGAATTGCGTCAGGCCCATGGCGCCGGCCCACGAACTTTTCATTTCGGGAAGCTTGACGTAGCCGTCCTCCAGCATTTTGAGCGCAAGCAAAAATTCGCCCTGGAACTTCTCCTTGCGCTTGCCGAGAAAGGCCTGCGTCGCCAGCACGCGAATGGCGTTGTGCGTATCCGCGGCGCGACCGTAGTCAGTCTCCCGGCCAAAGATCGCTAGCACGACGGTCGGACTGACGCCGAACTCGTGCTCGATCGCGGCGAGCGGCGCGCGGTACTGATCGAACAGCTTGCGGCCCTGCGCGGCGAGGCGATCGAACGTCGCCTCCTTCAGATAATCCGCTGGAGTCTGCACAAATTCCGGTTGCCCGGGGCCGGCCTGCTCCGGCCGGCCGGGTATGACAAGCTCCGGCAGCGACAAATCTGGATCGAGCCCGCGCGTCGCCATATCGAATGTAGCGCGCGATACGCCGAGCTCCCGCGCCTGCGGCCACAACGATTGCAGCCAGGTTTGAAACGCAGCGTCGGCGGCGAATGCGCCCTGAACGTAAAGAAGACCGCTCAGTAAAGCGGCGCAAAAGAAGTAAGGGGCGATTCTCATCGCCGCGGACTGTCACAGCAGCCACAACGGAATGCAATCGATTACGAAGCTGTGGCCTACCGCGACGGCGGCCCCGGCGGCATCGTATTCTGAAAACTCGGTCGCGCGGCGAGGCGTTGATAATAATCTGATAGGGGCTTCGCTGCCGCGACGGCCGCAGCGCCCTCGGGGAACTTTTGCAGATAGAACAAGATCGGCATCAGATTGATGTCGGCATAGGTGAAGCTGTCGCCGACGAGGTAACCACTCTTGGCGACGGCGCGATCCAGAAGGTCGATCTCTTGCTTGACCGCGGGCGCCACGGCTTCGATCGCCTTGCGGTCCGGCAAACCGTCGCTGGTTTTCGGGAAGATGTAGTTAAACAAATAGGTGCGGATCATGGTCCCATCCATCTTGGTATTGACCAACGACACCCATTGTTCGGTGAGCGCCGCATGGCGCGGGTCAGTCGGTATCAATTTCGGGCCGGGGAAGCTGAGATCAAGGTATGTCGCGATCGCCTTCGACTCGCACAACTCGAAATCGCCGTGGCGCATCACCGGTATTTTTCCGAATGGGTGGATGGCGAGGACGTCCGCCGAATGCGGTGCGGCGTCCTTGAGATCGTAGCGGATAGCCTTTTCTTCGCACACCATGCGGGCGACCCGAACATAGGTCGACCGCGCCCAGCCGATGATTTCCACGGTTGGCATGCTTGCCTCTCCCACTGATCCTGCTGCGCCCCTGCTCAGAGACGCTGAGAGGGCGCCGGCATAATACTTTACCAACGGGTTAACTTTAGCCGCCGAGCTAACTCTGTCAAGCGGTCACTGGTTGAAGGCGCGCGAACGCCGTGCTGACCGTTGACGGTCGCCGACTATCGCACCGCCACGATGAACAGGCGCGGGAATTTCAACAAGACCTTACCGTCCACACGCGGCTTGTAGGCGGCAACGATCTTTTCCGTATAGGCGGCGAGAAATTGCTCGCGCGCGGCGGGATCGAGCGGGGACAAATACGGTTGCAGCGCGGAGCCCTTGAACCATTCGACGATGGCCTGCGGCGTCGCCATGACGTGATTGTAGACGCTGTGCCAGATGTCGATCCGCGTGCAACACGGCTTGAGCAGATCGTAATACGCTTCGGGCGGCGGCAGGTCGCCGCGCGGCGCGGCCCGTATTTCCGGGTTATCCGCCCACGGTCCGCTCGCGGCCACCTCGCGCTGAAGCATGTGCGAGGGCTCGCGCGTATTGTCCGGCATCTGCACTGCGAGCACGCCGCCCGCCGGCAGAGCTTCAAGCAGCCGGCGCAACACCCGCGGATGATTAGGTATCCATTGGAACGACGCATTGGCGAACAGAAGATCGGCGCGGGGGTCCGCCGTCCAGGACGCGATATCGGCCTCGACGAATGTGCACTTGGGCAGTCGCTCGCGCGCCTTGCGCAGCATGTCGGGCGAAGAGTCGAGCCCGACGACCTCGGATTGCGGAAAACGCTCGACCAGAAGCTCGGTCGAATTGCCCGGCCCGCAGCCGAGATCGACCACCAGGCGAGGTCGTTGCAACGGCACCTGCGCCAGAAGATCGCGCGGCGGCCGGGTGCGTTCATCCTCGAACTTCAGATATTGCCGTGCGCTCCAGTCGTCCATCGCCGCATGTTCCGCTTCGCTTGATCACTCGGCAGGAGCCGCATGCGTCGGCGGGGCGATCGCCGCGCCGGAGATGGCCGCCTTCGAGCGATCCGCCCCGAGCAGCATATACACCGCGGGAACGACGAACAGCGTGCACAAGGTGCCGATGGAAAGGCCGGCGGCGATCACAAGACCCATTTGAAAGCGGGACACGGCGCCGGCGCCGGCGGCCGTGATCAACGGCACGACGCCGAGCACCATGGCAGCGGTCGTCATCAGGATCGGGCGAAGCCTGATGGAGGCGGCTTCTTCAATGGCCGCGCGCTTCGAGCGGCCCTCGGCCTGGAGATCATTGGCGAACTGCACGATCAGGATGCCGTGCTTGCTGATCAGGCCCATCAGCGTCACCAGTCCCACCTCGGTGTAGATGTTGAGCGAGGCGCCAGCCACCCCGACGCTGACGAAAATCAGCGCGCCGGCGATCGACATCGGCACCGAAACCAGAATGATGACGGGATCGCGGAAACTTTCAAACAACGCCGCCAGCGCCAGGAAGATGATGATCAGCGCGAAGCCGAACGTGGTGACGAAGCCGCTGGTCTCCTGGATGTATTGCCGACTCAAGCCGCCGTAATCGATCGAGTAATCCCGCGGCAGCATGCGTGCCGCCAGACCTTGCAAATACCCGATTGCGTCGCCTTGGGCGACGCCCGGCATGGCGACGCCCTGGATGGTCGCGCTGTTGAGCTGCTGGAAATGATTGAGCGATTCCGGGACGGTCTGGGTCGAGACGGTCGCGATCGTGGACAGCGGCACCAATGTGCCGTCGGCGGTGCGGATGTGATAGTCGAGCAATTGCCGCGGATTCAACCGGAACCGCTGCTGCACTTGCGCGATGACTTTGTACGAGCGGCCGCTCATGCTGAAGTAATTGACGTAGCCGCCGCCGAGCATCGCGGCGAGCGCACCGCCGACATCGCTCATCTTCAACCCGAGCTGCGCGGTCTTGTCGCGATCGATAGATATATTTGATTGCGGATTGTCGATCTTCAGGTCGCAGTCGAGGAAGATGAACATCCCGCTCTGCTGCGCCTCGCGCAGAAAGCCCTGCGCGATGTTGTACAGGCGCTCGAAGGGCTCGGTGGTGCCGATCACGAACTGCACCGGCAAGCCGATGCTGCCCGGCAACGGCGGCGGCTGAAAGGCGACCACACGCACGCCGGCGATCTTTGCCAGCTCCTGCTGCACGTCCGGTTGGAGCTTGTTGCTGGATATTTTGCGACGATCCCACGGCTTGAGCGCCATACCCGAGATCGACTGGCCGGGCACGTCAATCTGGAAGACATGCTCGGTTTCAGGGTGGCTCATGAAGGTCTCATAAACCTGCCGCGAATAGAGCTGCCGTTGCTTGAGCGTGGCATTCGGCGCGGCAGTCGACAGTGACAGGATGACTCCCTGATCCTCCTGCGGCGCAAGCTCGCTATGGGCGGTGATGAACAAAAAGTAGATGCTCGACAGCACGATCAACGCGAATACGACGGTGACCGGCAGGTAGTTCAGACTGCCGTGCAAGCGCCGCGCGTAAGCGCCCTGGAGCCAATTGAAGCTGCGGTCGATGTAGTAGGTGAGCTTCTCCTCCCAGCCGCGGTGCGCCGGATCGTGCGCTTTGAGGAGACGCGAGCACAGCATCGGCGACAGAGTGAGCGCAACAACCCCCGAAACGGTTACGGCGCCGACGAGCGCAAAGGCGAATTCCGCGAACAGCGCGCCGGTCAGGCCGCTTTGAAAGCCGATCGGGACGTAAACCGCGCCCAACACGACCGTCATCGCGATGATCGGCCAGCCGAGCTCGCGCGCCGCCGCAACGGCGGCGGGGATCGGCGGCACGCCTTCCTCGAGATGGCGGTTGACGTTCTCGACCACGATGATGGCGTCGTCCACGACCAGACCGATGGCGAGCACCAACGCCAGCAAGGTGAGGAGATTGATCGAATAGCCGAGCGCCAGAAGGATGATGAGCGTACCGACCAGCGACAGCGGTATAGCGACGGTCGGTATCAGCGATGAACGCACCGAACCCAGAAACATGAACACGACGAGCGTGACGATGGCCAGCGCTTCGACCAAGCTGAGCACGACTTCATAGATCGCCGCATTCACGAATTCGGTGGAATCGTAGACGATTTCGCCGTTCAGCCCGCGCGGCAACTGCGACTGGATGTCGGGCCAGATTTTGTGCACGCCGCGCACCACCTCCAGCAGATTGGCGGCGGGCGCGACCTGGACGCCGATATAGACCGCCTGCTTGCCGTCGAAACCAACCTCGGATTCGTAGTCCTCGGAGCCGAGCGAGACGTTGGCGACGTCCTGCAAGCGCACCACCGCGCCGTTACTTTGCTTAATGACGAGGTTGCGGAACTCGGCGGCGGAATGCAGGCCGGTCGACGCGGTGAGGTTAACCTGCACCATCTGGCCTTTGGTGGTGCCGATGCCGGAGATGAAGTCATTGGCGGCAAGCGCCGCACTGACATCCGTCGCCGTAAGCCCATAGGCGGCGAGCTTTTGCGGATCGAGCCACGCGCGTAGCGCGAATACTTTTTGGCCGAGCAGTTCTGCGGTCTGCACGCCCGTTATCGTCTGCAGCTTCGGCTGCACGACGCGCGTGAGATAGTCGGTGATCTGGTTCGGCGCGAGCGTGTCGCTGTTGAACCCAAGATACATCGCGTCGATAGTCTGCCCGATCTTAACGGTCAGCACCGGCTGCTGCGTTCCGGTCGGCATTTGATTGAGGACCGAATTGATCTTGGTGTTGATTTCGGTCAGTGCCTTGTCGGCATCGTAGTTAAGCCGCAGATAGATCGTGATCGTGCTGGTGCTGCTCTGGCTCGTCGACGTCATGTAGTCGATGCCGTAGGCCTGGGCGATGGCAATCTCGAGCGGCGTGGTGATGAAGCCGGCCACCACGTCGGGATCGGCGCCGTAATAGGTCGTAGTGACGGTCACGACCGCGTTTTCGGTCCGCGGATATTGCAGCACCGGCAGCGCATAATAGGCGCGCACGCCCAGCACCAGGATCAACAGGCTGATCACCGATGCGAGCACCGGCCGGCGAATGAAGATATCCGTGAAATGCATGTCGGCGACCCGCTACCGATCGACCGGAACGGGCGCCGCGTCCGCCGTCGGCGTGACAGAGTTGTCGATCAATACCACCGAACCGTTGTGCAATTTGATCTGGCCGGCGGTAACGATCATTTCGCCCTCCTCGACGCCCTTGAGCACGGCGACCTGATCACCGCGCGTCGGTCCGACGGTAATGAAGGTCTGGCGCGCGATCAGTTGCGGTTTGCCGTCGGCATCGGGGCCTTTGCTGTCAACGATATAGACCGTATCGCCGTAAGGATTATAGGTGATCGATGTCTGCGGGAGCGTGACGTAGGTTTTGGGCGAGCCGATCGTGATATCGACCGTCGCGTACATGCCCGGCAGCAGCTTGCGGTCCTGATTCTTCAGCGTGGCGCGAACTTGCACGTTGCGGCTGCCGGTATCCACCTTCGGATTGATCGCCGATATCTCGCCGGTGAAAGTGCGGTCCTTGAACGCGTCAACCTTCACCGCGACCGATTGCCCGAGCCGCATCTGATCGACGGATTGTTGCGGCACGAAAAAATCGACAAAGATCGGATCGAGCGCTTGCAGCGTCACGATCACCGTGCCGGGTCCGAGATATTGCCCGAGATCGACGGCGCGAATGCCGAGGTGGCCGGCAAAGGGCGCGCGCAGCGTTTTCTTGTCCAGAATGGCCTGCTGCTGGGCAACCTGCGCGTTGGCGTTCTTGAGGTTGGCGGCATCCGTATCCAAGGTCGCCTGGCTGACCGCTTGCATCTTGAATTGCTTCTGGTCGCGCTCGTAAGTGATGTCGCTCAAGTCCGCCATCGCTTGCAGCGAGTGGAGCCTGGCGACATCATCCTCCGTGCGTAGCTTGAGGAGCGGCGCTCCCTCGTCAACGTCGTCGCCGGAATTAAACGAGATCGACTCGACGACGCCGGAAACTTCCAGCGACAAATCGGCACCCTTCACCGCGCGCAGTGAACCGATCGCTTCGATCCTCGGCTGCCATTCGCTGGTGGCGGCCTTGGCCGCCGAAATGGTCTGCGGCGGGTTACTCAAGGCGCTGATGAATTTCTTGATCATGACCGCCTTGAACGCCTGGAATCCGAAAATTCCGCCGAACACGATGGCGACCGCCACGAGCATGATCACCATGCGTTTGATCATCTAACGGGCTCCGTTTTTGCCGGCGGCGGCGTATCGCTCGCAGCTTGCACGATTTGCGGCTCGGGGCTGTACGGATCGGGCAACACATCGACGCGGTTCCACCAGCCGCCACCCAGCGCCGCGAACAGCGCCGCGGTATCGGCATAGCGCGCCGCCTGCGCTTGTACCAACGCCAACAGCGCCTGCTGATAGCTGCGCTGCGCGTTGAGGAGGATGATGTAAGTAATGGCGCCAAGCCGATACTGACCGCGGGTGAGGTCGAAGGTGTCGGATGCCGCCCGTACGGCACGCTGCTGCGCCTTCAGCGTGGCGGCGTCAAATTGCAACGCTCGCAGCGCGTCGGCGACGTTCTGGAAGGCCGTCAGCACGGTGCTGCGATATTGCGCGTCGGCCGTTTCAAACGCGGCTCTGGCCGCACGTTCCTGATGCATAAGTGCAAAGCCGTGGAAGATCGGCTGCACGCCGGCCGCTCCCAGACTCCAGATTGCCGTCCCCGGCATAAACAGCGCCGCCGTCGTCAAGGCCGCGCTGCCGTATTCCGCCGTGAGACTGAATTGCGGCAGCCTGTTGGCGACGGCGACGCCGATCTGGGCGCTGGCCTGATGCAGTTGGGATTGCGCGGCGCGCACATCGGGCCGTTGTTCGACCAGTTGCGTCGGCAGGCTCACCGGCAGGCGGGTAGGCAGGCGGAACGAGGCGAGCGTCAGGTGATCGCGCCGCGCATCGTTCGGGAAATGGCCGATCAACGCCAGCAGGACATGGTGCTGCTGCTCGAGTTGCTTCTGCAACGGCGGCAATGTTGCTTCAGTTGTTGCTACCTCCGATTCCTGGGTCAGTACGTCCGCACGATTCGCCGCACCGGCCTGGAATTGATTGCGCACCACCACAAGCTGGTCGCTTTCCGCCTTTATGATCTCTTGTGTCGCCTCGATCTGCCCGCGCAGCGAGGCTTCCTGGATGGCCGCCGTGACGACGTTCGCGGTCAGCGTCAGATAAGTCGCTTCAAGCTCGTAGCGCTGATACTCGGCCTGCGCTGCGCTCGCCTCGATCTGCCGGCGCTGACCGCCGAAGACATCGGGCGTGTAAGAGACATTCACGGTGGCCTGATAGAGATTGAAGATTTCCGGGCCGCCGGGCAGGCCGAATTCCGCCGGCGAGAATTGCTGGCGCACGGCGGATGCATTCGCGTCAACGTTCGGCAAGAGCTTGCCGCCGGCGGCGTAGAGGGTCTCCTTTGCCTGCCACAACGCTGCTTGCGCGGCCTGCAGACTCGGATTGGCGCGGAGCGCTTCGGCAATCAGCGCGTCGATCTCCTTCGAATGAAACACCTTCCACCACTCGCCCGGAATGTCGCGGCCCATAACGAATTGTTGGGCCGCGCCGCCGGGAACAGCGGCTGACACCGTCGTCGCAGGCGGCGTGTCGGACGTGTAGCCCCCGACCGGCGGCGCCGGAGGCGGGGCAAAGTCGGGACCGACGGCGCAGGCGCCCAATAAGAACAGCGACAGCGCCATGCCCACGACCCTCGGCCAGGAAAAGCCGAAACGCGCCAAATACTTGGCCCTACGCGCGCCGGCCTGCCGGCCACGACGCGACCTGAACCCCACCCACTTCCGCACTTGTCTACCCCTTAACAAAGGTAGACTAGTTATTTACTATCCGGTTAGTCAATAACTGTACTTTGGCTTGTGGAGCACAGGTTGCCGCATGACCGATGTGATGGATACGCGCACGGAGACGCGCCGCCGCCGCAAGGCCGAGCGCCCGCACGAAATCCTCGAGGCCGCGTTCGCCGAGTTCTCGCGCAACGGTTACGCCGTAACCACGCTCGATCAGATCGCCGAACGCGCCGGCGTGACCAAGGGTACGATTTACGTCTACTTCGACAACAAGGAGCACTTATTCATTTCGATGGTGCGCGAGCTCATGAAAGTGACGCTCGACACCGTGCAGGAGATGTTCGAACGTCACGAGGGCTCGACCGCCGATCTGTTGCGGGCGCAATTCAGCTTCATCTACCAGCACATCGTGGAAGACCGGCGCCGGCGCGAAGTGGTGCGCATGCTGATCGCCGAGGCGCCGCGGTTTCCAGCGCTGGCCGACCGTTACCATGAGGAAATTCATCGCCCTTGCGTGGAATTGCTCAAACAGGCGATCCAGCGCGGCGTGGACCGTGGCGAAATTCGCCGTTCGGCGGTGACCGAGTGTCCGCTTGTCATCATCGCTCCGATCGCGCTGGTCGACGTCTGGATGATGATGTTCGACGATCGCTATCCGCTCGACTTGAAGACCTATTTCGACGCGCACCTCGATCTGGTGCTCAACGGTTTGCTGGCGAAACCTGCGTAGAGGCGGCCGGGCAGATCGAGAGGCGCGTTCGCGGCAAAATCAGCGCCGGCGAAATTGAGTGCGCTGCGGCGGACGGCTCGCTGAGGACGCTCGTTCGTCCTTGTGGCGGAAAATCAGGCGTCCTTTTTCCAGATCATACGGCGACACTTCCACCGTCACCCGATCGCCGGCCAGCGTTTTAATCCGGTTCTTCTTCATCTTTCCGGCGGTGTAGGCGATCAGGGCATGGCCGTTGTCAAGCTGCACCCGATAGCGGGCATCAGGCAATATCTCGAGGACGAGCCCTTCGAATTGCAGAAGTTCTTCCTTCGACACGCGACGATCCTTTACGCCTTTCGTTTGACGGCCGAGGCTTTGTTGGCGAGTTCCGCTTCCTTGTCGGCCGCTTCCTTCGCCAACCGGAGCGCCTTCAATCGCTCGGTTTTTTCGCGCACCATTCGGCTGTTGGCCTGATACTCCACCATCGCCTTGGCGCCATCCTTGGCGCGCTCTTCTTTCTTGAAACTTGCTTCGGCGCGCGACCGAGCCTGGCTCGGTTGCGCCTCACCAGATTTAGACGGCAATTTCTTCTCCTCTTAATGTAACCGCGCGAAAAGCGCGATCTCACACACTATTCTAAAGCCGATTCCTCGCTTATCCGCGAGGCTTATCCGCGAGGTTTCGGAGCGTACATGTAAGCACCCGGCGGTGGAAATGTAAGGTAACCCGGCGGCGCCGGCCGCCGACGAACGCGATGCAGACGCGGAGCTACTAAGCCGGGATCGAGCAGGCCAATGAAGGCCGTGCTTGGACCGGCTGGGCGATACCGCACGAGCGGTCGGCATCAGCGAA
>JBEKSB010000055.1:0-20567 GCA_049517455.1 Xanthobacteraceae bacterium
TCTCACGCTCGCTCCGGCAAGCGCCATGGCGGGTGCCGGCGATCAGGGCGTCGTGATCACCGACATTAGCCCCACCAGCCGCGTGTCCGAAAGCGGTCTGCGGACCGGGGATGTCATCTTGGACGTCGGCCATCATGCAGTGAACACGCCCGCGGATGTCCGCAAGATGGTGGACGAAGCCCGCACGCAGTCGAAACGAGCGGTGCTATACGCGTCAAACGGGGCGACGCGGTGAGGTTCGTAGCGATTCCCATCGCCTGACGAAGGGCACTTCCGTCCGAACCTATCGTTGACGAGCGCAGTCCAAAAATCCGAAAGCCGCAGGGTCGCGCCCTGCGGCTTCCGCATTTTGGCGCCCGCTGCGGGAGGGAGGATCAGCGGACGCGCATCCAATTGCAGTGACTTACCGCGAGCCCTGATCCTCCCCGCCCATCATGCGGTGAAACCGGCCGCCCTGATCGCTATCGTCCTGGCCGAAGCGACGCCCCCGATGTCCCCATCCATGACCGCCGCGCTCGCCGTCGCGTCCGTAACCGTGACCTTCGCGCCAGCCATGGCCGCCGCGGCCTTCTTCGTTGCGGGCATGCATGTGATGATGCGGCCGCAACATACGGGCGAGCTTGTTGAAGCGCTCCTTCTGCGCGTCGTTGAGGCTCTGATACAGGGGCGCGCCGGTGTCGGCGATGCGCTTGAGCACGCCGCTGGACTTGGCCATGTTATCGGCCCGACGCGATAGCCGCTCGAACGGCGTGGTCGGAGCCTGGTTTTGGGTCTGCTGCTCACGCGCTTCGCGAGCCTGCATTCGCTGGATGCGAAGCTGAGCCCGGTCGCGCAGGGCTTGCTCGAACGCCGGCCAGTTCTTTGCTTGATCAGGCGTGAGTTCGAGACCGGCCTTGAGGGCGGCGATGCGTGCGTCGGTGAATGCAGCCATATCTTCGGCGCTCGGTCGGTGGCGATGCTCAAAACGCGGACCATTGTCGTAACCACCCGGTCCGCCGTCACGCTGTTGTGCATACACGATCGACGAGCCAGCGATGGCAAATGCTGCCGTCGCAACAATTACAGGCTTCCACATGTTCTCCTCCAAAGAGAGATGATTCAATGTGGCGGGAAGTAAAAGGCCGCCGCGATTGAGACTCAAGTTAAAGTTTTGTCAGATGGCGGGCATACAGATTAAAGCTTCGCAATCTTTGTTTTTCATCTGATGTTAGATGAACAACCGTATATCTGTGGCTGAACAATCGTACATCCGCTCGACGCAATTGCGCCGCCTAGTTGAATATTTCTATATGCAATGAGGATTATTCGCCGGCGAACGCGCAGCTGCCGCAGCTCAATGAAGTATTTGCTTGAGAAAGAGCCGCGTGCGTTCGTGCTGCGGGTTATCGAAGAACTTTTTCGGCTCGTTGATTTCAACGATCTGCCCGTCACTCATGAGGATCACGCGATCGGCAACTTGCCGCGCGAAACCCATCTCGTGCGAAACCACGAGCATGGTGATACCGTCGGCCGCAAGCTCGACCATCGTGTCGAGCACCTCTTTCACCATCTCCGGATCGAGCGCCGACGTCGGCTCGTCGAACAGCATGATGTTGGGGTTCATGCACAAAGCGCGGGCAATCGCGACGCGTTGCTGTTGGCCGCCGGACAGACGCGCCGGGTATTTGCCGGCCTGGTCCGGTATTTTAACGCGGGCGAGGTAATTCATCGCCAGCGCCTCGGCTTCGCGCTTCGGCATATGCCGGACCCAGATCGGCGCCAGGATGCAGTTCTCCAGCACGGTAAGATGCGGAAACAGATTAAACTGCTGAAATACCATGCCGACGTCGCGGCGAACGGCAAGAATGCGCTTTGGATCTTCTGTCAACTCGATGCCGTCGACGACGATGCGTCCGCGTTGCCAATCTTCCAGCCGGTTGATGCAGCGCAGCAGCGTCGACTTGCCGCCGCCGGACGGACCGCAAATGACGATGCGTTCGCCGCGTGCGACCTTCAAATTGATGTCGCGCAGCACATGGAACTCGCCGTACCACTTGTGCAGGCCGGCGACCTCGACCGCCACCTCGGGCAGCGCCGCCGCCGCACTTGCTTGGTCCGTACGCTCGTTCATCGCGATCCCTTTACCGCCGTCCGGCACGGACCAACCGCGCTTCCACCAGGCGGGCATACCGCGACATGCCATAGCAGCAGAGGAAGTAAAAGAGCGCCGCGAAGACGTAGCCGGTGACGGTCGTATTCGGAGCGGCCCATTTCGGGTCGGCGCGCGCCGCCTCGATCGTGCGCAAGAAGTCGAAGATGCCGACGACGAAAACCAGCGTCGTGTCCTTGAACAACCCGATGAAGGTATTGACGATGTTCGGCAGCGTGACGCGCAGCGCCTGCGGCAGGATGACAAGTCCCATCGTGCGCCAGTAGGTCAACCCCAGCGCCCGCGCCGCCTCGTATTGCCCACGTGGAACGGCGGCAAGGCCGCCGCGCACCACCTCCGCCATGTAGGCGGAAGCGAATAGCGCCACGCCGATCAGCGCGCGAACTAGCTTGTCCGGCGCAAAGCGTTCGGGAACGAACAGCGGCAGCATCACGCTCGCCATGAACAGGACGGTGATCAGCGGCACGCCCCGGACAAATTCGATGAAAGTCACCGCGGCCCATTTGACGACCGGCTTTTCCGAGCGCCGCGCCAAAGCGAGCAGGATGCCGAGCGGCAGCGAAAACACCATACCGATCGTCGCCACAACGACAGTCACGAGGATGCCGCCCCATAGCGTCGTCGGGACAACGATAATCCCGATCAGCGGGGCGCCGTGGAGTAACACGAACGACAGGATCGGCAATACGACGAAGAAATAAAAGGCGCCGATATCGCGGCGCGGCGCCGACAGCCACAACAGCCACACGATGCCGAAGGCCAAAGTCAGAAAGAAGAGGTCGACGCGCCAGCGTTCGCCGAACGGATAAAACCCGTACACGAAATAGGAAAGCCACACGCGCACGAATGCCCAGCAGGCGCCCGGGTTCGGTTGTGCCGGCGATGCAAGACAGGCATCACGGTCGGCCCCCGACCAGACCGCGTCGATGAGGAAAAACTGAAAAAACGGCAGCACCACCCAAACAATGAGCAGGACGCAGGCCAGCGTCAGCGCGATGTTGGCCGGACTGGAAAAAAGATTTGCGCGCAGCCAGCCGAGTGGGCCGGCCCGCGTTGTCGGCGGCGGCAGCGGCTCCAGCTGCATTCCGCGCAGGTAGTAGGACTGATCGCCGATGGCGCTCATCTCAGATCATCGCTCCGCGATCGCTGTCTTCCGCGCGTAAAGATTCATCAAGAGCGACGTGACCAGGCTGATGGTGAGATAGACCGCCATGGTGATAGCGATGACTTCGACCGCCTGGCCCGTGATGTTGAGGACGCTGCCGGCGAAGATCTGAACCAGATCGGGATAACCGATGGCGACCGCAAGCGACGAGTTCTTGATCAGGTTGAGGTATTGGCTCGTGAGCGGCGGAATAATGACCCGCATCGCCTGCGGGAGGATGACGAGACGCAGCGTCCTGCCGGAACGCAGGCCGAGCGCCTGGGCGGCCTCAATCTGACCGGTGGAGACTGCAAGCACGCCGGCGCGCACGACCTCGGCGATGAAGGCGGCGGTATAAACCGAGAGCGCCACCACAAGGGCGGCGAATTCCGGCAGGATTTCGACACCGCCGCTCACATTGAAGCGGCCCAGCTGCGGGACGCTGAAGGTGATCGGAAAGCCCGCTAGTACAAAGGCCGCGACCGGCAAGCCAACAATGAGACCTAGCGCGGGCCAAAGGATCGGCACCTCCTCGCCGGTGCGCTCCCGGCGCCGGCGCGCAAAAGCTCGGAGCGCTAGTGCGGAGCCTATGCCAATGAGCAGAGCGACGAGGACAGCGGTGAAATTCGGCCCGAATTCCGCCCGCGGCAGGAACAAGCCACGATTGTTGAGAATCCCGCCGCCCGGAAGCGTCACGCTGCCGCGCAACTGCGGCAGCGACTTGAGCACGGCGTTGTACCAGAACAAAAGTTGCAGCAAGAGCGGCACATTGCGGATCAGCTCGACGTAGCCGCCGGCGAGTCGCGCCGCCAGCCAATTGTGCGAGAGCCGGCCGATGCCGATGATGAAACCGAGCACGGTCGAAAGCACGATGCCGATGGCGGCGACGACAAGCGTGTTGAGCAGACCGACCCAAAACGCACGGCCGAAAGTCGACGTGCTGGCCGAATAGGCGATCAGCGTCTGACTGATATCGAAGCCGGCGGTGTTATTCCAGAAGCCGAAACCGGAGGCGATGTGGGCGCGAGAGAGATTCTGTACCGCGTTGAGCACCGCGCCGTAAGCGAGGCCGCCGATGACGGCGACGATTGCGATCTGAAGCGCAACGCTGCCAAGGCGGCGCGTATGGCGCGGCAAATCTCGTTCCGACAAATCTTGGATTTTCTCTGCCATCGGCCGGCCCGTTGCGGAACGACGGGCGTGCAATCGGCGGCTCAGCGAATGGGTGGCCCGTATTGCAGGCCGCCTTTGGTCCATAGCGCATTGAGGCCGCGCACGATCTTCAGCGGCGAGCCTTGCCCGACGTTGCGTTCAAAGCTTTCGCCGAAATTGCCGACGTGCTTGATGATCCGATAGGCCCAATCGTTGGTCAGGCCGAGCGCTTCGCCATATTGACCCTCGACGCCGAGCAGGCGCCGCGTCTCCGGATCATCGGATTTCAGCTTTTCGTCCACATTGGCCTTGTTCACGCCGAGCTCCTCGGCGTCGAGCATGACAAAGTGCGTCCAGCGCACGATGTCGGTCCATTGATTGTCGCCGTGGCGCACGGCCGGACTGAGCGGCTCCTTGGAAATAATCTCCGGCAGCACGATGTTCTGGCTGGGCTCGGAAAGCTTCAGCCGCTCGCCATAGAGACCGGACGAATCCGTCGTATAGGCATCGCAGCGGCCCGACTCGTAGGCCTTGAGCGCCTCCTCCCCGGTGGCGAACGCCACCGTCTTGAGGCCCATGTGGTTGGAGCGGAAATAATCGGCGAGATTGAGCTCGCTGGTTGTGCCCTGTTGCACGCACACGGCGGCGTCGCTGAGCTCTAGCGCCGAACTTACCTTGAGCGCTTTGCGCACCATGAAGCCCTGGCCGTCGTAATAGGTGACGGCCGCGAAATCGAGCCCGAGCGAAGTATCGCGCGACAGCGTCCAGGTCGTGTTGCGCGACAACACGTCGATCTCGCCCGATTGCAGCGCCGTGAAGCGATCCTTCGCCGTCAGCGGCACGAACTTCACCTTGGCCGGATCGTTGAAAATCGCCGCGGCGATGGCCCGGCAGAAATCGACATCGAAGCCGGTCCAATTGCCTTGCGGATCGGGCAGGCCGAAGCCCGCCAAAGTGCCGTTCCCCCCGCAGACCAGTTCACCGCGATCCTTGATCGTCGCGAGGGTCTGCGCGCCGGCCGCTTGCATCCCGAATGCAAGACCCGTTGCCAAAGCCGTTGCCATAACGAGGCGTTTCATGATCAGGCCTTTCAGGATAGGCGGCCGCGCAAAAGCGCCGCACTCCGGCGCGTTCGGGGATCCCCCTGCCGGCCGGCATCTGAGAACGATCGCACTGCAAGGTCAAGGGTTGACGACAAGGTGCTATGCCGAAGTAATGGCACCATTATTGGCACATGGGTGCATCGAACGCCCGGCGAGGTATGCAAGAGACGATGGCCAAGAACAAGGACAATAAAGGCGGCAGCGGCGCGGTACGCCACCCGGACACGCGCGTGGTCACGGGCGGCCGCGACCCGACCTCTTACCACGGCTTCGTCAACCCGCCAGTCTATCACGCCTCGACCGTGCTCTACCCGAGCGCCGAGGATTTCGTCGCCCACCGGGCACGCTATCAATACGGCCGCCGCGGGACGCCGACGACGGAGGCGCTCGAACTCGCCGTGCAGGAATTGGAAGGACCGCAATGCGCTGGCGTGGCGCTCCTCCCCTCGGGCCTCGCGGCCATTTCAGCGGCACTGTTGTCGATCATGCATGCCGGCGACCATCTCCTTGTGACCGATAGCGCCTACGGGCCGACACGCAACTATTGCGACCAGATCCTGACCCGGCTCGGCGTCACCACGACCTATTACGATCCGCTCGTCGGCGGCGCGATCGGCGAGCTGATTCAGGCAAACACGCGCGCCGTGTTTGTGGAATCGCCAGGCTCGCTCAGCTTTGAAATGCAAGACGTTCCGGCGATTGCCGGGGCGGCGCGTGCCAAGGGCGCGCTCGTCCTCATGGACAACACCTGGGCGACGCCGCTTTATTTCCGGGCGCTGGATTTCGGCGTGGACCTGTCAATCCACGCCGGCACCAAATATTTCGGCGGCCATTCGGACGTGATGCTCGGGACGGTCGCGGCCAACAGCGCGACCGTTGCGAGTCTGAAGAATAACGTGCGCCTGAGCGGACTGTGCGTTGGCCCGGACGACGTCTATCTCGGCCAGCGCGGCCTGCGCACGCTCGCGGTCCGGCTCGAACGGCATTACCGTTCCGGCCTTGCCGTGGCGCGCTGGCTGGAGCAACGGCCCGAAGTCCTGCGCCTGTTGCATCCGGCGATGGAGAGCCATCCCGGCCATGCGATCTGGAAGCGCGATTTCACCGGAGCGTCGGGATTGTTCAGCATAGTGCTCAAGCCGGTGCCACAGAAGGCAGTGTACGCCTTCCTCGATACGCTCGAACTCTTCGGCATCGGCGCGTCCTGGGGTGGTTACGAGAGCCTTGCCATTCCGTTTGACTGCACAAACGTTCGCAGCGCGACGCGTTGGGCGCCGGGCGGCCCGGCCGTGCGCTTTCATATCGGACTGGAAGCCGTCGAGGATCTTGTCGCCGACCTCGAATGCGGCTTTGCGGCGCTCGCGGTCGCGGCCCGCGACTGAAGGTCATGCATTTGCGGGTGCTGGCGTGCCGCTGACCACCTGCCGGGCGGCGGCCTTGAACCGTCGCCATGAAGGCCCCGGATAGGGCCGCAAATCGTCCGCGCAAAAAACCAGCCGCCGCGCCGCGAACCAGCGGCGCACCATGAGCGCGCCGACGACGCCCACAAGCGCTCCAGCGACGACGTCGCTCGGATGATGAACGATAATGACAACGCGGCTGAACATGATGAGAAGCGCGTAGAGCCACATCACCGCCCGCGACCGCGGCCAGATGGCGCCGATTGCTACCGCTGCCGCCGCGGCGGTCGTGGCGTGTCCGGACGGCATGCTGGCATATTCGGGCCGCCAGATGAGCGGCTTATAGGCGAACGGATCGTCGTAAGTGCCAACATAAGGGCGCGCCCGGCCAATCAGGCGCTTGACGATGGTGTCGAATAGGCTCGGCAGGGCAATCGCCACAAATAGGAACCCGAAGCGGGCGACGAGCGCCGCAATGACGCCTTGCGTGATCTGCGGCAGCGACAGCGCCATAACAGCCGCGAGCATCAACAGAATGAATCCGAGCGGATAGAGAAACCAGCCGGAGAGGCCGAATTTGGTGATTCTATCAGCTGCTTCGGTAAGCCAATGCGGCAGATGCCGCCCCCATTCGGTGGCCGCCGTATCGACGAAAAACATCGACGCCACGATGGCTGCAATGGTCACAGCGATCGCGACGTTGGCGCCCGCGCTCCAGCGCGGCGGTCGCGCCCGCGGCGCGCGCCCGAGAACCAGGACCCAGCGCAGAAGGTTGGTCGCCATGCGCCGTGCCCCCGCCAGAGGTGGCGCAAACCCGTTCGCTGACGAAGCACCCCGCGGCGCCGCGCTCTTGCTTGTGCTCATGCTTTTCCCGGTCCGCAATGCGCGGCGACCATAGTGAAAACGCTTTCGCCGGGAAAGGACCGTCTCAGGGATGGCCGCAAGGCGCGATCGGACAGGAAGAGCTAGGTGGCGGCGACACCATCGGCGCTGCGCCGTCTTCCAGCCGTACGAGAACGCTGTCAGCGGCTCCGGAGCCGTCGATCACCGTCACGCGCGCGAAGCCGGGACCGTCGGGCTGAAAGAAGAGACTCCCTCGCCGCGGTGACAAAGCGGGCACGCCATTGACGAGGACAGTCAGCGGAGCGACGGCGCCAGTGACCTTGAGGGGGACTGGAGCCGGCTTGCTGTCGGCTGCACCCAGCTCGAGCCGCGCGCCATCGGGCGGAAAGAGGATATGCAACCTCGCCCGCGCCGCTTCGCCAATGCGATCGCCCGTCTGAAAGCGCTTGAGCGGCGGCGGCAGCTTCGCACTCGTGGTCGCCCAAACCCCTTGTGGAGCCCGCGGCAGCGAAACCGGCGGTGTCGGCAATCGGGCGAAGGCATCGAACAGGATCGGTGCCGCCGCCGCGCGCCCAACAAGACCCGGCACCGGGGCGCCGTCGGGCCGGCCGACCCAGATTCCGATCGTGTGCCCGCCATCGAAACCGATCGACCAGGCGTCGCGATAGCCGTAGCTAGTGCCGGTCTTGAATGCGATGCGGGCGGGTGCGCCGTTTTCGGGCGGCGGCGTTCCGATCAGCACGTTGCTCACGTACCAAGCCGCAACTGGCTCCATAAGACGACCGCCCTCACCTTTGTGGAAAGGAAGATCCATTCGCTCACGGAGCGGCAACACCGTACCAAGGCGCGCGATGCCTCCGTACAGCATCACCAGATCGGACAGCTTGATGCCAACGCCGCCGAGACCAATGGCGAGACCCGGCGCTTCACCTTCCGGCAGCACAAGTGACGCGCCGGCTTGCGTGAGGCGTGCGGCGAGACGGCTTGCGCCAACTTGGTCAAGCACAGCGAGCGCCGGCAGATTGAGCGAAAGTTGCAGCGCCTTGCGAACAGTCACGGTGCCCTGGAAAGTGAAATCGAAATTTTGCGGCGTGTAAGCGCCGTAACGGGTCGGCCGATCCTCGATCAATGTTTCAGGGTGAATGAAGCCGTCTTCGAAACCGAGACCGTAGATGAAAGGCTTGAGCGTCGAGCCCGGCGACCGCAACGCTTGAGTCAGATCCACTTGGCCGGCGCGGCGCGCGTCGAAATAGTCGGGCGATCCGACATGCGCCCGTACGTCGCCCATCGCATTGTCGACGACCAAAATCGCCAGCGAGATATCGGGGCCAAGCGTCAGCGCCAAGGTGCGGGCGCGCTCGCGCGCAAGCGTCTCCAACGTTTTCTGCAGGTCGGCATCGATGGTGAGCCGCACTTCACTTCCCGGTGCGGCGTCGGCGACCGCGCGATCCGCGGCGTGTGGCGCCAGCATCGGCATCAGGCGGCGGCCCACCGGCACCGGCTCAGCCTTGGCCAGCGCGATCTCGTCGGCCGGCACGCTGCCCAAGACGGCAAAGCGATCGAGCACGCGATTTCTCGCCGCGCGCGCAGCCTCAACCGATCGGTCCGGCCGCCTGCCCTCCGGCGATTGCGGCAACGCCACCAGCAAAGCCGCCTCGCCCAGCGAGAGCCGGCGCGGCTCCTTGCCAAAATATGCGAGCGACGCGGCGCGGATGCCTTCGATGTTGCCGCCATACGGTGCCAGATCGAGGTAGAGCGAAAGTATCTCGTCCTTGGTGAGGGCGCGCTCGATCTCGATCGCGCGAACGATCTGCCGAAGCTTTGTGCCAAAGCTGCGGCTGCTGCGCGGCTCCAAGAGCCGCGCCACCTGCATCGTCAGAGTCGAGCCGCCGGAGCGAATCCGACCGCTACTCGCGAGCTGGACTGCCGCGCGGCCGAGCGCCAGCGGATCGACGCCATGATGAGCGCGGAAACGCTTATCCTCATAAGCAAACAGCAGGTTGAAAAAGCGCGGATCGACGTCGGCGACCCGCGCCGGCAACCGCCAGCGGCCTTCGCCGGTCGCATAAGCCCGCAGCAGCCGGCCGTCGCGATCGACCACGCGGGTGGAGAATACGATCTCCTTGCCGAGCGGCGCCGGGCCGAGCGATGCGATCAACCACCCGGCGGCCGCGAGCGCCGAGACGCATACGAGCGACGCGGCGAGGATCGCAAAGCGCGTTCTTGGCGCGGTCATTTCGCCGCCGTCACTTCCACGCTCTCGGTTGCCGTGCGGCCGAAGCGGTCCGGACGGTACATGTCCTCGACGTTCGCTTGCGGGCGGACGTATTTGCCGGGCGCGACCGCGCGCACGACGTAGGCGACGATGAACACGGGCTGATCGTCCTTTTTGCGCTCGAAGGCAGCCGTGAAGCGATCGTCGCGGAACTCGGTATTGACCGGCTCCGCCGCATCGGTGATCCACGACAGCGTGCCGGTATCGCCCGAAGAAACGAGATGCGGATTGTCGATCTCGAACCCCGCCGGCAGATAATCGGCAACGATCACCCGACCGAATTGCGGCTGTGCTTCCGTCACTTTCAGAACCACTACAAGGCGGGTGTTCTGCTTGACCTGTTTCGGATCGACCGGATCGCCTTCGAGCGTGTAGTTGCCGCGCTCGATCTTGAAGCCTTTTTCCGCCGCCGGTTCGGGCGTCAGCGGCGCGCCGGTGACCGTCACCACCGTTTGAACCTGATCCTCGCCGGTATTGATCACCCGCAACGGCTCTTTCAAATCGCCGGCGCGGATGGTGCGGTAGAGCGCGCGCGGCGTCGGCGTGCCGCCGACGTCGAGCGACACCTTGCCGGCGTCCTTGGCCATGGCGCTGGCCGCAAGGAGCAGCCACGCATCTTCCTGCGTCGAGGTCGGGCGCAAGTCGGCGCGGAAGGCCTCGACGCGCTGGACGGCGGCTTGAACCGTCGCGCGCGCCGCGCCCCCCTCGCTCGCGAGCGCAACAAGCGCCGCGGCATCACGCAATGTCGAGCCGAAATCCTCACGGCTAGCCAGATCGGGCTGTGACGACGGCGTGATCGCGGCAAGGGCGGCCGCGTAGACGCGTTCGGCGCGAGCGCGGTCGCCGACCATCGCGAGCGCCGCAGCGACTTGCGCCTTGGCGATCGGCGTCGACAGCGCATCGAGCTTGGCGTCGGCCAGGTAGCGCAGATCGCCGATCGGCGCCGCGCCGTTGCGCGCCAGCACATAGAGCGCGTAGGCGAGATCGGTGCCGCCATTCTTGCCCGGGTCGGTGGTGTTGGCGACCGCGTTACGCAGCCGATCGAGCGCAAGCTTGAATGCCGCGTCCGGCACCGCGATCTTGCGCTCGCGGGCGCGCGTCAGGAAATCCGTGACGTAGGAGTCGAGCCAGATATCATCGCCGCCCACGCTCCACAAACCAAACGAACCGTTCGAGTCCTGCCGCGTCAACAACCCCTCGATGGCGTCGCGAATCCGCTGATCGGTCGTCGGGTCGACCGCGACCTGCGCGTCTTTGGCAAGATCGCTGACATAGAGCAGCGGCAGCGCGCGGCTCGTGATCTGCTCGGAGCAACGGTAAGGATAGCGATCGAGCGCGGCCAGCAAACTCGCCGCATCGAACGCCGCCAGCGAGCCGACCGAAACCGACACGGCGCCGGTGCCGGGGATGAGGTCGGCGAAAAGATCGCTCGACACCGTCAGGCTTTCACCTTTGGCGATCGGCTTCACCGTCCGCCGCGCCAGGATTTGGGCGGGCGACCGCACCGTGAGCGCAAAAGTCCGATCCAGCGCAAATCCCGACGGCCCGCTCACACTCACCCGAACGGTGCCGTTGCCCGCGGCATTGGCGGTCAGCGGAACGTTCGCCGCGCCGCGCTCCTTGGCGCGTAAGCCGAGCTTCTGCGTTGCATTAGCCGCGAGCGCGTCCGCACTCGTCACCGCTATCGTATAGTCACCCGCCGGTCCCTCGACATTGTCGAGATCGAGATGAACGGACGAATGATCGCCCGGGAGGAGAAAGCGCGGCAGGGTCGCCGTCAGCACGACGGGATCGCGTACGATCACGTCGGACGTGGCGTGGCCGACTTTGTCCTTACTCCACGCCACCGTCATGATGCGGAGCGTGCCGGCAAAGTCGCCGATGTCGAAGGCGACTTCGGCATTGCCGTCGGCGCCGACCTTCACCAATCCGGAATAGAGCGCGACCGGAGGTCCCGTGGGTGGGCTGCCCTGCAACGCCGCGCCGGCATCGCCGCCGCTGCGAATCTGCCCGCGTGTACCCTGCATGCCGTCGATCAATTCGCCGTAGAGATCGCGGATCTCCGCCGAAAGCGCCTCCTGGCCGAGATAGTAGTCGTCGGGCGACGGCGGCTTGTAGTTGGTCAGATTGAGAATGCCGACATCGACAGCGGCGACCACGATGCGCGCCTCTTCGCCCGCGGCAAGGCCGGAGATCTTGACCGGGATGTGCAACGCCGAGTTCGGCCGCAACAGCGATGGCGGCTTTAGCTCGACACCGAGTGTCTTTGCTCCGCGATCGACGGAGAACCATTGCACGCCGATGGCGCGGCCGGGCATGCGCTGCGCCGGTGCATCGAGCGGCCGCCGTAAAGTCGCGACCAGATACGCACCGGTGCTCCAATCGCGGCCTACCGAGAGTTTCACTTGCGCCACGCCGGGCTGCACGTCGGTCGTCTGGCTCGCCAGGAGCCGATCGCCGACGACATTGAGCGTGAGCCGGCCGGCGGTGCGTGCCGTCACCGCGACCGTCATGGTGTCGCCGGGTGAATAGTCGCCCTTATTAAGCGCGACTTCCAGCATGTCGGGCGTATCCGCGTTCGCCTCGACATAAAAGCCCGCATCGAAAGAAATCGACGTCACCGGCCCGTTTGGATCGGCGGTCGAGACTTCGAGCCGATAGCGGCCGAAGTTTACCGGCAACGAAATGCGCGCCGCCTTGTCGAGCGTCGTGTCGATCGTTCCGTCGGCGACGCGCTTAGTGGTCTTGACCGGCTCGTAGTTCCAGCTGCCGTCACGCTTGTAGAACTGATAATGCGTGTCGATGCGCAGCAGCTCGTAGTGCAGGCCGCGCTGCGCCATCGTGGCGCCGTCGGGCGCGATGTTGACGACATCGAAAGCGGCGTTCGCGCCATCGGCCAGCGAGCGCCCGGAAAACAAAGGCTTGACGCCGATCATGTTGCCGCTCGCGGTCACCGGCACGGTGATCTTGTGTTCCACGGCGTGGCCACCAGGCTCCGCCATGCGCACGGCAATCTGCGCTTCGAGCGGGTGCGTGCTCGACGGCAGCTTGTCGAGATTTACGGAAAAACTCGCCTTGCCTGCGGCATCGGTTTCCGGAAGGTCGGCGAGCGGCTGCTGAACGGCGTCGACCTCCTCATCGGCCAGGCCGAATTGATAGCCGCCGAAGCCAGCCCGCTCTTTCGCCATCGCGATCGTCACCTCGCCATCGAGATCGAGGTTCGCCGCGGGCGCGCCGTAGAGGAAGCGGCCGGCGACGTCGATCTTGGCCGGAGTTTTTTGCGAGATGTGACCGGTCGGCGAATTGAGATCGAACTCGATCCGGTCGGGCACGTAATCTTCCACCAGAAGCGTGGTTTCGCCGACCGACGGCCGTTTCGGATCGGTGAAGGTGCGCACATGCCACGTACCGGTCGGCGCCGAAGCCGGGAGCGCCAAGGTCAGGCCGTGACCGCCGAGCCCCTGGTCCGCGATCAGCGTGCGCCGGAACTCGACGCCATCGGGCCGCTCGATGACGAAAGTGAGCGGTACATCGAGCGCGGCGGCGCCCTGCGGGTTGCGCAGAAGCGCGGTGAGGTAAGCCGTCTCGCCGGAGCGATAGACGCCGCGCTCGGCGTAAACAAAGGCATCGAGCCCATTCGGCGCCGGACGGCCGCCGACACCGCGATCGGTGAGATCGAAGGCCGGCGCCTTGAGGCTTAGGAAAGCGTAGTCGCCCTGGGCATCGCTCGCGGCCACGAGCGCAGGCGCGGCGCCGCCCTCCCCGCTCGCCAGCCCCGATTCGAACTGTGCATGGCCGCTCGCGTCGGTCTTGCGGGTCGCCAGAACCTCGTTGCTTCGCGAGATGAGGCGCACGTCGATGGCGCTCTTGGCGTCGGCGGTCGCCAGCGAGTTGACGAAGACGTGGATGCCGTCATTGCCGGAAAACGCGGTCAGACCGAGATCGGAGACGATGAACCATTGCGTCGCCAGCGAATCGTAATTGTCGACGTTCTTCAGCTCCTGCGGCTGAGCCACCATGACGTAGACGCCGGGCTTGAGATCGCCGACCGCCTGATCAACCGGAAAGGCGGTGGTGACGTCGGCATTGAGCGGCGCGGCATCGACCGCGAGCTGGCCCTTCCATACGGAAACGCCGCGTGACTGGCCGAGTTGCTCGACCTCGTAGCGGCTCAGACTGCGCTGGAAGTCGCCGCGCCCGGAATTTTCGCTGCCGATGGAGTCAACAAGACTGCGGTCGCCGAGCCGGTAGACCTCGATGGCGATCGCGCGTGTGTTGGTGCTGATGACCGGAATTCCGCGCTGGCCGGTACGCGGCAGCACATAAGCCGTGGTCGAGAAGCGCGCCATCGGCTTCCGGTCGCGCACATAGATCGCGAATTCGGCGGACTTCGACAGGGTTTCATGCACCGTCGACGGCAAACCGGCGCGCAACGTGACCGTGTAGGTCTCGCCGTGCTGCAATCCCTCGACGCAAAGCTGCTTGTCGGTCGCCGTCGTTGCCGGCTTGTCAGTGCCGGCGAGAACCACGAAAGGCGAGAAGTCGGTGCGCAGCGGCAGCTCCTCCGAAAACTGGAAGCAGGCGCGCGGCGAGGTGGTGTCGGCGTCGACGCTGTAGTCGAGCACGCGGAAGCCGTGGACCTCGCGCAGCCTTTCGTATTGGCCGCGCACGTCGGCAACTTCGTGCAATTCGAGCGAGAGCCGCAGCGCGTCGAGCGACGGCCGCCAAAGTTCGCGTTGGCTGAGCACGTTGCCGAGGAAAGCGAGGCTGTCCGCCTCCTCCGTGCGGCTCGTGGTGCGCTGGTAGGCGATGTAGGCCGCGGTCGAGGCCCGCTCGAGCAGGAGCTTTTTCTCTTTGTCGTCGGCCGGGCGGATTTGCATGATCGTCCGCGCCAGCCGCAGCCAGGTAATGCTGTCGTTCGGCACCGCGGCGACGATCTGGCCAAGGAGCGCCATGCCGCCGCGAAAATCGTTCTTTGTGAACGCCGCGTCGGCGTCGCGGCGGATTTGCGCCACCGGCTTTGCCGGCGTTCCCGCATCCGACTTGATCTGCGCCTCGAGCGTGATCGCCTCGGCAGCGAGCTCGCTGTTCTGGAACGGCTTTTCGGCGGCATTCGCGAACAGCGGCGCAGCAATCAGCAGCGCGGCAGCGACGCCGGCGCGAACAAGCGTAATCATCGGTGGACTCCTCCCGAGGGGTGCGCAATTTCACCCATTAGTGCGGCGGATTTGAAGCAACGATCGTGTCGAGGTCGTGACCGAACGGCTGCCGAACTAGATATTGGCCACAAGCTTCCGCCGGGTCTTTACCGCTCGCACAGCGTGATTAACCGAGCGTTTTAGCGTCAAACTCTATATAAGCTTGGCCTCGCGCGGCCCCGTAGCTCAGGGGATAGAGCAACAGCCTTCTAAGCTGAAGGTCGCAGGTTCGAATCCTGCCGGGGTCGCCACACGATTTCAGATGGTTAGCAAAATTTTGCAAACGGTCGTTTGACGACAAAATCGGCTCGGGGTAACAGCCGGGGTAACATCGAACGGAAAATTTCGGCGCGCGAATGCGAGGCGCAATGCGGTGGCTGCACGACAGCAACAAAGCGCGAGCAGATTATCTTTGACTAAGATTTTGCCGGCAGTTTTTCCAGCCAAAGCTGCAGATTCCTTCGCCAGTATCAGGGTCCTCCTGCCAGATTTATGCCCTTGCCAGACCGTCTTCCTTGCTCGGAATGTGAACCCGAGAAAGTCGAACGACTGGTTCGGGAAATCGCCGCGCCGGTTTGCATCCTTGCAGTAGACGATCTTCGTCTTCTCGGGATGCAAGATCAGCTTGCAGGCCGCAAAGCGATCTGTAAGCGCGCTCCATAATGCCCGCGCCTCGTCGGCGCTTTTGCAGTGACAGATGATGTCGTCCGCGTATCGCTCGAATGGAATGTGCGGATAGGTTCGCGTCATCCACATGTCGAACGCATAATGCAGGAACAGATTCGCTAGAAGTGGACTGATCACCCCTCCTTGCGGCGTTCCTGCTGTGCGCGGAACGATGCTACCGTCCTCCATCTGCTCCGGCGCCTTCAGCCAACGTTCGATGTAGAGCAGCACCCATGGACAATCCGTATGTTGTCGAACCGCCTTGAGCAGCAACTCCCAATCGATGCTGTCAAAATAGCTCCTGACATCAATGTCGAGCACCCAATCGTAGCGCCAGCACCGCTGACGCGCCGTGCGCACGGCATCGACTGCAGATCGACCGGGCCGATACCCATAGGAATCGGCGTGGAATACCGGCTCCAGACATGGCTCCAGGAAATGACGAGCGACTTCTTGGGCGATGCGATCCGCTACCGTCGGAATAACCTGCCAAAAGCGCCGGGCAGCTGGGATTTGGAACTATTGAAGGCCTCAGTCGTTATTCTTGACTTTCCCTCAATTCAAAAGGAAACGTTATGCGTAAGGATACGCACCAGAAGGCTGCCGACCATCACGAACAGGCTGCAAAAGCTCATCGGACAGCGGCGCAACAGCACGGCAGTAACGACCACGTGAATGCAAAGCAGCAATCAGCTCAAGCAGTCGAAAAATCTAAAGCGGCTCACGAGCAATCGATGCAGGCTAACAACAAAAGCCAACAACAGAAATAGGTTTAGCATTTTTGCGACATGTGGCCTCGGCTAACGTACTAGTCGGGCCACCTGCGCTTTCGCAAACTTCTAGCTCAAAGAATTCGTGCACGTCGAGACCAACCCACAGATCTTCTCCTCCGACGTGCGGCTCGGCGGCATCGTGCTGCGCGACGTCGACCCCAAGTACGATTGGCCAAGCTTTGTCGCGATGGACGAGCCCCGCCACTCCAACCAGCGCAAGTCTGCAACGCGCTTCCTCTTGGAACCAAGGGGAACCGGGCGCGGTTTGAGAATATGAACGCTTTATCAAATTGGCCCCGCAATCGGCTTTTACTGGCCCTGCCGTCCCGCAATCTCAAGCGGCTTATGCCGGAGCTTGAACACATTCGCTGCCATCGCGCGCAGGTCCTAATGGACGCTGATAGTTCGCTCGACCATGTATTCTTCCCCGATAGCGGTGTCGTGTCAGTAGTGGCGGTTTATGCGGACGGCAGTATCATTGAGATGGCAACGATCGGAAGGGAAGGCTGCAGCGGTGTGCAAGCCATCTTGGGTGCCAAGCGCTCCTCAGTCCAGCTTCTTGTCCAAATCCCGGGGAGCGCCGCAAAGATGTCGCGCGCGGCGTTTACGCGGGCCATGCAATCAATGCCGTCCTTCCGAAGTCTCATGGACGCTTACGTCCAAGCCTTTCTCGAACAGGTCATGGTGTCAGTAGCGTGCAATGGTGCGCACAGCCTCAAGCAGCGGTTAGCGCGTTGGCTGCTCATGATGCGTGACCGCAGTGACGGTGACGTGCTCCCTATTACTCAGGACCTGCTCGCCGAAATGTTGGGTGTCCAGAGGCCAACCATCACAAATGCTGCCGGAGAGTTGGAACGTGCAGGTTTGATTGAGCGCGGCCGACAGCAAGTCACAATCCTTGATCGGCAGGGCCTCACGAAGGTGTCTTGTGAATGTTATCAGTTGGTTCGGGCGCGCGTCGCTTTTTACCTTCCCAAAACATACCCAGAAAAATGAACCTCCACCGGCTTAGGTAATATACATTACCGACGCCATGAGTAAGCCAGCCTACAATCAAAACTGGCGGGAGGCTGACGTGGCCTTTCTAGCAGGATCGTATTCTTGCTGTCGGGGATTAGCCATGTCATCAGAAGGGAAGCCGTCTGTGCGCGAAATCGACCCACTGGATATCGTAGAGACGATTCGCGAAGGCCTCCTCGTGCTCGAGCCCGATCTGACGATCCGCGTCGCGAACCGCGCCTTCTGCGACAAATTCTCAGTCGCACCAGAGCACACGGTCGGGCGAAAGCTCTCTGAGATCGGAAACAGAGAGTGGGACATTCCCAAGCTCCGCATCGCGCTCGAGACCATCATTTCTGGCGAAGGAACATTCGAGGGCTTGGAAGTCGAACAGTTCTTCCCATCAATCGGCCTGCGCGTAATGTGCCTCAACGCGCGCAAGGTTTATCGGCCTGGCAACAAGATACAACTAATCCTCCTGGCGATCGAAGACGTTACCGAGCGCGTGAGGCTTGAGCGTGACCAGGCGATTGCGCACGACCGTATCGGCATGCTGTTGCAAGAACTGACCCACCGGGTCAAAAACAGCCTGCAGATTATCGCTTCAATGGTCTGGATTGAAGCGCGGAGCCACAAGAGCGGCGAGGGCAAAGCTGCGCTCGAGAGGGTCTCGCATCGCATCGACGCACTCGCGCATCTCTATTCCAAGCTAAGCAAGGCCGACACGGTTGAGGCGGTCGATGCGGCGATCTATCTGGATGAGTTATGCCGCGACCTGATCTCATCAATACACAAGGAAGACGGCACGTCCATCGTGCTCAAGACCGAAATCGAGAGCGAGCTCTTGCCGACCGATCGGGCAATTCCGATCGGGCTCATTGTGAACGAGCTTGTGACGAATGCCGTCAAGTATGCTTTTCCGGGCGAAACAAAAGGCACGGTCCTGGTGACGCTAAAGCGGGTGCCCGGGGAGCTTCGCCTGACGGTCGTCGACGACGGCCAAGGGCTCGATCCTCGACGCGCCGATTCCGGGCTCGGCGGCCGGCTGGTCGAAGGCTTCGCCCAACAGCTCGGCGGCAAGGTCGAGCGGGAGAGCGACAGCCAGGGTACGACCGTGCGCCTAATCTTGCCGTCGCGTGAAGGCTCGTAGGGATCTGCGCGAACGTGACGGGATAACCAACAACCTATAGCGGACCAGAAGCTTTCAGGTTCAGAGATTCAACGAGTCCTACCAGCAGGAGACGACCTCATGTCGCTTGGGACCATACTGCTCATCGTTCTCGTCATCGCGTTACTCGGCGGTTTTAGCGGACTCGGTGGCGGCCCGTTTTACGGGACGGGCTACTACGGCGGCGGTGGCCTCGGCCTCTACGAGGACTTGCACGACTACGTGCTGTTCATGGTGAACACCGGCCTTAGGCCTGACGAATCTCGGCGTATCCAGTTTCGCGATGTGAAGATCGTGGACGATCAAGGTAGCGGCGAGACGATTCACCTCGAGTCCTCCACCGACGGATAAGGTGCTCAAAGAGTTCGACGTCTTTCCTCCTCGACTGGTGGCAGAATGCGCATGAACCGATTATAACCTAAATGCAAATCATACGGTCCCAATTAACTCATAGCCGCTCCTAATCACAACCATATTCGGTGTTGTATGCCGTGCGGTTGGAGTAGGCCAAATGCCGAAAGCCAATCTCAATCCCAATCTGATAGCCCCTCTAAAGTTATAGGACTTTCCCACCTGGGATCTCGAGAAGCCTATTAAACTGTCAATTTGGGCGGGAGTTATATTTGGAAGACGATAAGCGCCGATCCGATACCGTGCATCTCTGTAAGCGTCGATGTTGCGTTCAACGACGCCCCCGGTGGTAGCTTCAATTATGTTGCCATTGCCGGAATATGTGGCTGAATGGCTCCAGCTCCCTTGATCCAAATAGGCAATAAGCCGGCTTCCATAACTTTGCGTGTCAACAGTAAATATTCCATCGGCCGCCTGTAATTGCGGGATTAACTCCTGCCATCTGCGTTCATGTTCGTCCGGGGAGATGCGCAGCAACGGAATTCCGTACCAGGGCATCAATGTCCTGATGCTGTGGTCGGCCGCGATGGCGAAAGGTTACGCCGCCCCGATTTGGATGACCTTCAAGCAAGCGCTGGAATTCAAGGCCCATGTCCGCAAGGGCGAGGAAGGAAGTCTCGTCGTGTACGCCGACAAGATCGTCCGCACCGAGACCGACGCGGCGACCGGCGAGGAAGCCGAGCGCGCCATTCCCTTCATGAAAGGCTACACCGTGTTTAACGTCGAGCAGATCGACGGTTTGCCCGAGCACTACTACGCCAAGCCCACCCCGCGCACCGAGACCGTGCAACGGATCGAGCGCGCGGAGGCTTTCTTCGCGGCGACGGGTGCCACCGTCCGGCACGGCGGCACGATGGCCTTTTACAGCGTCACGCACGACCACGTGCAGATGCCGCCCTTTGAGGCGTTCCGCGATGCAGAGTCATTTTACGCCACGCTTGGCCATGAAATGTGCCACTGGACTCGTCACCCGTCGCGGCTCGACCGCGATTTCGGGCGCAAGCGCTTTGGTGACGAAGGCTATGGGTAGTGTCCAGAATCTTTCGCACATTTGATCAGGCGACGGCTCCGGTTTGCATGACCTGTGGCTGGTAGAGAGGCCGCATGTTCATGTAGCGCTTGGTCCCTTGAGGCCGCGATCGACCAGCTGCCGCAGAAAGGCAGACGAGCCAGACTTGTCCTCCTTGGCGCCTTCGCAGATGCCCAGAATCTCCCGAAATCCCTCGGAATTGACGGCGCTGGCCACCAACAGCGAGACATTGCGGACCTCGCCGGCCCAGGTGCGCTTC
>JBEKSB010000056.1:0-20331 GCA_049517455.1 Xanthobacteraceae bacterium
TTCGCGCATGCGGCGGCGCTGCGTCTGCAAGCGCTGGCGGATCCCCAAGGACCCTACTACGGCGGGGAAATCTGAAAGCCGAGCGCGGCGGGTGCGGCGGCGGGTGCCGCAGCGTTCGCCATCATCGTCGGCGTGAATTGCTTGACGCCGTGGTGATCGAGCACGAAGAGCGGCACAACGCGCGGCATGTCGGTGTCCTCGATCAGCGTGAGGCGACGATTGTCGAGCACGATCCACTTTTCATCGAGGCGGGCGGCGACGACGGCGTGATCCTCGTCAACGGCGAGATCGCGCACGATAACGAGCCGCAGGTCCTCTTCGGCGACACCGGCTTCCCGCAGCGCGACGTATTTGGCGATCGCGTAATCCTCGCAATCGCCGCGGCCGGTTGTGAATGTGGCGAGCGGTCCGCTCCAGCGATCCGGCACGCCCCATTGGGCGGCGTCGCTCATTGGCTGGATCGCCAGATTGATGGCGCGGTTGATCATGCCGATGCGGGCGCGACCGCCATGCGCACGGCCGTCCGCGATCACCGCCAGGAATTTTTGCGCCGCCGGCGGGCAGGGCTCCGCGTCGGCGCGACACCGCGCCAGAATGTCACGGTCGGCGCGGATGTCGGCGACAACGCCGCTCCATTTGATCAGCACGCCGCCGGTTGTCACCGGCACCGCGTTGAGGCCGAACGGCTCGGCCGCGGCCGGCAACTGGCTTGATGGTTCTTCCCGATCGAAAGCGCCGATGCTCACCTGATATTGCGCGAATGCGCTCACCGAGCCGCCAAAAATTGGCGACCACAAAACGAGCAGCACCGCAATGCTACGCACTGCAACACGACCGAACATGTCGACGTCCCTAATGGCGCGGGCGTTACGCTCACGAAGCGCTCACCCGGCTCTTTCCGTTGTCAGGGACGCGATAACCCGGCCGCCGCTGCCACCGCGTTAAGACGTAGGTACTTTTCCGGAAACGATCGAAAACAGCGTGCAGAAATTGCCACGCCGTCGCGAACAATTTTATCGAATCTCCCTAAAGGCCGCTGCTGTACAGCAGGCCGCCTTTGCGATTAAATGAATAAGTTGGGACTGCAACTAACACTCACGGGGAGGACGTTCATGCGCCGGATGCGCCCAGTTACGCTATGCGGTCTCGCAATGCTTGGTCTTGCACTCGGGATCGGTTCGGCCTCCGCCGAGGACAAAACCTTCGAGCTTAAGCTCTCGCACTGGGTGCCGCCGTCGCATCCGCTGCAGAAGGCAATGGAGGACTGGGGCGCGTCGATCGAAAAGGACTCCGGCGGCACGATCAAATACAAGGTCTATCCGGCGCAGCAGCTCGGCAAGGCGTTCGACCATTACGATATGGCCCGCGACGGCATCGCCGACGTGACCTATGTCAGTCCCGGCTACCAGCCCGGCCGCTTTCCTATCTTCGATGCCGGCAATCTGCCGTTCATGTTGTCCAACGCCAAGGGCGGCTCTGCGGCTCTCGACGCCTGGTATCGCAAATACGCCGAGAAGGAGATGAAGGACGCCAAGTTCTGCTTCGCCTTCGCGCACGATCCTGGAACGTTCCATTCGCGCACGAAGAAGATCATGGTGCCGGCCGACATCAAAGGCATGAAGATACGTCCGGCGCACGCGACGATGGCTTCGCTGGTCACCGAGCTTGGCGGCAACAACGTGCAGGCTTCGGCGCCCGAGGTGCGCGATATAATCGAAAAGGGCGTGGCCGACGCCGTTACCTTCCCGTGGGGCTCGATCGTACTGTTCGGCATCGACAAGGTGACGAAGTACCACATGGAAGTGGCGCTCTACACCACGAGCTTCGTATGGGTGATGAACAAGTCGACCTATGCGCAAATGTCGCCGTCGCAGCAGAAGGTGATCGACAGCCATTGCACCACGGAATGGGCGGAAAAGGTCGCCGCACCTTGGGCTGACTTCGAGCATGACGGTATCGCCAAGCTCAAGGCCGAGCCCGGCCAGGAGGTCTATCCGATTACGGACGCGCAGCTCGCGGAATGGAAAACGGCGGCCGGCCCCGTGGTGCAGACCTGGGCCAACGCGGTGAAAAAGACGGGGACCGACCCGGACGTCGCGCTGAAGGATCTCAAGGCGGAGCTCGCCCAGCGCAATTCCGGCTATTGAAACCAGATACCGTCACCCTGAGGTGGCCGCGGAGCGGCCCTCGAAGGGCGATGGCCCGGTCTTGGCCGCATCCTTCGAGGCGCGGCTTCGCCGCGCACTTCAGGATGACGGTTAAAGATTCGGTTGGTCATGGCTGAGCTGCAACCAGTGTCGGCATTGAGCGCGGAGCGCCCGCGCAACGCCATGGACCGCTTCATCGACGGCATCGAGCTGATCGCCGCGTTCTTCGCCGGTGTCGTCGCCGTCGACATTTTCGTCTCGGTGCTGCTGCGCTATTTCTTCGCCATGCAGATTCCCGACAGCTACGATTTTGGGCGGCTGCTGCTCGGCATCCTGATCTTCTGGGGCATCGCGGCGACCTCCTATCGCGGCACGCATATCACCGTCGATCTTCTTTACGCCAATGTCGGCCCGCGGATGCAGCGCGTCATCGACGTGTTCGCTACGCTGGTGCTGCTGTTCGTGGTGACGGTGCAAACCTATACGTTGTTCGACAAGGTCACGAGCACTTACGCCGAAAACGTGTCTACTTTCGATCTGCGCTTGCCGGTCTGGCCGTTTTTCCTGGTCGCATGGCTCGGCGATGCGTCGGCTGTATTGTTGATCGCCGTGCGCACGTATCGGCTGATTTTCCACCCGGAGCTTTTGGGCGGCCGCTACCAGATCAAGCCTGTCGAGTGAGGCGCGCGTGAGCACCGACCTTATCGCCATCCTCGGCTTTGTTTCCCTCTTCGGATTGATGCTTTTGCGCGTGCCGGTGGGCATGGCGATGGGGCTCGTCGGCGTCAGCGGTTTTGCCTACATTGTCGGCGGCGCGCCGGCGCTGAAGATCGTCGGCCACACCTCGATGCGAACGGTGACCGACTACACGTTCGGCGTCATTCCGATGTTCCTGCTGATGGGCGCATTCGTGTCCAATTCCGGCATGAGCCGGGAGCTGTTCCGTGCCGCCAATGCTTTCGTTGGCCATTTCAAGGGCGGGCTTGGCATCGCCACCATCGCGGCCTGCGCCGGCTTTGCCGCGATCTCCGGGTCCTCGGTCGCCACCGCCGCCACTTTCGCGACCGTCGCCTATCCGGAAATGCGCCGCTACAACTATCCGCAATCGTTTGCTACCGGCGTAATTGCCGCCGGCGGCACGCTCGGCGCGATGCTGCCGCCGTCGACGGTGCTCGCGGTCTACGGCATCATCACCGAACAGGATATCGGCAAGCTGTTCATCGCCGGAATCATTCCGGGGCTACTTGCCGCCTCGATGGACATGCTCACGGTCGTGATCATCGGCCGTCTGCGGCCGGATTTTCTTCCCTCGGCGCCGCGGCATTCCTGGAGTGAGCGTCTCGCCGGATTGCGCAACATCTGGGCGATGCTGCTTCTGTTCGTGTTCGTCATCGGCGGCCTCTACGGCGGCCTGTTCACGCCGACCGAAGCCGGCGGCATGGGCGCGGTCGGCGCATTGCTGATCGGGGTGGCGCGCGGAAAGCTCACTCGGCCGGAAATCCGCCGATCGCTGCTGCAGGCGGTGCGTACGGCCGCGGCTGTCCTCACCGTTCTGATCGGTGCGCTCCTGTTCGGCTATTTCCTCACGGTGACGCAGACACCGCAGAAGGTAACCACCTTGCTCACCGGCCTGGGACTCGGCCGTTACGGTGTGCTCGCGCTCATCATGCTGATGTATCTCATTCTCGGCTGCCTGATGGATGCGCTCGCCATGATCATCCTCACCATCCCGATTATTTTCCCGGTGATCACGCAGCTCGGTTTTGATCCGATCTGGTTCGGCGTGATCATCGTGATGACGGTCGAGCTTGGGCTCATCCACCCGCCGGTCGGGATGAATGTGTTCGTCATCAAAAGCGTGGTGCAGGAGGTGAGTTTTTCAACGATCTTCCGCGGCGTGTTGCCATTCATCGTCACCGATCTGATACGGCTGGTGATCCTGATCGCCTTTCCGATTTTGGCGCTTTGGCTGCCGTCGCGTATGTAAGGCTAGTATTTCGGACGTCGTGATCGGGAGGTTGCCCATGCTTCGTTTCCTTGTCGCCGCTGCAATCATCGCGCTGGCGTCGGCGGCTTTCGCCGCCGACGCCAGCCAGATGGACGCAAACAAAAAGGTTGTGGTTGAGTTCTACGACGCGGCAATCAATCAGAAAAATTTCGAGGCGGCGTCGAAGTTTCTTGGCCCGCGCTACACTCAGCATAATCCCAGGGCCGCGGACGGACCGGAAGGCCTGAAGGCCTTTTTGGCTTTCCTGCGTGAGAAATTCCCCGACTATCACAGCGAGATCAAACGCATCTTCGCCGACGGCAACTACGTTATTCTGCACGTCCACAACGTGCCGACGGCCGGCAGTCGCGGCAACGCCATCATCGACATTTTCAAGCTCGAGAACGGCAAGATCGTCGAGCACTGGGACGTGCGTCAGGAGATTCCCGAGCAGGCCGCCAATGCCAACACAATGTTCTAGGACGGACGTCTAGCTGCGGCCGCCGCCGGCAAGCACGGCTCGTGTGGCCCGGTCCGGCCCGAAATCGTCGACGCCGTCGATCGCGAGCAGGTCGGCAAGGCGCGTGCGCGCGCGGTTCACGCGGCTCTTGATGGTGCCGACGGCGCAACCGCAAATCGCTGCTGCGTCCTCGTAAGAGAAGCCTGATGCGCCCACCAGGATGAGCGCCTCGCGCTGGTCCGACGGCAGCTTGGCGAGCGCGACGCGAAATTCGTTGAACTCGACCCGGCCGGTCTGCTCGGGATGCGATTTGAGCGTCTCGGCGTACCGGCCGTCGGCGTCCTCCACCTCGCGGCGGCGCTTGCGGTATTCGGACCGGAACAGATTGCGCAGGATGGTGAAGAGCCACGCCGGCATGTTGGTGCCGGGCTGAAAGGAATTGATATGGGCGAGCGCGCGCAGCAAGGTCTCCTGCACCAGATCGTCGGCGCGGTCGATATTGCCGCACAGCGAAATGGCGAACGCGCGCAGGCTCGGCACCGTTGCAAGCACTTGATCGCGTATGGTGGGATCCAGCTTCATGCCACCCGATCATCTTGATCGCTGAGCCGGCGAACCAGATCGGCGATATTCTGCGGCACGCCCTGGCTCACGACATCGTCGTACATCGCCCGCAATTGCTGGCCGATACGCGCTTGCACTTCGCGTCCGAGGCGTACTTCGCTCTTACGTTGCGTTGCTGGCCTGCCCATTTGGTCCCGGGCTTCCGCCTTGTCCTCACTCGGAGTCGGCGGCTGAAGGTTAACTGGCTTACTGGTCGTCATTTTTCGTCACGGCCCCATAGCCACAACAATGTGCTAGCCTTGAACATGGCCTTTCTCCCCAATTGCTGCCCACCAACGCGTGGCTTTGGCGTTGGTTCCGGCCCGTGGAACTCTTTTCGGGAACCTTGTTTACTTAGCGACGTTTTAGCCAATAGCCTTGGGAAGATGTAAGGGGAGGGTGCCTTTGTCGACGTCACAAGCCGTAGTCCAGCATTTGCCGTTCCTGCGCCGGTATGCCCGCGCGCTGACGGGCAATCAGGCGTCTGGCGATGCCTATGTCGCGGCCACGCTGGAATCGCTGATTGCCAGCCCGAAAATTCTCGAATCCGGCCCAAGTCAGCGGGTCGCGCTGTACCGGCTATTCACCAAGATCTGGAATTCCGTCGCGGTGAACGGCAAAACCGACCTAGTTGAGCCGGATTTGCCGCCGGAACAACACCTTACGCAGATTACGCCGCGGCCACGACAGGCATTCCTTCTGGTGGCGCTAGAAGGCTTCTCGGAGGAGGACGCGGCGAAGATTCTCGACTGCGACTTGGCCACCCTTCGCGGTCTGGTCGAGGAATCCGGCCGCGAACTGGCCGCCGAGATCGCAACAGACGTGCTCATCATCGAGGACGAGACTTTCATCGCCATGGATATCGAGGCGCTGGTGGAAAGCCTCGGCCATCGGGTCATCGGCGTCGCCCGCACGCACAGCGAGGCCATCGCGCTGGCTCGTCAGAAGCGTCCTGGGCTGATCCTGGCGGACATCCAGCTCGCAGACGGCAGCTCGGGCCTCGACGCCGTGAACGAGCTTCTCGGCTCGTTCGAGGTGCCGGTGATCTTCATCACCGCCTATCCCGAGCGCTTCCTGACCGGACAGCGGCCGGAGCCGGCATTCCTCATCGCCAAGCCGTTTCAGCTTGCGGTCGTCTCCGCCGTGGCGAGCCAGGCGCTGTTCTTCGGGCGCAAGGCGCGTCAGCGCGAACGACAACCGACGGCGTAGTCTTCGGTAGGTTGGAACGACCATATTTCATGGCCGGGCTTGTCCCGGCCATGAATGTTTGCGGGTTGCGCCAGCGAGGGTGGATCGCCGGGCGTAGGTCCGGAAAAGAATTAGGGCGCAGGCGATCGGTCCATCGGCTGCGCCCAAGATGATCGGCCGAGCACGGGGGGAGGGGGAAAGGATGGCCGGTCCTCACGACAAGCCACAACCCCGCTATTTGTTCCGCCGCCTTGTTTGCGGTTCATCTTCACGCAGCCGTGGGGATCGCCATCACAACCAGGTGAGGCTGCCGCGCCAGCCGGAACTGCGCCGGTCGCGGCACGTTGCCGGTCGCGCGTGGCCACTCGGTTCCGCATTTGTCACGTGGGGATTGTTGGGGGTGTTGAGGTTTCGGAGACGATCCGATGCGCAGGATTTCGTTTGTTCGCGTTATAGGCGTGCTGGTGGCGTTATTCACTGCGAGCTTTATTTCCTTCCCGTCATTCCCCAGCACCGGCGTATTCGCGTTAAGTCCACTGATTTCAGTGAACCGTGCGCTCAAAGGAGATCGCCTGCCGCTCGTGGAACCGACAGCCTTGCCGCATAGGCTTGGATTGCCGGCATCGCCCGGGCAGGCGCAGTCGCGCGTTAAAGTTCCGGTCGGATGCGACAGTGCTTTCAGCCCAATCTCCTCGCCGCAATTGGCGCACGTTTTTCGCCGCTGCACGGTCTGAACAAATCCGCGTCGGAAAAATCCGCCAAAAATTTGAACAAAAAACGCTTCGCATTTTTCCGACCTACCGCGCGGAACTTTTAACGTCCGTTGGCCATTGATTTGGCGGTACTCAATCACCGGAGTGTGTCATGTCGGGGGCCGAGCTGTTTTGGCGCGTCTGCACCGCGGCATTCAGTGCAGCTTTCACTACTTTTCTCGTCGGTACCGCATCTTCTCAATCGCTTTCGTATAATCCGATCGATCGAGATGGCACGCTTCTTCAACAGGCCGTGCCGCAGACGGAACAGCCGAGCGCGGTGCCGGACGGCAATGATCTGCCGGCACCGTTGCGGCGGCAGGCCGTCTCCTATCCGAGCAGCGAGCCGGCCGGGATCGTCATCATCGACACCGCGCACACGTTTCTTTATCTGATGCTCGGCGGCGGCAGGGCTTTGCGCTACGGAATCGGAGTGGGTCGAACAGGCTTCACTTGGTCGGGCGTCGAGAAAATTTCGCGCAAGTCCGAATGGCCCGACTGGAGTCCGCCGGCGGAGATGATTGCGCGTCAGCCTTACCTGCCGCGCTGGGTCGGCGGCGGGCCCGGTAATCCGCTCGGCGCCCGCGCGCTTTATCTCGGCAACACCGATTACCGCATCCACGGCACCAACAATCCGGCCACGATCGGTCAGCATGTCTCCAGCGGCTGTATCCGCATGCGCAATGCGGACGTGGCTGATCTTTATGATCGCGTCAGCATCGGAACCAAAGTCGTGGTCCTGGCGAACGATCAGCGGACCGCCGCGATCGAAGATCGGCAAGACGTTGCGATCGAACGGAGCGCCGCGGGTGCGATGACGGCCAGGGTATCGGTAAGGCCGGTTGCTGCCGCCGCGGCCGACATCCCGCGTCCCCGCTTCGAATGGAGCGGCAATCCGAATCCGTTCGGCCTTTACTGATCCGGACGCTGTGCGTTAAGGGTCAGCACCAATCCAACCCTGTTCTCTGCCACCGCGACGCAACCGAACGTGCTGTTGCGCTGTTTTTTCCTCAATAGTCCAAACGTACGGCCTTGACCCCGGTGGGGAGGAGGTCGAACTGTAAGAGCATGGACAGGCCCGAGGTCAAAGGCACGACTACAACCGAACCGGATCGGGCGCCGGATGAGAGTGCAGCAGCGTTCTTTCCTGACCTTGCAATGGTTCGTGCCGCGCTTGAAGCGGGAGAGGTCGGCGTCTGGTCCTGGGACATCGCGACCAACGTCGTGACGTGGTCGAGTAACATGGAGGCGATCCATAGTCTGCCTCCCGGCGTCTTCGACGGCACGTACGCGTTCTTCGAACGTGACATTCACGAGGAGGATCGGGCCGGGATCGTAGAGGCCGTCAACGAGACGCTGCACACCGGTCGCCCGTATTGGGTGCGCTACCGTGTTGCTCCGCGAGAAGCGTGCGAGGAACGGTGGATCGAGGCCTCCGGCACCGCGACGTTTAAGGATGGAGCGCCTGTCCGCATGGTCGGCATCTGCCACGACGTCACCGAACGGATAAAGCTGCAGGAGGAGCTGCGCAGCCGCGCCAGACAGCAGGAGGCGCTGGCGCATCTTGGCGAGCGCGCGCTGGCGGAAACCGACATCGAGCGATTGCTCAACGACGTGGTCAGCACGGTCGCACTCACTTTGCCGGTCGATTTCGTCGAGGTTCTCGAGCTGATGCCTGGCGACACCGATCTTCTGCTGCGCGCCGGATTCGGCTGGAAGACCGGCTGTATCGGCTCGGTCGTGATGTCGAAGGAACATGACGGCTACGCGCGGTATATATTGGGCGCCGCGGTTCCGGTGGTCACCGCCGATTTTGCCACCGAGGCGCGGTTTAGCACCCCGCAATATCTTCGCAATCACGGCTGCGTCAGCGGCATGAGCACGACGATCGCCGGACAGGACGGACGCGCTTATGGCGTTCTCGGCGTCTGTACCAACAAATACTGGCACTTCAGCGTGCAGGATTCTTCGTTCCTTGCCGCGGTTGCCAATCTGGTGGCCGGCGCGATTCAACGCCGGCAGTTGGAGCAGCGCCACGAACTGATGATCCGCGAACTGCGCCACCGCTCCGGCAACCTCTTTTCGCAGCTTTTGGCGCTGTTCTCGCAAACCGCGAAAAACTCCCGGAATATGGCCGAGCTCATCAGCAATTACCAGGCGCGCGTCATGGCATTGGCGAACGCTCATCGATTGATCACCGAGGCCGGTTGGAAATCGACATCGCTTAATGAGCTGTTGCGCGTGCTGCTGGGCCCCTATCTCGACCGGACGACGTTCTCCGGCCCTAATGTCGACCTCGAACCGGATCCGACATTCAGTCTCAGTGCCGCTTTGCACGAGCTTACCTCCAACGCGATCAAACATGGCAGCCTCTCGCGCCCGCAGGGCCGGCTTGAGCTGAGCTGGTCCATCGCGCCAACGCGGCGCGGCATGACCTTGACCTTCGACTGGGTCGAGCGGAACGGCCCGCCGGCACGGCGGCCGCGGCGGATCGGATTCGGTTCGCGGCTCATTGGCCTGGTCATCGAGCGGCAAATGAACGGGGAGGTGCAGCCTTCCTACACGCGCGACGGCTTTTCCATGCGCATGATCGTTCCGCTCACGCACGAGCGCTGGCCGACCCAGGCGGTGGATACGGCGACCCAATCGGAAAGCGCATAGCGGGTACTACGGGAACGCCGGTACAGACCCGGCGTTGAGTTGCACGCATGGGTGTCATCGGAGCATGATCTTTCAAGAAGCTTTTCCCGGATCAGGCTCCGGTTTGGCGAATAATCCGACAACACGGGAGTGAAAGGCTGCATCCTCCTGGTAACCGCAAACCGGCGAGGTGGGCGGCCCCGCCCACGGCTGTTGCGTGCCGCACTCTACTCGCTTTGGTCGTTCTGTTCGGCGGCGTCTCGATCGCGTTCGCCGCGGAGCGAAACACGTCCGGCAGTTCCGAAGCGATCTTTTTCGCCGAGCTGGGCATTCTGCTGCTGGTCGGCCGCGGCCTCGGCGAACTCATGCAGAAGCTCGGCCAGCCGGCGGTCATGGGACAGCTCCTCGGCGGGCTTCTGCTCGGGCCTTCCGTGCTCGGTCTGATCTGGCCCGACTTTCAGCACGCGCTGTTTCCACAGACGGCAGAGCAGAAGAACATGGTCGGCGCCGTCGCGCAGCTCGGCATCCTCATGCTGCTGATGCTGACCGGGATGGAAACCGATCTGCGCCTGGTGCGTCGGGTCGGACGGCCGGCAATCACTGTCGCCGTCGCCGGCGTGGCGCTTCCCTTTATTTGCGGGTTCGGGCTTGGCGAAATGTTGCCGGACTCGATCCTGCCCAATCCGCAGGCACGCCTTGTCACCGCGCTTTTCCTCGGCACTGCGCTATCGATTTCCTCGATCAAGATCGTCGCCATGGTGGTGCGCGAGATGAATTTCATGCGCCGCGACGTCGGGCAGATCATCGTCGCATCCGCCATCCTGGAGGATTCCGGCGGATGGATCATCATCGCGATTTCGTTCGGCCTGGCGTCATCCGGTACGATCGATTTGCGCTCGGTGAGCTTCGCCATCATCGGCACGCTGCTTTTCCTGGTGATGAGTCTCACCATCGGCCGGCGCATCGTGTCCGATCTGATACGATGGACGAACGACAACTTCGCCAGCGAATTCGCGGTCATCACCATGATCCTCTTGATCATGATCGCGATGGCGCTGACGACGTATCTGATCGGCGTGCAGACGGTGCTCGGCGCATTCGTCGCCGGCGTGCTGATCGGGGAGTCGCCGATCCTTACGCGCCACATCGACGAGCAGTTGCGCGGGCTGATCGCTGCGCTGTTCATGCCGATCTTCTTCGGGCTGTCGGGACTGAGCGCCGATCTGACCATCCTCAAGGACCCCAGTCTGCTGTTGCTCGCCGGCGGCCTGATCGTCATCGCCAGCGTCGGCAAGTTTTCCGGCGCGTTCGTCGGTGGCAAGCTCGGCGGGCTCAACCGCCAGGAATCGCTCGCGCTCGCCTGCGCTATGAACGCGCGCGGCTCCACCGAAGTGATCGTCGCTTCGATCGGCCTGTCGGCGGGCGTGTTCGGCAAAGATCTGTACACCCTGATCGTGGGGATGGCGCTGGTCACCACCGTGACGATGCCGCCGATGTTGCGCTGGGCGCTGCGCCGGCTGCCGCTGCGCAAGGCGGAGAAGCAACGACTCGAACGCGAGGAGCTCGATGCTCGGGGCTTCGTCCCCAACCTTGAACGCCTGCTGCTCGCGGTCGACGGCGGCGCCAACGGCACATTCGCTTCGCGGCTGGCCGGGGCCATTGCCGGCTCCGGCGACAAGCCGACGACGATCATCGAGCTCGGTCCGGACGAGTGGCCGCACTACGCGGCTCGGAGGGAAAAAGAAGAATCGAAAAAGCAAGTGCGTATCGCCGCCGCCCGCACCGTGACGCTGGCGACGCATCCGGCCGAGAAAGCGCGCGGCACTGTCGATGTGACGACGCGCACGAAGAAGGCGACGAGCGCCGAAGCGGTAGCCGATGAGGCGCAGAAGGGATACGACCTCCTCATCGTCGGCATCGACAAGACTCGCGCGGCGGGCGGCGGATTTACCCTGGAGATCACACGCACGGTAAACGGCTTCGATGGGCCGCTCGCCGTCGCCATCGCCGGCGGCCGGCTGGCGACGGGTAGCGAGCCGATCGGCAGAATTCTCATCCCGGTGAACGGAACGGATGTCTCGCGCCGCGCCGCCGAGACCGGTTTTGCCTTGGCGCGATCCACCGGCTCGCGGGTGAGCGCGCTTTACGTTGCGAGCGGCCGGTCCGATGGAGAACGGCGCGGTCGCATTCGCCGCGGGGCCGGCATGCGGCGCAATGAAGAGGCGGTTCTCAAAGACATCGCCGAACTCGCCGACCGTTACGACGCCCGTTTGCGCACGGCGCTGCGCGTCGATGTCGCCGCCGAGGACGCTATCCTCAAGGAAGCCACGCGCGGCGGATACGACCTCATCGTGCTCGGCGTCACCCGGCGGCCGGGCGAGACGCTGTTCTTCGGCAACATGGCGGCCGCGGTGCTTGAGCGCTGCGATACCGCGATCCTGTTCGTGGCGAGCTGAGCGGATACAATCACCTCAAACCGCCGTCCGGATTTCGCTGCCGCTCGATCCGGGTTAGGCTCGCCGCCATGACCGAAGACACTGTCAGTATTCCGTCGGCCGGCCTGCGTCTGTACGGCGCTGTCGGCACGCCAGCGGGATTGCGGCCGGCGGAGCACCGCGCGGCATTCCTGGTCCTGCACGGCTTCGGCGGCAACAGCGATTCGGCGGGGGTACTACAGCCGACACGAGTGCTCAGCGAATTCGGCTACATCACGCTGCGGTTTGACATGCGCGGCTGCGGCAAGAGCGAAGGCGAGTTCGGCCGCGTCATCTGTCTCGAACAGGTTGAGGACCTCGGCAATGCGCTGGCGTTCCTTGCAAAGCATCCCGCCGTCGATCCCGATCGCATCGGCGTGATCGGTTCGAGCTTTGGCGGCGCGGTCGCGGTCTATGCCGGCGGTACTAACCCGCGCATCGCCGCGGTCATTTCCAACGGCGGCTGGGGACACGGCGAGCGCAAGTTTCGCGGACAGCATTCGACGCCGGAAGCCTGGGCAAAATTCACCAACATACTTGAGGAAGGACGCGCCTACCGCGACCGCATCGGCAGGTCGCTCATGGTGCCGCGAGACGACATTGTTCCTATCCCAGGACACGTGCGCGAGCGCTTGGACAAACAGAACGTGGAGATGCTTGCGACCAACTCGGTCGAGATGTTTCCAGCCGAGACCGCGCAGAGCATGTTCGATTTCCGCGCCGAGGAGGTGGTAGGCAAGATCGCACCGCGCCCGCTTTTGCTCATCCACTCCGCCAACGATTCGGTAACGCCGACCGAGCAGTCCATCGAGATGTTCAGACGCGCGGGTCAGCCGGCGGAGCTGCACTTGTTCAGCGGTCTCGACCACTTTCTCTTCAACGAGAATTCCGCACGGGTCTGGAGCGTGCTGCGCAACTGGCTTGATGCGTATTTCCCGGCCAAGCAGGAGCGGTAGCAGCGTGAGCCGTAGCAGCTTCGTTGTCGGACACGAGGAGCTAGGGCGCTTCATCCGTGATGCGCTCGTGGCCAACGGCGCGGGCGCGGCAGACGCGGTGATTGTCGCCGACGGATTGGTTTGGGCCAATTTGCGCGGCGTCGACGGTCACGGCGTCTCGCGCCTGCCTTTCTATCTCAAGATGATCGCGCGCGGCGAGATCAACGTCACCGCGAGGCCGCAGCTTGCGCACGATCGCGCCGCGACATTCGTGCTCGATGGCGGCCTCGGCTTCGGTCCGGTGGCGATGATGCAGGCCATCGCCATCGCAACCGAGCGCGCGCGAAACGTGGGCGTGTGTTTCGGGCTGGTGCGCGAGACAACCCATACCGGCGCGATCGGGCGCTACGCGCAATGGATGGCGCGACGCGGCTGTGCCGCGCTGATCATGGGCGCGGGTCCGGCATTTGTGGCCTATTACGGCGCGCGCGTCGCCAGCCTCGGAACGAGCCCGATCGCGATCGCGGTGCCGAGCGGCAGCGATCCGATCGTTCTCGACATGGCGACGAGCACGATTTCGAACGGCACGATCTTGCAGGCGTGCACCACCGGCGCGCAACTGCCAGAGGGCGCGGTGCTGACCGCGCAGGGCGAGCCCACGACCGATCCAGGCTCGGCGGAGATCCTGCTGCCGCTCGGCGGTCCGAAAGGATCGGGGCTTGGTCTGATGTTCGAAATGCTGGCGAGCGTGCTCGCCGCGGCGCCGATCCAGGCGCGCGCGCTCGGCCCGGAGAAGCGCAAGCGTCTTTCGCAGAACATTGCGATCCTCGCCATCGATGTCGACACCTTCCGGCCGCTTAAGGATTTTGCGCAGGACGCCGATACGCTTGCTGCGATCCTCAAAGCCCTGCCGCGACAGGCGGGCTTTGACGAAATCCTGCTGCCGGGCGAACGCGCCGGCCGCAGCGAAGTCACGCGCCGCAAGTCGGGCATTCCGATTCCGCCGAAGCTGTGGGGCGAGCTTGAAGGGATCGCTGCAGCTCACGCGGTCAAGATGCCGGCGCTTTAACCCTCCCCCGCTTCGCGGGGCGGATAAGGCTTCGTCATACTTCGGCGAGGCGCAGGCCGACGAGCCGGTCGAGCGTGGCGTGGTCGGCGAGCAGTTGCGCCGAAGCGCCGCTATGCACGACGCGGCCGCGCTCGATGACGATCGCATTCTCCGTCAGCGACAACGCAATGTCGGCGTGTTGCTCCACGAGTATGTAGGCGTTCGAGCCTTCGCTGGTCATGCGCCGGATCGCGGCGGCGAGCTCTTCGACAACGATCGGCGCCAGGCCTTCGAGCGGCTCGTCGAGCAGAAGGAGCGCCGGATTGGTCATGAGCGCGCGCGCGATCGCCAGCATTTGTTGCTCGCCGCCCGATAGCTGATTGCCGAAATTGCTGCGGCGTTCGGCGAGGCGGGGAAAGAGATCGTACACCGCCGCCAGGTCCCAGCGGCCGTCGCGGGCGGCGACGGTGAGGTTTTCCTCGACGGTCAGCGAAGCAAAAATCTCGCGTTCTTGCGCTACCCAGCCGATCCCGGCGAGCGCGCGGCGGTGCGGCTGGCGGCGCGTGATGTCTTCGCCGCGCCAGAGGATGCGGCCGCGGCCGACCTGCGTGTAGCCCATGATGGTGAGAAGGAGCGTCGACTTACCGACGCCATTTCTTCCGAGTACGGCAAGACTGCCGCGTTCGGGCACGGCAAACGACACGCCATCGAGCACGATTGCGGGGCCGTAGCCGGCGCGAACGCCGTCGAGTGCAAGGAGCGGCTCAGCCATGGCGCGGCTCCTGCATGGCTTTGCCCGTCGCCTTGCCGAGATAAACCGCGCGCACCTGCGGATTGGATGCGATCTCATGCGGCGTGCCTTCGACTAGGACGCGGCCGCCGACCATCACGATCACGCGCGTGGCAAAGCGAAAGACGAGTTCCATGTCGTGCTCGATGAATAAGACGGTGATATCGCGGGAGAGGCCGGCGATTGCGGCGAACAGTTCCTTGCTTTCCTCGCGCGGCACGCCCGCCGCCGGCTCGTCGAGCAACAACACCTTCGGCCGGGTCGCCAAAGCCAGCGCGATCTCGAGGAGGCGCTGTTGGCCGTAGGCGAGCTCGCGCGTCAAACGATGGCAGACCGCAGCGAGCGCGAGTGCGGAGAGAATATCGTAGGCTTCGTCGATTTCATGCTGATAGGCGGGGAGTTGCCGCCACCAGATGCGCGCAGCGCGGGTGCGCTCGCATACCGCCAGCGTCACTGATTCGAGCGCGGTGAGATGCGGAAACAGCGAATTGATCTGGTAGGTGCGAACAAGTCCACGGCGCACGCGCTGGTCGGGCGGCAGCATCGTAATGTCGGCATCGTCGAGCAAAATGCGGCCGGCGTCCGGCCGCAACATTCCGGTGATGAGATTGATCAGCGTGGTCTTGCCGGCGCCGTTAGGGCCGATCAGCGCGTAACGCACGCCTTGCGGCAACTCGATCTCGATGTCGCTGGCGACGACCAGCGAGCCGAACTTTTTGGCAAGGCCGCGGGTGGATAGCGCCGGCGCACTCACGGGCGGCTCCAGCGCGACGCGATCTTGGCGAGGCCGCCAAGGACACCGTTGGGCAGGAACACAACCACTGCCACCAGCAGAATACCGATCCAGAAATACCAGTACTGCGGCACGACGCCGGAAAACTGATCGCGGGCCACCATGTAGATGATTGCGCCGACGAGCCCGCCATAGAGCCTGCCGGTGCCGCCAAGGACGAGCATGACTACGACTTCCGCGGATCGCTCGAAGCCGAGTGAATCGAGCGACACCGTTTCCGTTGTCTGCGCCAGGACGGCGCCAGCGACCCCAGCGATGGCAGCAGCAATCGTATAGATCGTTCGGATATGCGCACGGCTCGGCGCGCCGATGGCGGGCATGCGGATAAGGTTTTCGCGAATGCCGCGCAGCGACAGGCCGAACGGCGAATGGATAATCCGTCGCGCGAACAGGAACAGCGCAAATAGCACAGCAAGCGCATAGCTGTACGCGGCGTAGCCGTACAGATCGAAGCGGAAATAGCCCAGCAGCTTCCAGGTATGGATGCCTTGCAGGCCATCCAAGCCGCCGGTCAACCAGCCGGCGCTATTGGCGAGCTCCGTCAGCAATAGCCCGAAGCCGAGCGTGAGCATGATCAAAGCAAGGTGCCGGAACCGGCAAATGACGAAACTGGTGGCATAGCCGACGATGCCGGCCGCGAGCGCCGCCATCGCCAGTCCGGTCAACGGCTCGCCCCAGCCGTATTTCGAAAGGAGACCGGCCGTGTAAGCGCCGACCCCGAAGAAGGCGGCGTGCCCCAGCGAGACAATACCGGCATAGCCGAGGATCAAATCGAGCGAAAGAGCGAACAAGGCGGTGACGGCGATCTGACTGGCGAGCGAGAGATAGTTCGGAAACAGAACGTAGGGCAGAAGCGTCGCCAGCCAGAACGCGATCTCGACCGGCCGCCACCGCGTTTGCGCCTGAAGATAAAGTTGCGGGCTGGTCACCTTTTCGGCCAACGCCATCGCTCAGCGTCTCCCCAGCAGGCCGAGCGGGCGCCACATCAACAGGCTGATCATGACGAGGTAGATGAGAAACGCCCCCAGTTGGGGAATGTAATATTTGCCGGCGACGTCGCTGATGCCCAGCACGACGGCGGCGGCAAAGGAACCTGAAATCGAGCCGAGACCGCCAACCGATACGACGATCAGGACGTAAATCAGATAGGTGAGGGCGAAAGAAGGATCGAGCCCAATGATCTCGATCGCCAGCGCGCCGCCGAGCCCGGCGAGCCCGCTGCCGAGCGCAAATGTAATTGCGAAAGTGCGATCGACGTCGATGCCAAGACCGCGCGCCATGCGTTGATTGTCGACGGCGGCGCGCACGCGGGCGCCGAACCGCGTGTATTCGATCCCCAGCACCAGTGCCAACGTGATCGCCAATGCCAGTCCGAGCAGAATCAGTCGGTAGACCGCGAAACGAAGGCCCATGAAGGTGAGCGAGCTGCGCAAATAAGACGGCAGCTGCAAGGGTTGCTGGTCGGTGCCGAAGATATAGGCCGCCACTGCGACCGAAATGAAGACAAGGCCGATGGTCAGCAGCACCTGATCGAGTTCGCTCGCCCGATAAAGGCGGCGAAACAGCGTTCGCTCAAACCCGACGCTAACCACCGCCGCGACGATGAATGCGCAGGGCAGCGTAGCGAAAAACGGCCACCCGTAACGGCTCATCAAAGTGATGGTGACGTAGCCGCCGAGCATTGCGAAGCTGCAATGCGCCAGGTTGATGAAATTCATCATGCCGAGCGTCACCGACTGCCCGACCGACAGCAGGAACAGCAGCATGCCGTAAGCGAGGCCGTCGAACACGACGCCAAAAATGGGAGGAAGCATAGCCGCAGGACCCCGATGAATCGATGGACAACCTAACGGACCATGCCGCAGGCGGCCAAGTTATTTCCTGCCCACCGCGGTGTCCCAATCAAGGACCGCTAGGTCGCATCCGGACAGGCCGGCAGCTTACTTTCCCATCGCCGCCTTATACGGATCCTTGACGTTCGGGATTTCGCCGATTTCCACGTTAATCAGCTGACCGTCGACCTTCTCGACCTTGCGGATGTAGACGTTCTGGACGATGTCGCGTGTCTCCGGATCGATGCTGATGGGCCCGCGCGGGCTTTCCCAACTCGCGCCCTTGGCAGCGTTGACCAGCGATTCCGCGTCAGTCTTGCCGCCGGACTTTTGCAGCGCCAGGTCGATCAGGTGCATACCGTCATAACCGCCGACCGAGAAGAAGTCGGGGTTGCGATCGAAGTCGGCCTTGTAGGCCTTCACAAACTCTTCGTTCAGCTTGGAATGGTGATTGTAGTCGTAGTGGCCGGCAGTGATGATACCGACGGCGTGATCGCCGATGCTGGCCAACGCATGTTCGTCGGTGATTTCCAATTGTCCCAAGATCTTCGTTTTTTGCGGGTCGATGCCGCGCTCGGCCAACGCTTTGCCGAAGGCGCCCGGCTGGGCGCCGCCTGGAATCATAATGAAGACGCCCTGCGGATCGAGATCCTTGGCGCGCTGCACATACGCCGAGAAGTCGGGATTCTGTACCGCCATGCGCACCGAGCCGACGACGTCGCCGCCCGCTTCCTTGAACCCTTTCTGGAATGCGGCCTCCGCATCGATGCCCGGGCCGTAGTCGGTGACCATGGTGTAGGCGTTCTTCAGTCCGTGCTGTTCCGCCCATGTGCCAAGCGTCTGATTGAGTTGCGGCACGGTGAACGAGACGCGCACCATGTAGGGCGATTTGGTGGTGACGATGGCCGTGGCTGCGTTCATAACCACCATAAATTTCTTGGCTTCGAAGGAAACGTCGGCTGCAGCGAGCGCGTTTGGCGTCAGCGAGAAACCGGCGAGGATGTCGACGCTGTCGCGGGTGACCAGTTCCTGCGCCAAACGCTTGGCGACCGGCGGGGCAATGCCGCCGGTGTCCTTGCGGATGAGCTCGACCGTCTTGCCGCCAAGCTTGTCGCCGTGCTGCTTGAGATAGAGCTTGATGCCGTTATCTATCTGTGTCGTCGGGTCAGCGAATTGACCCGAATATGGCAGGATGACGCCGATCTTGACGGTGTCCTCGGCATGACCAGCGGCCGGCAACAGGCTCGACGCGAGAGCGACGGCGCCGGCGAGAAAACGACGCTGCATTTTATCCTCCCATTTTATTATTTGCTGGCGAGAATGCCCCACCCCGGCGACAAAGAAAAGCGCCGCGAACTGTGTGGTTCGCGGCGCCGCCTTGAGTCTTGGTCTTTGTAAACGTGTCGTTTCCAGATAAGGCCGTCCGCCGGCGGCTGAAGACGCGCTTTATTGCCGCATCACTTCTTCATGCGTTCCTTCACCGGATCCTTGACGTTCTCGACCTTGTCGAACTCGACGTTGACCAGTTCGCCGCCGACCCTCTCGACGCGGCGAATATAGACCGTCTGAATGATGTCGCGCGTTTCCGGATCGATGCTGATCGGGCCGCGCGGGCTCTCCCAGCTCATGCCCTTGGCGGCCGCGATCAGTGAATCGCCGTCGGCCTTGCCGCTGGTCTTTCTCAGCGCCTCATAGATCAGGTGCATGCCATCATAGCCGCCGATCGAGTAGATGTCCGGGTTGCGGTGAAACTCTTCATTGTAAGCCTTTACGAACTCATGATTGAGCGGCGAATTGTGACTGTAGTCGTAGTCCGCGACCGTGATGATGCCGAGCGCCGCGTCGCCCATGCTCTTGAGCGCGCTCTCGAAGCCAAGCGCGTCCTGGCCCAACACTTTGACCTTGGACGTATCGATCCCGCGTTCGGCCAGCGCCTTGCCGACGGCGGCCGGCTGCGCGCCGCCGGGAATCCAGATGTAGATGCCATCCGGGTTCAAATCCTTGGCGCGCTGAACGAAAGCGGAGAAATCCGGATTGGCGACCGGGAAGCGAACCGAGCCGGCGATCTCGCCGCCCGCTTCCTTGAAACCAATGTGGAAGGCGGTTTCAGCATCGATGCCGGGGCCATAGTCGGAGACCATCGTATACACCGTCTTGACCCCGTGTTTCGCCGCCCAGGTGCCGAGCGTTTGATTCAGTTGTGGCGTCGTCACCGATGTCCGGGCGATATAAGGCGACTTGGTGGTGATGATCGAGGTGGCGGCATTCATGACCACCATGAACTTTTTTGCTTCCGCAGAAACGTCAGCGGCAGCCAGCGCGTTAGGCGTCAGCGCGAATCCGGCGATGATGTCGGCGTGATCGCGCACGACGAGTTCCTGGGCCAGCCGCTTGGCGACGTCCGGAGCAATGCCGCCAGTGTCCTTGCGGACGAATTCGATCTTCTTGCCCGCGACCGTGTCGCCATGCTGCTTCACATAGAGCTTGATGGCGTTGTCCATCTGCGCGGCGGTGTCGGCGAATTGGCCGGAATACGATATGATGAGCCCGATCTTCACGGTGTCCTGGGCATGGCCTGCGGCCGCCGAAAAGCTTACCGCCAAAGCGACAACGCCAGCGAGCAAAAGACGCTTCATTGTTTCCTCCATCTTATTAGTTTAGTTGACGCTTAGACTGCCGCAC
>JBEKSB010000057.1:0-20193 GCA_049517455.1 Xanthobacteraceae bacterium
TGCGAGGAGCTCGCTGGACTGGACAGGCCCGAGGCGGGCAAAACACCCGCCCCAGCCGCGTCCCAGGAAACGTGGTTCTGGAGCTGAGCCAGAGGCGGTTGCGACTGCGCTGGCGAGTGCCGCAGTGGAGCGCCGGAAGGCGAGCGCGCCCCGCATTTTGGCGCGCTTCCGCGCCCGTTAGCGCGGACAATGGTTGGATGCGCCTTTCGGCGCCCCGCTTCCCTCGGCCCTTGCCGCGGGATGCGAACGAACTTCGAAATGGCTTTGCAAAGCTCGGGCGCGGGCGCGCCACGAGAACAAATTTCTTTTCCTCCCCGCGTGACAAATTAGGAATTGCATGCATCGCCGGAAAGGTTTGGAATAACAACCATAGTCTTACCCCCGACATTTTCGATAGTGATAATGAAGATGATGCGGGCCCAAAACGGGAGGAAACATGAAGCGCGAGAAATGGCTTTTGACATTCGCACTGGCTGCCGCCATCGGCCTTGGCGCGTCCACGCTGCACGCCGCTTCGATCATCGATGAATGGGCCAGCGTGAAAGCGCCGCCGGCGCCGCCGCCATTGAAAGAAGTGACGATCGACCCGAAGACCACGGCGCTGCTGATGCTCGATTTCGTCAACCCGATCTGCGGACATACGCCGCGCTGCATCGCCACGATCCCGGCGGTCAAAAAGTTGCTCGACGCGGCGCGCAAGAGCGGCACGATGGTGGTCTATACCGGCATTCCCAAATTGCCCATGTCCGAGGTGCTCTCCGATGTGGCTCCGACCGCGAACGAGCCTTACGTGCAATCGTTCATCGACAAGTTCCTCAACTCCGACCTGGAAAAAATCCTCAAGGAAAAGGGCATCAAGACGGTCATCACGGTCGGCGTCTCTGCCGTGGGCGCCGTCATGAACACGGCCAGTCATGCGGCGCAGATCGGATTCGAAGTGATTGTTCCGGCCGATGGATTATCGGCCCCGGACCTTTACTTTGAGCAATATGCGGTATGGCAACTCACGCACGCGCCGGTCATTCCGCCGCACATCACGCTGACCTCGATCGACATGATCAAGTTCTAAAAATCGCTGGAACGGACCACGGGGTGCCCGGACGCTCGCTCGGGAAACGGATAGGCCCTACCAGCTGGCCGGCAGCTTGTTCAGGCCGCGCAGGACGAAAGTCTGCCGCCAATCGGGGCGGTCGGGGTCGTCGAGCCGTAGATTGGGCAGGCGGCGCAACAACGTCGCAATCGCGATCTCGCCTTCGATGCGGGCGAGCTGAGCGCCGACGCAGTAATGGATCCCGCCGCCGAACGACAGCGGGCGCACATCGGCGCGGGTGATATCAAGCCGATCGGGGTCCGCGTAGACCGCGGGATCGCGATTAGCCGAGCCGAGCAGACACACGACCGACTGCCCCTTTGCCAGCGGGATGCCGCCGATGTCGTCGACATCCTCCAGCGTGGTGCGGCCGGTGACCTGCACGGACGAATCGTAGCGCAGCAGTTCTTCGATGGCGTTGGCTATGAGCGACGGATCGTTCTGCAACAGCCGGAGCTGGTCGGGATTGCGGTGCAGTGCCAGCAGTCCGTTGCCGATCAAGTTCACGGTCGTCTCGTGGCCGGCACCGAAGAGGAGGATGACGTTGGCGATCAGCTCCTCGTTGGTGAGCTTGTCGCCGTCTTGCTCGGCTTGAACCAGCTTGGTGGTGAGATCGTCGCCCGGCTCGCGGCGGCGCAAATCAAACAGCCGACGGAAATACTCGGCCATGGCCAGATTGAAGGCATTTTGCTGCGCGATTTCGGCATTGCTGAGCGGCGCCAGATCGAGCAGACGCCCGCCGTCGCGCGAGCTGGTGAAGAAGACTTCGCGCTCCTTTTCCGGGATGCCGAGCATGTCGCAGATCACGGTGACCGGCAGCCGGAAAGCAAAGTCGGCGATGATGTCCATCGCCCCGCGCGGTTCGACGCGATCGATGATCTCATCGACGATCGCCTGAATGCGCGGGCGCATGTCCTCGACGCGACGCGCGGTAAAAGCGCGGACCACAAGGCCGCGCAGGCGGCCGTGGTCGGGCGGATCGAGCTGCAGCATCCAATGGCTCATGCTGCGATAGACCGGCTCCTCAAGAATCTGAGGCCCGGAGCGCCTGGTCATGCGGCCGATGAAATCCTTGCCGAAGCGCTTGTCGCGAAGGATCGAGACGATGTCGGCATGCCGGCTCGCGACATAAAGGCCGATCGGCGTGAGATGCATGGGATCGGCCGCGCGCAATCGATGATAAAACGGATAGGGATCGGCGATGAATTCCCGCGACATCGGGTTGAACAACGGTGCACCCTTGGGGGGTGGAATTTGCTCGTTCATGACCGTTTCCCGATGTATAGCGGCGGCGGGCGCTCCATGCCTCGCGCGTCTTTGCTACTCTAGCACGACCGGACGCGCATGAGCCTGACACTGCGGCGGAAACCAGCGTACATGACCTCCGACAAGAGAAAATCACCCGAGGAACTCCGCAGCTACCGCTGGCTCGGCCGCGACGATCTGCGTTCGTTCGGCCATCGCTCGCGGCTCAGGCAATTCGGCTACGACCGCGCCGACTGGGCCGGCAAGCCGGTGATCGGCATCCTCAACACCTGGAGCGAGATCAACGCCTGCCACGGCCATTTGCGCGCCCGCGCCGAGGACGTGAAGCGCGGCGTCTGGCAGGCCGGCGGTTTTCCCATCGAGCTGCCGGCGATGTCGCTCGCGGAGCCGTTCGTCAAACCGTCGACCATGCTGTACCGCAACTTCCTCGCCATGGAATGCGAGGAGCTGTTGCGCAGCCATCCGATCGACGGCGCGGTGCTGATGGGCGGCTGCGACAAGACCACGCCCGGCCTGATCATGGGCGCGATCTCGATGGGGCTGCCGGTGATTTATGCACCGGCCGGGCCGATGCTGCGCGGCAATTGGCGCGGCCACACCCTCGGCTCCGGCTCCGATGCCTGGAAATACTGGGACGAAAAACGCGCCGGCCGCATCGGCGAGAAGGAATGGAACGAGATCGAAAGCGGCATCGCGCGCTCGTTCGGCACCTGCATGGTGATGGGCACCGCGGCGACCATGATGGCGATCGCCGAGGCGCTGGGCCTGACCTTGCCGGGCGCCTCATCGATCCCGGCGCCGGACGCCAATCATCCGCGCATGTGCGCCGCCGCCGGCCGCCGCATCGTCGACATGGTGTGGGAGGACCTGACGCCGGAAAAAATTCTCAACCCGGCCGCGTTCGACAACGCCATCCGCGTCCACATGGCGCTCGGCGGCTCGACCAACGCCATCATCCACGTCATCGCCATGGCGCGCCGCGCTGGCGTCTCGCTCGACATGGCGCGCTTCGACGATATCTCGCGGCAGGTGCCGGTGATCGCCAACATCACGCCGTCGGGTAAATATCTGATGGAGGATTTTTTCTATGCTGGCGGCTTGCGCGCACTGATGACCGCGATGCAATCGCTCCTCGATCTTTCCTGCATCACCGTCACCGGCGGCACCGTCGGCGACAATATCGCCGGCGCAGCCGTGCATCTGCCCGATGTGATCCATCCGCTCGATGCGCCGCTTTATCCCGAGGGCGCCACCGTAGTGCTCACCGGCAATCTGGCGCCGCGCGGTTGCGTCATGAAGCCCGCCGCCGCGGACCAGCGCTTCCTGGCGCATCGCGGCAAGGCGATCGCGTTTGAGAATTACGAGCACATGGCGCGCGAAGTCGAGCGCGACGATCTCGACGTGACGCCGGACCACGTGCTGGTGCTCAAGAATGCCGGGCCGAAGGGCGGCCCCGGTATGCCGGAATGGGGCATGCTGCCGATCCCGAAAAAGCTCGTCAAAGCCGGGGTGCGCGACATGGTGCGGATTTCCGATGCGCGCATGAGCGGCACGAGCTATGGCGCCTGCATCCTGCACGTCGCGCCGGAGAGTTTTGTCGGCGGGCCGATCGCTCTGGTGCAGACTGGCGACGAGATCGAGATCGACGTCGCCGCGCGCCGTATCCATCTGCATGTCGCCGACGATGAGCTTGCGCGCCGCCGCGCCGCCTGGACGCCGCCGCCGCCGCGTTACGCGCGCGGCTATGGCGCGATGTACTCCGCCCATATCGGCCAGGCCGACGAAGGCTGTGATTTCGATTTTCTCGAAGGCACTGCGCGCATCGCCGAGCCGGAGATACATTAGACTTGAGACTCACGGCAGCCGGGGAATGACGGCGAAATCACCCCGCCGGCAAGATCACCGCTCGGCATTCGCCGAAGCCGATGCGCGCAAAGCCTTGTTTGGCGCAAAAGCCGCGAAAGATGATCTCGTCGCCATTCTCGATGAAACCGCGCTGCTCGCCGGTCGGCATTGCGATCGGCTCGCGCCCGCGCGCGGAGAGTTCGAGGAGGCTGCCCCAGCTCGATTTCTCCGGGCCGGAAACGGTGCCCGAGCCGAGGAGATCGCCGATCGCGAGATTGCAGCCGTTGCTGGCGTGATGGGCGACCATCTGTGCGACCGTCCAATACGTCGTAGCGAACGACGTCTGGGTGAGGCGCTGTGGCGCGACGCCGGCACGCCGCATCGCGTCGGTTGCCACGTAAGCTTCGAGCGTGATGTCGAGGCCGCCTTGCTTTTGATCCGCGGCGTCGGCGAGATACGGCAACGGCGCGGGATCGCCTTCCGGCCGCGTGAACGCTGCGATGCGAAACGGCGCCAGAGCTTCCCGCGTCACCACCCAGGGCGATACCGTGGTGGCGAAATTTTTTCCGAGGAACGGTCCGAGCGGCTGATATTCCCAACCCTGGACGTCGCGCGCCGACCAGTCGTTCAAAAGGCAGAAGCCGAAAATATGCTCCGCAGCCTCGGCGATGGGGATGGTGTCGCCGAGCGGCGACGGCACGCCGATGTAGAAGCCGAGCTCAAGCTCGAAATCGAGATTGCGCGACGGTCCGTAGCTCGGCACCGTTTCCTCCGCGCGCTTGCGCTGGCCTTGCGGCCGCTTCACCGCAGTTCCGCTGACGCGGATCGACGAAGCGCGGCCGTGATAGGCGACCGGCACGTATTTGTAGTTCGGCAGCAGCGGATTTTCCGGCCGGAAAGCGCGGCCAGCATTGGTGGCGTGGAACACCGAGGCATAGAAGTCGGTGAAGTCGCCGATCACGGCCGGCAGCATGATCTCCGACTGCGCCATCGGCGTGAGATGTTGCCGCAAGCTCTTGTCGCCGTGATCGGCGCTCAAACTCCGCGACAGCGCCAGCCGCAATGCCGACCACGCCTGCGGCCCGAGCGACATAAGCTGATTGAGGGATGGCGCGGCGCAGACCTTTGCCGCCTCGGCAACCGGTCCGCCGAACGACGAAGCCGCTGCGGCGACGTCGACAATCTGATCGCCAATCGCGACACCGACGCGCGGCGGTTTTCCCGCACCCGGACGAAAAACACCGAACGGCAGATTCTGGATCGGAAAATCGCTGTCGGCCGCGTTGGCGCTTTCGACAAAGCTTCGCCGTGCGGGATCGTGCGTTTCGTTGAGCGCGATGGTCATTCTTTTATCTCTTTAATGCGCGTGCGGGGAAATGGGCGGGATGGGTTATGAGGACGCAGTGTCGCCTTGCAGATCCAGCTCGCGCTGGCGCTCGTTCTCGCCGAGGCGCCGCTTGCCCTCGGCGTCGATGGCGCGAGCGAGTTCGGAATGATGCGCCATGACGGTGCGAAAATCGGCCAAATCGAGAATCAGAAGGGTCGACTGGACGGTGGTGGACACGTTAGCGGTGCGAATCAAATCGCCGAGTAGGGCGAGTTCGCCGAAGAATGCGCCGGTGCCGAGACGAACCGGAGTGGGGGTGACGTCAACCTCCACCTCACCGTCGGCGATGAAGTACATGCAGTCGCCGACCTTGCCGCGGCGAATGACGGCGATTCGCTCGGGCACCTCCACGCGGCGGAGCATATGAGTGATTTCGGTGATTGCCGACGGATCGAGCGTCTGGAAAAACGGCACCTTGCTGACCAAGTCCCAGGTCTGGATGAAATTGCGCCGCCGGCTCTCGGCGGCGAAGCCGGTGGCTAAAATACCGGTCCACAATCCGAAGGTCGCGATGCCGCAGATCATCACCGCCGCGCCGAGCAGATGGCCAAGGGCCGTCTGCGGAACCTCGTCACCGTAGCCGGTGGTCGTCAGCGTGACCACCGCCCACCACAAAGACGCCGGCAACGTGCCGAACGCCACCGGTTGGCCCTCGCGCTCGAGCACGTGCATGGCGGCCGAGGCCATAAAGAGCACGATCAGGAACAGCACCAGCACGCTCGCCAACGGCTTTGCCTCGAGCACGAATACGCGTCCAAGCTGGACCAATCCGGGAGAATTCTGCGCGAGCTTGAGCACCCATAACGAGGCCAAAAGCCAAGCGGTTTCCGGCGCCCCCCCGCAAAGAAGCGCAATCGGTACCGGGATCACGGCGAAAATATCGACCAGACCCGACGGCGAGAACAGATGCCTCATCGGCGTTCCAGCCCGCATGGCTGCGCGAATGCGGCCCGCGCTTTCGATCGCAAAATAGGCGAGACAGCACCACAGACAGACAGTCAGCCAGGTGCCAGCGTCGCTATTCCGCAGCTCCGGCACCGTAAACGCCGTCATGGCGATCAGGCCGCCGGCGAGGACCAGGTAGCGCGTCAACGCGGAGCCGCCGAAACGGCGAAGCGGTGCGCTATAATGTACGAGATTGGAGAGTGCGCCGTTCGACATTACGCGTGCCTGGCCGCGGGCAAGATTGCAGTTACAGTCCTAGCCTACCTGCGCGGAAATTACGCTGTCGGACTTCGCATCACCAGTCGAAATTGAGCGAGGAATTGGCCGATCACGGCGCGGAGGAGACGATGCACTGGAGTGACCTTTTCAACAGCGGCGCATCGCTGTTCATCGTGGCGACGGCCTCGACCAAGACGATGGTGCCGCTGCGCATCCTCGCCATCGTCACGAGCTGCATTTTGATCGCCTTCTACGCCTCGACGCACGCCTGGGTGCCGATGGCGCTGCAAGCCTTCGCTCTGCCGCTCAATGCCTATCGCCTCTATCAGATGATCGTCCTGATCAGGAACGTGCGCGAAGCCATCCGCGGCAAGCCGTCGTTGGACTGGCTCAAGCCGTTCATGGCCGAGCGTCACTACAGGAAGGGCGACCTCTTATTCGCGAAGGGCGAGGCTGCGGACGAGATGTTCTATACGATGACGGGACGATACGTGCTCGCCGAGCTCGGCATCGAGATCCAGCCCGGCCATGTCGTGGGCGAGCTGGCGATGCTGGCGCCGGACAACCGGCGCACCGCGACGCTCGAATGCATCGAGGAAGGCAACGTTCTGTCGATCACCTACGAGCAGGTCGAGGAGCTCTATTACCAGAACCCGACATTCGGCTTTTACTTCCTGCGTCTGGCGACGGCGCGGCTGTTCGACAATGTCAACCGGATGGAAAGTGAATTGAGCCAGCGGCATGCGGCTGGTGCCGGCGTCTCGTCAAGTTCATGAGTTTATTGGGATTTCCGGTTTGAACTTCCTGTGCAGCGCCCGGCGCAGCCGTAGGAACTTCAAATCCGCCGCACTAGGATGCCGTTGCAAGAACGAGTCGGCGGCCGAAACGCCATGAAGCAGAAGCAGATTTCACGCGTGGAGCTGGCGAGCTATCTGCTCTCTCCCTCGCTCTTCGTGATGATCATCCTGATGGTGGCGGAAGCGATGCTCGCCGCCGCCACAACCTGGCTCGTCATCAATGCCGCCCGCAAGGTTACGGAAGGCCACTTTCTGCTCGGCGATCTCATCTGGATTCTGACGGCCCAATCGGCCTCTTATGTGGCCGGCGTCATCAGCTGGATCTTCGCCGAGCGCGCGGGCTATCGCGGTTTCGGCCAGTTCATGCTGCGCTTCACGCGCGAGAACCGGGGCAAGGTCAAGCTGTTCGGCGACAAGCCGGCGCGAGAGCAAGTCGAGCCGTTTCTCACCGGCGAAACCTTCCAGTGTTTCTTCAACTTGATTTACGAGATGGAATTCACGCTCAAGCTTTTTCTAGGGCTGGTATTCAATGCGCTCGTGCTCGGCACGGAAATCGACTTGAGCTTGCCGTTCGCCTATGTCGGCGCGTTCGCCGCGCTGTTGTTGATGCAGTGGGCGCTGCAGAAACCGCTTGCGCGCACGTATCTGGAAAACCAACGTATGAACAACCGCGTCACCGCGCAGGGCTACACCGCGTGGGACAATATTTTCAGCGGCAACGGATACAATCTGCGGCTCTGGCTCGGCGGCTTCAAGAGCCGGCTGCGCGAAGCGCTGACCGCGCAGGTCCGCGCCATTGTGGCGCGGGAAGGCATGAGCGCGATGAGCGGCATCGTCAGTCTCGCCATCGTCTTCGCCACTATCACAGTGGTGGCCGTGAATAATGTCGGCGACACGGCGCTGTTGATCGCGCTGGCGACGACGTTGCCGCGGCAGATCGAGATGACTTACGAGCTGCATCTGCTTGCCAGCGGCTGGAACGATTTCATCGCCGTATGGACGCGCTTCGGCGGCGTCGCCGCCAACATGCTGCCGCAGCCGGAAGCGGCATTCGACGACCGCATCAAGTTCGACCGTTTGGTGCTGCGCGAAGGCGAGGATGCCAATGTCGTCTCCTCGGTGAATGATGCGCTGCGCATCGTGCAGGCGCGGCCGACCGGACGCATCAACATCCGCGGCGGCAACGGCACTGGCAAATCCTCGCTGCTTGCGAGCCTCAAGACCGAGATGCGGCGGCGCGCGTTCTATTGGCCGGCGTCGGACCGGCTGGCGTTCAAATTCGCCGGCGATATGGTGCCGGTCGACGTCGAAGGCGATGACGACGACGGGGTGATCGTGGTCGCGGACTCGATGGACAAGAAGCTTGGTTTCTCCACCGGCGAGCGGCAGCTCAAATCGCTTCAGGAAATCGTCAATTCGACTGACGCAAAAGTTTATCTGCTCGACGAATGGGATGCCAATCTCGACGCGGCGAACAAGGCCAAGGCCGACGCCCTGGTCGATGCGCTCGCCGCGCGCGCCCGTGTGGTCGAAATCTCCCACCGCGACCGCGCGGCATAATCTGCGCGGGATTCCGATCAGGATTCCGCGTTCAGCGTAATCCCGAAAACCTCGTTGAAACCGCGTTCGCCCTTGGCCGATATCTTGAGCGCGCGCGAGTCGCGGATGCGCGCGATCCAGCCCAGCTCGAAACAGCGGTCGGCAAAGGCGGTGCCCAGCGCGCCGGCAAGATGCGGCCGCCGCTCGCTCCAATCCAGGCACGGCCGGCAGAAGGTGCGGCGACCCTGCCTGATGTCGTCGAGCTTGATGCCGAAATCGGCAAGATGTTTCTCTCCGGCGCGCGTGACGATACCCGCGTCTTCGTTGAGCACGATGGACTTGCGTCGCGTCAGCGCATCCGTCAGCGCCACGCCGAGCCGGCCGGCAATATGGTCGTAGCAGGTACGCGCCGTCCGCAGCTGATCGTCGCCGTTCCAGCGTGGGCGATAGCGCCGCGGTCCATCGGCCGCGACGACCATAATGCCTTCGATCATGCGCGCGACGTAAGGCGAGCCGAGCCGGAAGTAGCAATGGCGGCCTTGTTTGGTGAGCGACAGAAGGTTGGCTTCCCGCAGCTTGGCGAGGTGTTCGCTCGTCGTCTGCGGCGACACCCCGGCGACGTAAGCAAGCTCGCTTGCGGTCAAGGCGCGTCCATCGATCAGCGCCATCAGAATGTTGGCACGCGCGGGATTGCCGACAAGCGCGGCGACCTCGGAAACAGCGGGGTGGGCTTCCGTCATGGCGAACACATAGGCGGCACGAGCGGCAGGCGCCAGCGGTGACAGTTCGGGAATCGCCGAAGCATTACATCGCCACGATCGGCTGCGCCGTAAGCGCGGGCTCGCGCTGCGCCACACCGGAAAACGCCGAGCCTTCCTTGAACCACGACTCGGGCGCCGGATGTCCCCACAAGGTTTGCCGCCGTGGATCGGTCAGCGCCCAGCGGATCGGCGCGTGATCGGGGTCAACGGTGAGATAGTCGGAAGTGAACAACTCGACGCGGTGGCCATCGGGATCGCGGATATAGAGGAAAAAGGCGTTCGAGATGCCGTGCCGGCCCGGTCCGCGTTCCATGTTAGCAAGATAGCCGCAGGTCGCCATCACATCGCAGGTGTGGATGATGTCGAGCACGCTCGATGTCCAGAGGCCGACGTGATGCAGCCGCGGTCCGACGCCGTTAGTGAAGGCGAGGTCGTGCACATTGCCCTTGCGATGCATCCACACCGCCCAGAGCTTCGGATCGCCGCCGTCAGTCTCGGTATACTCGGTGAGGCGGAAGCCGAGCTCACGATAGAAGTCGTAGCTCGCCTGCACATCCGGCGTGAAGCAATTGAGATGGTCGATGCGCTGGATGCGCGCACCAGCATGCGCGGCGTATTTCTGCAACATGCACTCGGACTGATCCATCTGCGCATAGAGGTCGATCGGCATTCCGAATACGTCCGCGGTGCGCAGGGTGCGGCCCTGGTGCGGCAAGTCCGGGAATGAGGTCGGCAGGTTGCGGCGGCCGAACCAGAACGCGGCGCGGTCGAGGTCCTCTTCGCTCGCAAGCTTGAAGCCAAGCGCGCGCGCGTCGGCCTCGCGCGAGCGCCGCAACACGATCGAGTGGTGGTTGCGCTCTTCGACGCCGCGGAGGTAGAGCGCATCCTCCGTCTCGTCGCTGACCAGAAGACCGAGGCACTCGGCATAGAATGCGCGCGCGCGACCGAGGTCGCGGACGCCAAGCTCGACGTGGCTCGCGCGCACGACGTTGAAAGGCGGATCGAAAACCGGCTCGCGGATCGGCATGTGGTCGGTCGCCGTTGACGGTTGCTGCGCCGACTTCTAACACATCGCGCGGATGGCGGAAGCCTGCCGGCCGCTGCCGGGACGGGAGAAACGACATATGCGGCTTGCAAGCTATAATTTGCGTGGCCGGCCGAGCTTCGGCGTGGTGGTCGGCGAGGGCATCGTCGATCTGCGCTCGCGGCTGAGCCGTTTCGGCACGCTCCTCGACGTCTTTCGGGCTCAGGCCCTGGATGAAGCGAAAGCGGCCATTGCCGGTGTGCGGCCAGACGTGCCGGTCGCCGAGGTCGAACTGCTGCCGCCGCTGACGGCGCCGGAGAAAATTCTGTGCATTGGCATCAATTACGCAAACCGCGAGCGCGACTACGACTTCGCCGAGCCGCCGAAGTATCCAAGCATGTTCTACCGCGCGCCCAACTCGCTGGTCGGGCATGGGGGGAAGCTTATTCGGCCGAAGATTTCCGAACAGCTCGATTATGAGGGCGAGATCGCGATGGTGATCGGCCGCGAGTGCAAGCATGTGCCGAAGGAAAGCGCGCTCGCGACGATCGCGGGCTTGACGCTGTGCAACGAAGGCACGATTCGCGATTGGATCCGCCACGGCAAGTTCAATGTTACCCAAGGCAAGAACTTCGACGCGACCGGCAGCATCGGACCGTGGATCGAAACCGATATTGACCTGACGAAGCCGCTGCACCTCATCGTCCGCAAGAACGGCGAAGTCACGCAGGACGACACCACGGCGAGTATGATTTTTTCCTTCGCCGACCTTATCGCCTACGTCACGACATTCATGACGCTCAAGCCGGGCGACATCATCTCCACCGGCACGCCGGTGAAGAAGGAGCCGAAAGTCGACCCGCCGGTGTGGCTCAAACCCGGCGACACCATCGAGCTCGAATGCCCGGAAATCGGCGTGTTGCGCAATTCCGTGGCGGACGAAGCGTGACGACGGCGATCCGCGCGGCGTGCGTGATCGGCTGGCCGGTCGAACATTCGCGCTCGCCGCTCATTCACAATTATTGGCTCAAGCGCTACGGGATCGCCGGCGAATACCGGCGCGAGCTGGTGCCGCGGGAGGAATTCGCAGCGTTCGTCGGCTCGCTCGCCGCGCGCGGCTATGTCGGCGCCAACGTGACGCTGCCCCACAAAGAAGCGGCGCTGGCGTTATCGGAACCCGATGAGCGGGCGCGGGAGATCGGCGCCGCCAACACGCTGTGGCTTGATGGCGGCGTCCTGCGCTCGACCAATACCGACGTCGAGGGGTTTTTGGACAATCTCGATGCCTGCGCGCCGAATTGGGATAGGAACGCAAGCAAAGCCGTGGTTCTCGGCGCCGGCGGCGCCGCGCGCGCGGTGATCTACGGTCTCCTCGCGCGCGGCGTCGGGCGGATTGTCGTCGTCAACCGCACGCTCGGCCGGGCCGAACTATTGCGCCAAACATTCGGCACGCGCGTGCAGGTCGCCCGTTGGGACGAACTCACGGCCGCGCTGGCCGACGCGTCGCTCCTCGTCAACACCACGACGCTCGGCATGCACGGACAGCCCGCACTCGCGGTCGATCTGGCGCGGCTCCCCGGCCACGCGGTCGTCGCCGATCTCGTCTACGCGCCGGTGTTGACCCCGTTGCTCGCTGCGGCGAAGGCGCGCGATCTGCGAACGACCGATGGGCTCGGCATGTTGCTGCACCAGGCGGTGCGCGGGTTCGCGCTGTGGTTCGGAAAAAACCCGGAAGTAACAGCGGAATTGCGGACGCTGGTCGAAGCCGACTTCGCCGCCTCCGGCGAGAAACGCGCCGGATAACGCAGTTGTGTTTTTAACGACGCAGTTGTGTTCGCCGCCTTCAAATCACATCCGCTACGGTCGCCGCCGCAGGCAGAATAATTTGGAGGATGAACATGACAAAAATATCACGAAGGATGCTGGGCGCGGCCGCCTTTGCTTTGCTCCTGGCGACATCAATGGCGGCGGCGCAAGCGCCGGACATTGTGCGCGTGCGCGGGACGATCGAAAGCGTCGACGGCCAGATGCTGGATGTGAAAGGGCGCGATGGCACTCCGATCAAGGTGAAGCTGGCGGACGACGTGCGCGTCCTTGCCGTCGACAAGAAATCGCTCGCCGACGTCAAGCAGGGCGTCTTCGTCGGCATCACCGCTATGCCGCAGCCGGACGGTACCCAGAAAGCCGTCGAAATTCATATCTTCCCGGAGGCCCTTCGCGGCACCGGGGAAGGCCACCGGCCTTGGGATCTCATGCCGAACAGCACCATGACGAACGCCAACATCGATAGCGCGGTCACCAGTATCGACGGCCAGGAGCTGGTGTTGAAATACAAGGACGGCGAGAAGAAATTTATCGTGCCGGCGAATATCGAGGTGGTGATGTTTGCTCCGGCGGCGGTGGCCGATCTCAAGCCGGGCGAAAAGATCTTCGTCGTGGCGGGGAAAAAGCAGCCCGACGGCACTATCGCAGCGCCGAGCATCGTGGTCGGCCGTAACGGCGTCAATCCGCCCATGTGAGGCCGTTAAAAGCTGAGGTCGTTAAATCGGCCGCGTCACGGGACCGGCTGGCCGCCGTACGCGCTCGGATGGCACGGCAATTGCTCTTTGATTGCCGTGTGCAGCAATTGCCGCCTGCAATCCGGCAAGTCTGCCCGCAAGCGACAGGAGGTCGTCCATGACGCGAGCCGAACTCACCGAGAAAATGCTCGGCATCAAGCGCGAGAAGGAATGGAGCTGGAAACATATCTGCGGCGAGATCGGCGGCATGTCGCCGGTCTTGATCGCCGGCGCGGTACTTGGGCAGATGAAGCTGACGAAGCCGCAGGCGGCGAAGGCCGCCGATCTGTTCGGGCTGAGCAAGAGCGAGCAGGCGATGCTCAACGAGGTGCCGTATCGCGGCTCGGCGATGCCGCCGACCGACCCGCTGATCTATCGCTTCTACGAATTGGTGATGGTCAACGGGCCGGCGTTGAAGGCGCTGATCGAAGAGGAATTTGGCGACGGCATCATGTCGGCGATCGACTTCGACCTGCAGATGGAGCGCCAAGCCGATCCAAAAGGCGATCGCGTGAAGCTCACCATGACGGGGAAATTCCTGCCGTACAAATATTACGGCGCCACCGGCAACGCGCAGACTTACGGCTATAAGGAAGAATAGAAAAACCCGCCCGTCCAGACCGGCGGAATTGCTCACCAATGCGGGCGGCAATGGCGATGGAAATGATCGTCGGTCCAGCACGCGCCCCGGCTGACCGGTGGACCCCAGAACGGTTTGCCGAGAACACCCCCGATAACGCCGCCGGCAACAGCCCCGACAGGGCCCGCGACGACGAGGCCTGTCCCCGCTCCCGCCGCGGCACCTACCCAATCGGCGCGTGCGCTCGGCGCAGCGATCGTGACAGCGCCCAGCGCACTCGCCGCCAACACACTCGTCGCCAAAATGAAATTGCGCATCTGCCTTCCCCTGGCCAAGGCAGGCTGGCTGTCGCGCTAAACCCGCGCAACAAGATCAGCCGCAACGCGAAATTCCATACATTCGTGGCAAACGTCAGGCGGTTTTGCGGCCGCCTGCGCGCCGGATATTTCCGCCACTCCGATCCGGCGCGCGGTAAATCATCAGATTTCCGAGCCCGGTCTGGACTGACATGGTTTCACATCAGCCCGCGATCACGCGGCGATCGATTTCCCCGATGCTGTTGATACCGGTCAGCGCCATGCTGACGTTAAGCTCGTTGCGCATGATCTCGATCGCGCGCGCCACGCCCGCCTGTCCGCCGGCGCCGAGCCCGTAAATATAGGCACGTCCGCTGAGACACGCGCGCGCGCCGAGCGCGATCGCGCGCATGATGTCCTGGCCGGAGCGAACGCCGCCGTCGAACAGGACCTCCAATGATGAGCCGACCGCCTCGACGATCGGCGGCAGCGCGGAAATCGAAGATGGCGCGCCGTCGAGCTGACGGCCGCCGTGATTCGACACCACTAGCGCCGCCGCTCCGCTCTTCGCCGCGATGCGAGCGTCCTCGACATCGAGGATACCTTTGAGGATGAGCTTGCCCGGCCAAAGGCTGGCGATCCACTCGACATCCTTCCAGTTCAGCGTCGCGTCGAACTGGCCAGCGGTCCAATGGGACAGCGAATTGACATCCTTCATGCCGCGAACATGGCCGGCGAGATTGCCGAACGTTCTGCGCTTGGCGCGCGCAATGCTGAGCAACCACGCCGGCTTGCTGGCCATGTCGATGATGTTCTTTACACGCAGTTCTGGCGGAACCGTCATGCCGTTCTTGATGTCGCGGTGCCTCTGGCCGAGGATTTGCAGATCGACCGTGAGCACGAGCGCGCTGCATTTGGCCGCCGCCGCCCGCTCGATCAGCGAACGCACAAAGCCGCGGTCTTTCATGACGTAGAGCTGGAACCAGAACGGCTTGTCGACGGAGGCCGCGACATCTTCGATCGAGCAGATCGACATGGTCGACAGGGTGAATGGAATTCCGGCTTCCTGCGCGGCGCGGCAGGCGAGTATTTCACCGTCACCGTGTTGCATGCCGCAAAGCCCGATGGGCGCCAGCGCAAGCGGGAGCGTCACCGGCTCGTCCAGGATCGTGGTGGCGGTGCTGCGATTGGCGACATCGACAAGGATCCGCTGGCGGAGCTTGATACCCTCGAAATCGGCACGGTTGGCGTTCAGCGTCTGCTCGGCATAGGAGCCGCCCTCGGCATAGTCGAAGAACGCGCGCGGAACCCGGCGACGCGCGGTTTGCCGCAGGTCCTCTATGCAGGTCATTGCTTTCATGGCTGGCGTTTCCCCGTTTCTTTGCTCTCCGATAGCACAAAGTCGGGCGGCACGCCGGTCCCAGGCGGCGCGTTAGTACAGACGGGGGCAGGACAACCCGCGGATGAACAGCATGACGGACGAGTGGAACAAAAACTGATCGCTCCAATTCGACCACGCCGACCTTGGGCAGAGCGAGCGGCACCGCCCTGGTAAGCGAGAGCGCGAGGCAAAAAACAAGAAGGCGCCCGGCGATATGCTCGAGACCGGATTGGAAGAGTCGTTCCCGGCCTCTGACCCCGTCGCCGTCACCCAGCCGCCCCACAGCCCTCACGACAAGCACAAATCGTAAGCGACGAATGCCAACGTTTTGCGGAACCGCGCTTCTTCGCGCGCTCGTATGCCATTGAGTTACCGTGGGATTCGGTAACCCTATGGTGGATGAAGCGTTACCCCGGGGAGTAACATTACTGAATATTTTTTGAGGCGAATGTCACGCGGATCGGGTTAGTATCGCCGCTGGATAGGCGGTGGGGATCATGGCCCGTAAGTATTTTGGTACCGATGGCATTCGTGGCCGCGCCAACAGCGTGATCACGCCGGAATTGGCGCTCAAGGTGGGCCAGGCCACCGGCGTGGTGTTTCGCCGCGCCGGCGAAGACCGCCATCGCGTAGTCATTGGCAAAGACACCCGCCTGTCGGGCTACATGATCGAAACCGCACTGATCGCGGGCTTCACGTCCGTAGGCATGGATGTCCTGCAACTTGGCCCAATGCCGACTCCGGCCGTCGCCATGCTCACCCGTTCGATGCGCGCCGATCTCGGCGTCATGATCTCGGCGTCGCATAATCCGTTCGACGACAATGGCATCAAGCTATTCGGGCCCGACGGCTACAAGCTATCGGACGAGGTCGAGCACCAGATCGAGGGCCTGATCGACGGCGATATGACCAAGCTCCTAGCCAAGAGCCGGGAACTCGGCCGCGCCAAACGCATCGACGGCGTGCATGACCGCTACATCGAATTCGCCAAGCGTACGCTGCCGCGCAACCTCTCGCTCGAAGGCTTGCGTGTTGTCATCGACTGCGCCAACGGCGCCGCCTATCGGGTCGCTCCGGAGGCGCTGTGGGAGCTTGGCGCCGACGTCATCTCGATTGGCGTCGAGCCGGATGGCTTCAACATCAACCGAGAGTGCGGCTCGACGGCGCCCGACGCGCTGAGCCGGAAGGTGCGGGAGATGCGCGCGGACATCGGGATCGCGCTCGATGGCGATGCTGACCGTGTGGTCATTGTCGACGAACAAGGCCACCTGATCGACGGCGATCAGCTTTTGGCGGTCATCGCGGAGAGCTGGGCGGAGGACGGCCGGCTGGCCAAGCCGGGCATCGTCGCCACCGTGATGTCAAATCTCGGTCTCGAACGGTATCTGCAATCGCTCAAGCTTTCGATCGTGCGCATGCCTGTTGGCGACCGCTACGTGCTCGAGCACATGCGCGAGCATGGTTACAATGTCGGCGGCGAGCCGTCCGGTCATATTATCCTCTCCGATTACACCACGACCGGCGACGGCTTCATTGCCGCGCTGCAGGTTCTTGCGGTGGTGAAGAAACAGGATAAGCCGGTTTCGCAGGTGTGCCACCGGTTCGTCCCTTTGCCGCAGGTGCTCAAGAACGTGCGCTATCGCAGCGGCAAGCCGCTGGAAAATTTAAAAGTGCGGACGGCGATCGAGGATGCGGAACAGCGTCTTAATGGGCATGGCCGGCTCGTGGTACGGCCGTCTGGCACCGAACCGGTGATCCGGGTCATGGGAGAGGGCGACGACAAGACGATGGTCGAGGAAGTCGTCAACGGCATCGTTGACGCGCTGACGGACCACGCGGCGTAACGGACCTTCGCCGAACCTCAGCCTCGCGACTTGAGGAATTGCGCGAACGCTTTCAGCGTCATTTCCGACACGTGGTGCTCGATTCCCTCCGCGTCCGCCTCGGCCGATTCCGTCGGAACCCCCAACGCGCAAAGAATATCGACAACAAGCCTGTGGCGGACGCGCACACGGTCCGCGAGCGCTTGGCCCTTCTCGGTCAGGAACACCCCGCGATAGGGGCGCGCAGTCGCTAAACCGGCTCGCTTCAAGCGTGAAATCGTCTTGACGGCGGTGGCGTGGGATACGCCGAGACGCCGAGCGATATCCGTGGGCCGGGCTTCACCCGCGCTCACGAAGAGGTCGGCGATCAGCTCGACGTAATCTTCCAGCAATGCAGTCGACTGCGCCGAGCGCGTCTTGCCGAAACGGCGCGCCTGAGTGCCCTCGGCGGGAAGCTTGCCCGTGGCGCGTTCGCGCTTGCGTTTCGCTGTATCCGCCGCCGCCAACGTCATGTTCTGCAACGATCCCCAACGAGCATCTGGCTGGCAGTCGGAGACCATACTTTTCTCAACGTGTCAAAATATAGCTTAGGCTACATTTTGTAACCGTTGACGGCAACTTCCAGCATGCCTATACACGTAACTAATGCTACACTTTCTAGTTAATGCTTCATATCGGGTGACATGACGAATTTGACCGGCCGGTTCAGAGGATCGCTGTCGGAACGAACCGTTGACGCCGCGCGTCAGGTGCTGGCGGGACAGCGCGGCGGGTGGCGCGCCTACCTGGTGTTCGCCGGCCCGGCGGTCATCGCCTCCATTGCCTATGTCGACCCGGGGAACTTCGCGACCAACATCCAAGCGGGGGCGAGGTACGGCTACGGCCTGCTCTGGGTGGTGCTGCTCGCCAATTTGATCGCGATGCTGTTCCAGGCGCTCTCGGCCAAGCTCGGCATCGTCACCGGTCGCAATCTCGCGGAGATGTGCCGCGATCACTTTCCGCGGCCGATCGTGTTGGCGATGTGGGTTGCCAGCGAGATTGCCGCCATGGCGACCGATCTCGCCGAGTTCCTCGGCGGTGCCATCGGACTTTCTTTGCTGTTTCAGATGCCACTGTTGGCCGGGATGATCGTCACCGGGATCGTAACGTACGGTCTCCTGATGGTCGAAGGCTTCGGCTTCCGGCCGATCGAGCTGATTATCGGCAGCATGGTGACTGTTATTGCGCTTTGCTATCTCGCCGAGATGTTCATCGTCCCGGTCGACTGGGCCTCGGCGGCCTTCCATACGGTCGTGCCGCAGATTGCCGATGCCCAAGCGCTGCTGCTTGCCGTGGGCATTATCGGCGCCACGGTCATGCCGCACGCGGTCTATCTGCATTCCGGCCTGACGCAAGCGCGCATGCCCGTTCGCGACGACGCCGAGCGGCGCAAAGTGCTGCGCTTCTCTAACCAGGAAGTCGTTATTGCGCTCGCCCTCGCCGGCTTGGTCAACATGGCCATGGTGATGATGGCATCGAGTGCGTTCCACGCCGGTCATCCCGACGTTGCGGAGATCGAGACCGCCTATCACACGCTGACGCCGCTCCTCGGCGTCGGAGCGGCGGGAGTGTTTTTGTTGTCACTCATTGCCTCCGGGATCTCGGCCTCGACGGTCGGAACGATGGCCGGGCAGATGATCATGCAGGGCTTCGTCGGCTTCCGCATCCCGATCTTGGTGCGTCGGCTGGTTACGATGCTGCCGGCCTTCGTCGTCGTCGCGCTCGGCGTCAACGCGACGAACGCCCTGGTCGTCAGCCAGGTCGTGCTCAGCATTGCGTTGCCGCTGCCGATGATCGCGCTGCTCATCTTCACCGGCCGGCGCGACATCATGGGCGACTTCACCAACGGCCGCATAACCCGCATTGCCGCTTTGATCGGGACCGCCGTGGTGCTTGTGCTCAATTTTTTCCTCATCGCGCAGACGTTCGGCCTGGAGATTCCTGGGCTGTCCAGCGCGGGCTGACGGCTCGGAATCCGTGCGGCAAAGCGCCCGGCGCATGGACGAAAGCGGGCAGTTCGTGCTTATTGCCCGCGGGAGGCGAATAGCCGCGCAGTCTTCAGCGGCCCGCCACGAGGGAACACGCCATGACGAAATTGACGGTTGCGTCCGCGTTGGCGGCGTTGGCGCTGTTATGGAGCGGCGCCTCGGTCAGCGCCGAGCAATTCGGCACAGTGGAGGAAGCAAGAGCGATGCTCGATCGCGCCGTCGTCGCGCTCAAGGCCGACAAGGCCACCGCGCTGGGCGAATTCAACGACAAGAGCAATAGGCAGTTCCACGAGAACGACCTGTACGTGTTCTGCTTCAGCATGGCCGACGGTAAAACCACCACGCATCCAAATCCCGCGCTTATAGGCACGGATGTTCGCGCCTTTAAGTTTAAAGGCGACCCGCTCGGACAAAGATTATTTGACGCGGCGATGGAAGGAAGCGTCGCCACAATGGACTACAACTTCCCGAAACCCGGAACGACCGAACCGGTCCCAAAGGTATCCTTCGTGACGCGGGTCGGCGACCAAGGCTGCGGCGTCGGCTACTATAAATAACCGGCCGAACCGCTTTGGCGGCGACGATCAAAATAAAGGCGAGACCGCCGCAGCGGCCTCGCCGATTTCGTCAGACGGTCTTTAAATTCTCGGCGGCC
>JBEKSB010000058.1:0-20467 GCA_049517455.1 Xanthobacteraceae bacterium
CGTTCCGCCTCGGCAATTCCGGCATCCGGCGCGGCCAGCGAGACATGCGCCACCCAGCCCGGGAAATGATCCTTCTCCTTCGCGCACAATTCCGCGAAGCCGTCATTGATCATGCGGCAGAACTCGTCGATGTGCGCCGGCGTTTTGGCGAACTTCTCGATCGGCGGCTGCGGGTACGCGAGGATTTGTTGATAGTCCTTATGGCCGTCGACGATCTTCTTGCGCACGTCGAGATCGTAGAGCGCGGGAAGCGAGCGCACGCGCTTGCCCATGTCCCGGTAGTCGGCGGCGACTTCATCGAGCTTGTCGAAGAATTTTTTCGGAAAAAAGTGCGTGTACGCGTCGATGCGCATGGGCGTTCCTCCTGATTTACCGCGTGCTTCTAGCACGGGCGCGGCCCGCGGGCCGCACGTTTCCAACGTCACGCACCGTCGCCCCTAAAGCGCGCGAGAAACTTCGGCGGGAATGGGTTGCGACTTGATGCGCTGCGGATTGTCCGCTTCGCGGCGCACCCACACGCGCGTCTCGAAGCCTTCGACTGCGAGCGCTCCCGCCTTCATGAGCCGATGCTCGATTTTGAAGCTTGAGCGGCCGCATCCGACGAGCCGGGTCTCGATGACGACGTCGTCACCGAAGCGAGTCGTCTGGCGAAAGCGCGCCCTCGTCTCGACCAGCGGATGTCCGGCGAAGCCGTAAGCCTTGAGGTAGTCGATTTTGTTCATCCCAAGCGCGCGCTCGAGCAGAACGGTCGTGGATGTGTCGAATATCTCGAAATAGCGCGGATAGAATATGATCCCGAGAGGATCGCAATCGCCCCATTCGATGCGTGTCGTGCGGACGTTGGTGAGCATTCCAGCGCCGAATTCACCGCGGCGCCATGCGCAACGCCGCGTCGAGACGAACGACCTCGCCGTTGAGGTAGCGGTTCTCGATCATATGACGCACCAGCGCGGCAAATTGCGACGGGTCGCCGAGTTTCTTCGGGAACGGTAGCGAAGCCGCGAGACTGTCCTGCGCTTGCTGCGAAAGGCCCATCAGCATCGGCGTCAAGAATATTCCGGGAGCGATAGCGTTGACGCGCACCCCGAATTGGGCGAGCTCGCGCGCTGCCGGCATCACGAGCGCGACGACGCCGCCCTTCGACGACGCGTAGGCGGCTTGGCCGATCTGGCCTTCGTATGCGGCGACCGACGCGGTGCAGATGATGATGCCGCGCTCACCATCGGTCAGCGGATCGAGCGTTGTCATGGCGGCCGCGGCAAGCCGCATGGCATTGAACGTGCCGATCAGGTTGACGCGAATGATGCGCTCGTAGTCGGCGAGCGGCATCGGCCCGTCTTTGCCGACGATGCGCATGGCCTTGCCGATGCCCGCGCAATTGACCAGAATTCGCGCGGGACCGTGGTCGGCGGCGGCCTTGGCGATCGCCGCTTCGGTGCTGGCGCTATCGGCCACATCGCAAGCAATAGCGATGCCATTGATGTCGATCGCCACCTCGGCGGCGGCCTTGGCGTTCACGTCGAGGAGGGCAACCTTGGCGCCGGCTTCGGCCAGCATGCGCGCAGTCGCGGCGCCGAGGCCGGAGCCCCCGCCGGTGACGAGGGCCGCTTGTCCGCGAATATCCATGATCAACTCGCTTGTGCTGTGGGAATTGTCGAACGCCCCGCGACGATCACACCGCGTGGCGGCGGGTTGGCATAAAGCTCTTCGACCAAAGCGGCGCGATGGGCGAGCACCGCGCGCTGGTTGATCGATCCTTTGTCGGTGACCTCGCCGACGTCAAGCGATGGCGGCTCGGCAAGCAGAATGGCACGGCGGATCCGGGCCGACGTGCCTCGGCCCGGTTCCGACAGCGCATCGAGAAGGCCCGTGAACGCTCTTCGCACCCGCGCATCGGCAAGCAACACCGCGGCGGGCGTGTCTGGCGCGAGATCGGGCGCGAGTTTCCGGCAGGCATCGAGATCGGGAATGATCAGAGCGGCGACTTCGTCACGGTCCGGTCCGGCCAGCACAACGTCGCGAACCACGGGCGCGCAGTGCGCGATAAACGCGGAGCGCAGCGGTCCGACGCTGACCCACGTGCCGGTGCTGAGCTTAAAATCCTCGGCCAGTCGTCCGTCAAAGATGAGGCCCTTTGCCGGATCGGCCGGATCCTCGAACTTGAGCGCATCGCCGATCTTGTAAAATCCCTCTTCATCGAAAGCACCTGAGGTCAGCGCCGGGGCGCGCCAATAGCCGGGCGTGATGTTGACGCCCTTGAGGCGGGCCTCGAGTTTGCCTTCGGCCGGGATGAGTTTCAGTTCTACACCTGGCAAAGGCAGGCCGATATTGCCGGCATGGGCGGATTCCCAACTGCATGCGAGTGCCGTTGGCGCAGTTTCTGTCGAGCCGAGGCTCGACAGAAAAATGATGCGCTCGCCCGCCGTTTCGATCGCGAGCCGTTCCAGTCCGTTGCGCACGTGCTGCGGGAGACCCGCGCCGGCGTAAAACAAAACTTTGAGGCGGCTGAAGAATTTTTCGCGCAGCGCCTGGTCTGCCTCGAGATAAGGCAGCAGCATCTCAAAGCCTTTCGGCACGTTGAAATAGATCGTCGGAGCAATATCCCGCAGGTTACGTACGGTGGCTTCGATCGCGCCGGGCATCGGCTTTCCTTCGTCGATATAAAGCGAGCCGCCGTTGTCGAGCACGGCGCCGAAATTGTGATTGCTGCCGAAAGTGTGGTTCCACGGCAGCCAATCGACCAGAACCGGCGGCTCGTCGGCCAGGAAGGCGAGGCCAGCGCGGGTCATGGCCTGGTTCGCGCACAGCATGAGCTGGGTGTTGATCACGCCTTTCGGCTGGCCGGTTGAGCCTGACGTAAACAGGATTTTCGCGACCGTATCGGGACCGACTCTGGCGTGCGCCGCTTTGACGACCGGCGTGGGATGCGCGCTCGCCAGCTTCGCAAACAATGTCGTTGGCCGATCGTTGGCGGGGTTCGTGGTGACGACCACTTCAACGCCTACCGGCACAGTCGCGGCGATGGCGCGCGCGAAAGTGGCGCCGTTCGCGGCGAAGACAAGGCCGGGCGTGAGAATTTCGATGATCGCCTTGAGCTTCTTGAAATCCTGCGACACCAGCGAGTACGGGACGGAAATCGGCGCGTAGGGAATGCCGACATGCATGGCGGCAAGGCCAAGAAGTGCATGTTCGATGTCGTTGCCGGATAAAATGGCGATCGGTCGATCCGGCGAAAGCTTGCGCTCGATCAGTGCCGACGCGATCGCACGCACGCTTGCGAACGCTGCCGCGTAGGTCAGCCTGCGCCACTCGCCGGAGGCGTCGCGTTGCGCCAGGAAAACGCGCTCCGGCGCCACGCCGGCCCAATAGGCGAGCCGCTCGGTGAGCTTTTTCGGGTAGGGCTGCAGCGGGTGCGGCGAGCGCATAAGGATGCTGCCGTCGGTTTTGCGCTCAACAAGCACGTCCGCGGGCCCGAGCCGGACCGGCCGCAGCGGCGGGCGGCTTTGCGCTGAATGCGTCTTTGTCAGCGTGCGTGACATGTTTTACCTGCACGCGACCTTGGGGCCGCGCTTCTCCGCAGCCGTTCGGCGCGAAGCAAGGAGGGCAGTGCAGAATTCCCCGGAGCTATTGTTCAAGGCGAACTCGTGAACATCGGTGTTCGGTCGGCCTGACATTTCCCCCGAACCTCGTCAAGGCGCGGGACAAATCGATCCGATGTCTCAGTCATTTGACCCTATCAGTCACGGCCCGTAAATAACCTATAAGCAGACAAAGTAACCACGAGCGGGCGGCCCAAGGAGAACACCATGCGGGAGGTCTTCATTTGCGATGCAGCGCGCACGGCGATTGGCCGCTATGGCGGCGGGCTGGCCAAGGTGCGTACCGACGACCTCGCGGCGATCCCGCTCAAGGCGCTGGTCGCGCGCAATCCTGCGGCCGATTGGTCGCGGCTCGATGAGGTCTTCTTTGGCTGCGCCAATCAGGCCGGCGAAGATAACCGCAATGTGGCGCGCATGGCGCTCCTCCTCGCCGGGCTGCCGGACACGGTCCCCGGGCTGACCGTCAACCGGCTGTGCGCCTCCGGACTCAATGCCGTGGGCGACGCGGCGCGGGCGATCCGCACCGGCGACATGGATTTCGCCATCGCCGGCGGCGTGGAGTCGATGACGCGCGCGCCCATGGTGATGGGCAAGGCGAGCGAGGCATTTTCGCGTACGGCCGAAATTTACGACACCACGATTGGCTGGCGCTTTGTCAATCCGGTGCTGAAAGCGCAGTACGGGATCGACTCGATGCCTGAGACCGCCGAGAACGTCGCGGAAGAATTCCAGGTGGCCCGCAAGGATCAGGATGCATTTGCGCTCCGCTCGCAGCAGCGGACGGGCAAGGCGGCCGCCGCCGGTTATTTCGCCGAAGAAATTGTTCCGGTCCAGGTGCCCGGAGGCAAGGCCGGCCCAATCGTCGTCGACAAGGATGAGCATCCGCGTCCTGACACGACGCTCGACAATCTCACCAAGCTCAAGCCGATTGTGCGCAATTCCGGCACCATCACCGCCGGCAACGCCTCGGGCATCAACGATGGCGCCGCCGCCATCATCCTCGCCAGCGAGGACGCGGTGAAGGCGCACGGCTTGACACCACGGGCTCGCGTGCTCGGCATGGCGTCGGCCGCGGTGCCGCCGCGGATCATGGGCATGGGTCCGGTGCCGTCGACGCGCAAATTGATGGAGCGGCTCGGACTGAAAATCGGCGACTTCGATCTGATCGAGCTCAACGAGGCGTTCGCATCGCAAGGGCTCGCGTGCCTGCGTCAGCTCGGCGTCGCCGACGACGCTGACTACGTCAATCCGCACGGCGGCGCCATCGCGCTCGGTCATCCGCTCGGCATGTCCGGCGCGCGGCTGGCGTTGACCGCGGTGCATGGCCTGGAAAAGCGCGGCGGCAAGCGCGCGCTCGCGACCATGTGCGTGGGCGTCGGGCAGGGCGTGTCGATGGCGTTGGAACGGATCTAGTTGGAGACGCAAATCAGTGCCGATGAGTCTCGGGTACGTTCCTTTCCATCCCAATCCGTCGAAACCGAAATACAAACCGCCGCTGGGCGCGGTCGATGCGCATTGTCACGTCTTCGGCCCGGAGAGCAAATTTCCCTACGCGCCGGAGCGCAAATACACACCGTGCGACGCGCCGAAGGAGAAGCTGTTCGCGCTGCGCGACTTTCTCGGCTTTGACAAGAACGTCATTGTCCAGGCGTCCTGCCACTCTAAGGACAACCGCGCGATGGTCGATGCGCTCGACGGTGCCAAGGGCCGCGCCAAGGGTGTCGCCTTTGTCGGCGAGGAGGTGACCGACGATCAGCTGAAGTGGATGGACAAAGCCGGCGTGCGCGGCGTGCGCTTCAATTTCCTCAAGCGCCTGGTCGATTTCACGCCGCCCGATGTGCTGCAACGCATCGCCGCGCGCGTGGACAAGCTTGGGTGGCACGTCGTCGTTTATTTCGAAATGCGCGACTTGCCCGAGCTTGAGGATTTTTTCACCTCGTTGCCGACCGCCGTGGTGGTCGATCACATGGGCACGCCCAACGTAAAGAAGGGAGTCGATGACCCGGAGAACCTGCGCTTCCACCGGCTTCTGGACCGGCACAGGAATTTCTGGGTCAAGGCCACCTGCCCGGAGCGCATGACGATCGCCGGCCCGCCCTATGACGACGTGGTGCCGTTCGGGAAGGCGCTGGTCGAGCGATTCCCCGACCGTGTGATCTGGGGCACGGACTGGCCGCATCCCAATGTGCAGGTCGCGCCCGACGACGGCACGCTGGTCGACTACATTCCCAAGATCGCGCCAACCGGCGACCTGCAGCAAAAGCTCCTGGTCGATAATCCGATGCGGCTTTATTGGAGTTAAGAACTGTTCGAGACTGCGGGAGCCGCTCACATTGCCAAGCTCCGCTGCGCTATATATGTAAACCCTAAAGGGAGAATTGCCCGGGAGAAACGCAGATGGCTCGCAAAGAGCAGGCTTACGACGACATCCCCGGAACCTACGTATTCGACGCCGAACGCTCGCGCGAGGGCTACGGTATCAATATGTTCTGCATGTCGCTGATGAAGGAAGATAATCGCAAGGCCTTCAAGGCCAACGAAGCGGAATATCTTAAGAAGTTCAAGCTGACGCCGGACCAGACCGAGGCCATCCTCAAGCGCGATTACAATCGCATGCTCGAGCTTGGTGGCAATATCTATTTTACCGCCAAGCTCGGCGCGGCCGACGGGCATTCATTCCAGCATCTTGCGGCGGTCATGACCGGCAACACGCAGGAAGACTATGCCAAGATGATGCTCGGCGGCGGCCGCTCGGTCGAAGGCAATCGCTCGCGTTCGGGGAAGAATACGCCGTCGAATCTCGTCGCTGGCGCGCCGGCGAAAAAGACCGCGAAGCCGAAAGCCAAAGCCAAAGCAAAGCCTAAATCCAATAAGCCAAAATCCAAATCAGCAAGGCGGAAGTAAGCCGTGGCCAGGATCGTCGCAGGTATAGGTTCATCGCATGTGCCCGCCATCGGCGCGGCAATCGACAACGGCAAGACCGAGGAGCCGTACTGGAAACGCGTGTTCTCGGGGTTCGAAAAATCCCAGGAGTGGATGCGCAAGACCAAGCCCGACGTCGCCATCATTGTCTATAACGACCACGCTTCGGCGTTCTCGGTTGATTTGATCCCGACCTTCGCGCTCGGTTGCGCCGCGGAATTTCCACCGGCCGATGAAGGCTGGGGGTCGCGCCCGGTACCGGTGGTGCAGGGCCATCCGGCGCTCGCCTCGCATATCGCGCAGTCGGTGATCCTCGACGAATTCGATCTCACCATCTGCAACAAGATGGAAGTCGATCACGGCATGACCGTGCCGATGAACCTGCTATTCGGCAAGGTTGACAAGAATTCGCATTGGCCGTGTCCGGTGATCCCGCTCGCGGTGAACGTGGTCATGTATCCGCCCCCGACCGGCCATCGTTGCTTTATGCTGGGCAAGGCAATCCGCAAGGCGGTGGAGTCCTATCCGGAAGACCTCAAGGTCGTGATCTTCGGCACCGGCGGGCTTTCGCACCAGATCTCAGGACCGCGCGCCGGCCTGATCAACAGCAAATGGGACAAAGCCTTCCTCGATAACCTGTCGAAGGACCCGCAGAAGCTCGTCAAGATTCCACACGTCGACTACATGCGCGAGGCCGGCGCCGAGGGCATCGAGATGGTCATGTGGTTGGTCATGCGCGGCGCGCTCGATGACAAGGTCGACGAGGTCTATCGTTTTTACACTGTGCCGGCCTCGAACACTGCGGTCGGGCACATCATTCTCGCGAACAGGCCCCGCGCCGCGCGCCACCGCGCTGGTGCGCACAAGGCCGGCAAACGCCCCACCGCCCGCAAGACTAAAACGCCGACAAAGCGCGCGGCTGCGCGCGCGAAGGCCGTCGTGATCAGAGGCCGGTGATGAAGATTTGCGTCGCCGGTCAAGGTGCGTTCGGCCAGAAGCACCTTGACGCGCTCAAGCGCATTCCCGATGCCGAGGTTACTTCGCTCGTCGGTGGTAATCAGGACGCGACTGCCGAAGTCGCGAAGAAATACGGAATTCCGCACTACACCGGGGATCTCTCCGAAGGTATCAAGCGCGCCGATGCGGTGATCCTCACCACGCCGACCAAGATGCACTTTCGCCAAGGCGAACAGGTGATGCGCGCCGGCAAGCATGTGCTCGTGGAAATCCCGGTTACCGACAGCGTCGAGGACGCCGAGGCGCTGGTGAAGATCGCCAAGGAGACCGGCGTCGTTGCCATGGGCGGCCATGTGCGGCGCTTCAATCCCAGCCATCAATGGGTGCACAAGCGCGTCGAGAAGGGCGATCTGAAAATCCAGCAGATGGACGTGCAGACCTATTTCTTCCGGCGCAAGAACATGAACGCCGCCGGCCAGCCGCGGAGCTGGACCGACCATTTGCTGTGGCACCATTCGGCGCACACGATCGACTTGTTTCAGTATCAGACCGGGCAGACGATCTCGGATTGCTACGCCGTGCAAGGGCCGATCCACCCCCAGCTCAATATCGCGATGGACATGGGCATCGTCGCCAAAGTGCCTTCCGGCGCGATCCTCACGTTGTCGTTGTCGTTCAACAATGAAGGTCCGATCGGCTCATTCTTCCGTTACATCTGCGACAACGGCACTTACAAGGCCTACTACGACGACCTGTCCGACGGTAAGGACAACAAGATCGATTTGTCGAAGGTCGACGTCTCCATGGACGGTATCGAGCTCGAGGATCGCGAGTTCATCGCCGCCATCAAGGAAAAGCGCGAGCCGAATTCGAGCTTGGCGCAGCTTCTTCCCTGCATGCACGTTCTCGGCAAGCTCGAAGGCATTATCGACCCGCAGCGCAAGGCGCACGCCTAGGGCGCGGACGGAGCGCATCCTCCCGGGCTCTTGCTTGATTTCGCTTTTCCGGTCTTACTCTGGCGGGGCCGGGCCACACACCGATCGGTATTGGGTCCGTGGCATTGACGGCGGCAGTCATCCACCGCAGCGACGAACGCCATGGACGAGCAAGCAAGCACCGCCCGGCCGGAGCCCGCCGCTACTGCGGGTAAGAAGGTCGTTAACCTGGCGCTCCAGGGCGGCGGCAGCCATGGCGCCTTCACCTGGGGCGTGCTCGACCGCCTGCTCGAAGAAAAAAGGCTGAAATTCGAAGGCATCACAGCGACCAGCGCCGGCGCCGTCAATGCGGTCGTGCTTGCCGACGGCTTGGCCGCCGGCGGCCGCGAGGGGGCAAGGGATGCATTGCGGCTTTATTGGCAAAAAGTATCCGAAATTTCGTCCCGCGGTATCTTCAAAACAGACAAAGCGAATTCGGATTTCGGCCTCGAAAATTCGCCCGGTTTCTTATTTGTGGAATCGCTAACTTTTTTCGCGTCTCCCTATCAGATGAATCCGTTCAACTACAATCCGGTCAAGGACCTGCTCGCGGAGGCGATCAACTTCGAGCGCGTACGCCAGCAACGGGCGGTCAAACTGTTTATTTGTGCGACCAACGTGCAGACGGCCAAGGCGAAGATCTTCGCCGGCAAGGATCTTGGCGTCGAGCACCTACTCGCTTCGGCATGCCTGCCGCTGATGATGCACGCCGTCGAGGTCGACGGCGAATTTTATTGGGACGGCAGCTATGCAGGGAATCCCGCAATCTTTCCGCTGGTCTACGATTGCGAGGCGCGCGACATCATCATGGTCCACATCACGCCGGCCGAGCGCCCGGGCGTTCCGACCACCTCGCCCGCGATTATGAATCGCACGCAGGAGATCAGCTTCAATACCTCACTCATTCGCGAAATGCGGACGATCGCTTTTCTGAACAAGCTGATCGACAACGACAGAGTGTCCGGGGCCAAGCGCATGCTCATGCACTTGATCGAAGCCGAGGATTTGATCAGAGGATTTTCTTGGTCGAGCAGATTGAACGGCGATTGGGATTTTCTGATGCATCTTCACGAGATGGGGCGCGAACGCGCCGACAAATGGCTGGCGACCAATTTCGATCACCTCGGTAAACAATCGACCGTCGATCTCGAAGCAAAATATTTTTGACCGGCTGAAATCTTTGCGTCAAACAGTATTGACGCGCTGATGCCGATAATTTGCATTGCGTGCTCGGCAGATGAGATAAGCGAAAATCACCGCTGTTTGCGGCGGTGGCGGCACCCACGGAGCGTTCACCTGGGCCGTACTCGATCGCTTGCTTGAGGATTAACGCCTGACCTTCGAAGGCATCACCGCGAGCAGCGCCGGGGCTATCAACGCCGTCGTGCTTGCCGACGGCTTGGCGGCCGGAGGCCGCGAAGGGGCGAGAAACGCGCTGCGGCTCTTTTGGCAAAAGCTGTCTGTGAGCGCGTCCCGGGGAGTGTTCCAGCCTTCCTGGCTCGACAAGATGAATCCGACGCACGGTCTCGATCATTCGCCGGGTTACGTATTTATGGAGGCGCTCACTTACTTTGCGTCCCCGTATCAACTCAACCCATTCAACATCAACCCGCTCAAGAAATTACTGGAGGAGTTCGTCGACTTCGACCGGGTTCGCCAGCAACAGGCGATCAAGTTGTTTCTTTGCGCCACCGACGTGCGCACGGCCAAGGTGAAGGTCTTCACCTGCAACGAACTTTCCGCCGACCATGTACTCGCTTCGACATGCCTGCCGCTGTTGATGCAGGCGGTCGAAATCGACGGCGAATATTATTGGGATGGCGGCTACGCGGGAAATCCCGCGATCTTTCCGTTGGTCTTCGACTGCGAGGCTCCCGACATCGTGCTGGTTCAGCTCACGCGGCCGAACGGCCGGAGATTCCGACCTCCTCCCCCGCGATTGTGAATCGCATGCAGGAGATCAGTTTTAATACCGTCCTCATCCGCGAAATGCGGGCCGTTGCCCTCCGGAACAAGCGGATCGATGACGGCATAATGACGGAACGCAAGCGCATGCTGGTGCACGTGATCGAAGCGGAAGACCTGATCCGGGAGTTTGTCGCCTCCGGCAGGTTGAACGGCGACTGGGATTTTCTGTTGCAGCTTTTTAACAACGACCGCGAACGCGCCGACAACTGGCTCAAGGCCTATTTCGACCGCATTGGTGTCGAGTCGACGGTCGACCTCGAGGAAAAGTATTCTTGAGGCGGTTCCTCGATGGCTTTGTCGTCGGTCCCGAGGGCCGATGGTTAATCGGGTCTTAACCTCGCCGCTCCTATGTTATGCAGCCGTTGGTGCGGCGGGCGGCCCCGCTGTTCATGATGTATAGAATGACCCGCCAGCCTTCCCATTCGACCGTTCGCGCGCCCGACTCGCGCTCGCCGTTCGTGCGGCTGCGCGACTTTCTCGGCGATATTCCGCCGGGCCAGCCTGCGATCAGCATGGCGGTCGGCGAACCGCAACATCCGATTCCCGCTTTCGTCGGGCCGATCATTGCGGCGCATCTCGACGAATTCGGCCGCTACCCCATGAATAAGGGGCTCGATGCGTTCGGCGAGGCGGTCGGCAAATGGCTCAACCGCCGCTATTCGCTAGAACGTCCGGTCGATCCCGCAATCGAGGTGCTGGTGCTCAACGGCACGCGCGAGGGGCTTTTTCTCGCCGCGCTCGCCGCCAAAAGATGGGTGGAGCCGCGCGCCGGCCGGCCGGCGATTCTGCTTCCCAATCCGTTTTATGCCGCCTATTCCGCCGGCGCCATCGCCGCCGATTGCGAGCCGGTCTATCTGCCGGCGACGGCCGCCTCGGGCTTCCTGCCCGACCTCGATACGCTGACCGAGGATCTGCTCGCGCGCACCGTGGCTTGCTATCTCGCCTCGCCGTCCAACCCACAGGGTGCGGTGGCCGACCGGGCGTACCTCGCCAAGCTGGCGGCGCTGGCGCGCCGCTTTGGCTTCCTCGTTTTCTGCGATGAATGTTATTGCGAAATCTACAGCGACCGGCCGCCACCGGGCATGCTGGCCGCCGCGGCGCCGGATTTCGCCAACGTCGTCGTATTTCACTCGCTGTCCAAGCGATCGAATCTTCCGGGCTTGCGGGTGGGCTTCGCCGCCGGCGACCGACGATTTCTGGCGGCCTATCTCGAATTGCGCAACGTCGCCGCGCCGCAAGTACCGCTGCCGGCGCAACGCGTCGCGATTGCCGCCTATGGCGACGAGACGCATGTCGAAGAGAACCGGCGTCTTTACCGCGAGAAATTCGATCTTGCCGATCAGATCGTCGGCGACCGTTACGGCTATCGCCGGCCAGCGGGCGGATTTTTCCTCTGGCTCGATGTTTCCGCGCAAGGCGGTAGCGAGGCCGCGACGCTCTCCTTGTGGCGTGAAGCCGGCGTGCGCGTCGTGCCGGGCCGCTATCTCGCGCGCGAGCAGGCCGACGGCAGCAATCCCGGCGCGGACTACATCCGCGTCGCCATGGTGCAGAACAAGGAGATCACCGCGGAGGCGTTGCACCGCCTCGTCGCGGTGCTGGGCTGAGCAGAGATCAAGCGATGTCGATGATCGACCGCAGCCTCGACGGCATGGCCTTTCTCTCCGGCCAGCTCGGCGCCGTGCTCCGGCGGCGGCTGCGCGAGATGGGCGGAATAGCCCTTCTCAGCCTCGCCATGATGGCGGCGCTCGCGCTCGCCACCTGGTCCGTCCACGACCCGTCGCTCAGTCATGCCACCGATGCGCCGGTGCACAACCTGCTCGGCCGCCCCGGCGCGATCGCCGCCGATCTGATGATGCAACTGCTGGGCTTGGGCTCGCTGGCGCTCCTGTTGCCGATCGGAGTGTGGGGTTATCGCCTGCTCGGCCATCGGCCGCTTGGTCGCGAGCGGTTGCGGGTGCTGCTCTGGGTCTTTGGCGCTGTGCTTGCAGCCGCGTTCGCCGCGTCCCTGCCGCGCGGAACCTATTGGCCTCTGCCGTGCGGGCTCGGCGGCGTCGTCGGCGACGCGATGCTGCGGGCGCCGGCCGTATTGCTCGGAGCGCCGCTTACGGGGCTTTACCGCTTGGTGGCCGCGATTGTGCTCGGCGTTGCCGCGCTCACGGCCTTCGCCGGCGCAGCTGGTATCTTCTGGCGTGGATCGGCGGACGACGAAGAAGAAACGGCCGATGACGAGCACGAAGTTGAAGATGACGACGCCGAGGGCGCGTGGATTTCGCTCGGCCGCCTGATGCACGCTGTGCTGAGCTTCCGCACGCGGCTTGCGCTGATTTTCCGCCGCCGGGCGCGGACACCAGCTCTGGTCCGTCGCGAAAGCATCGCCCCGCCCCGGGTTGAGCCCCATTTCGACGGCCGGCCCGACCCGCGAACCGAGGAAGAAGCCGAGGACGAATTGTCCGGCGCGCCCGCGCCGCGCACGCCTCGCAAGCCCCGTGCGGCGCCGAAACCGGCGCGCCGCTCCAATGGCGGGTACATCCTTCCCCCGCTCGAACTCCTCACGCAGCCGAGCAAAGTCGGCCGCGCCACCGTCAGTACCGAAGCCTTGCAAGAGAATGCCACCGCGCTCGAGGGCGTGCTGTCCGATTTCGGCGTGCGCGGCGAGATCATCAATGCGCGGCCCGGCCCGGTGGTCACCCTCTACGAGCTGGAGCCCGCACCAGGCATAAAATCGTCGCGCGTGATCAGTCTTGCCGACGACATCGCTCGCTCCATGAGCGCGCTCTCCGCGCGCGTCGCCGTGGTGTCCGGACGCAACGTCATCGGCATCGAATTGCCGAACCCGACCCGCGAAAAAGTCTTCCTGCGCGAGCTGCTCGCGTCGCGCGACTATGCCGATAACTCCTCCCGGCTGCCGCTCTGCCTCGGCAAGGCGATCGGCGGCGAGGCCGTGCTTGTCGATCTGGCGCGCATGCCGCATTTGCTCATCGCCGGCACCACCGGCTCGGGCAAGTCGGTCGCCATCAACACCATGATCCTCAGCCTGGTCTATCGGCTGCATCCCGATCAATGCCGGCTGATCATGGTCGATCCCAAAATGTTGGAGCTGTCCGTCTACGACGGCATTCCCCATCTGCTCACGCCCGTCGTCACCGATCCCAAGAAAGCGGTGGTCGCGCTCAAATGGGCGGTGCGCGAAATGGAGGAGCGCTACAAAAAAATGTCGAAGCTCGGCGTGCGCAATATCGACGGCTACAACGCGCGCGTCGCCGAGGCGAACGGAAAGGGCGAGAAGCTCAGCCGCACGGTGCACACCGGCTACGACCGGGAAAGCGGCGAAGCGATCTACGAGAAAGAGGAGCTCGATCTCGAGCCGCTGCCATACATCGTCGTCATCGTCGACGAGATGGCCGACCTGATGATGGTGGCCGGCAAGGACATCGAGGGCGCGGTGCAGCGGCTGGCGCAAATGGCGCGCGCGGCAGGCCTACACGTGATCCTGGCGACGCAGCGGCCCTCGGTCGACGTCATCACCGGCACGATCAAGGCGAACTTCCCGACCCGCATCTCCTTCCAGGTGACCTCGAAGATCGACAGCCGCACCATCCTCGGCGAGCAAGGCGCCGAGCAGCTGCTCGGCCAAGGCGACATGCTCTACATGGCCGGCGGCGGGCGCATCAGCCGCGTGCACGGACCATTCGTCTCCGACGAGGAGGTCGAAAAAGTCGTGCGGCATCTGAAATCGCAAGGCGTGCCGCAATACCTCGAAGCCGTCACGGCCGAAGAACCGGCGGACGAGGGCGATGCGGCGGTATTCGATGCGACCGCCATGGGCGCCTCGGAAGGCGGCGACCTCTATCAGCAGGCCGTGCAGGTGGTAACCCGCGATCGCAAAGCCTCCACCAGTTACATCCAGCGCCGGCTGCAGATCGGCTACAATCGCGCCGCGTCGCTGATGGAGCGCATGGAGCAAGAAGGAATCGTCGGGCAGGCCAATCACGCCGGCAAGCGGGAAATTCTCGTCGAAGCCGCCGAGGATGACCGCTATTGAGAATCAACCGCGTGATCTCTAAGCGGAAATGCTTAGCCGCGAATTCGCCATATCGCCGCGTTAGCGGTTGTTCTGGTTATAGCGTATGCGTGTTGAGACACGGAGAGTGATGAATATGGCGGGACAGGGCGCGCGAACGATTGTCCTAGCGATGGCTTGCGTGGTATTTGCCGCCGTCGCCGCTGTAGCGGAAGATGTGCCGCTACCGACACCGGCGCCGCGATCCAAGGCCGGGTCATCACCCCCGCCGGCCGCCGCAGTCGCGCCCGCAGCGACTGACTCCGCCGCCGGTGCGTCCGCCAAGGGTTTTTTCCCGTTCTCGTTTTCGTTTGGCGGCAAAAGCGCCGCGTCAGGCCAGGCGACCGCCTTCGACGCCCATCAACGCGCGCTTCTCGACAAGATCAGCGGCTACCTGTCCAGCGTGCAGACTTTGGTTGGAAACTTCGTGCAGATCGGTCCGGACGGCCGGCGCGTTGAGGGCACTTTCTCGATACAAAAGCCGGGAAAGGTCCGCTTCCAATACAATCCGCCGAGCCCGATCGACATCATCGCCGATGGCTCCTCGGTCGTGGTCCGCGACCGCTCGCTTGAGACGTCGGATTATTACCCGCTGTCGCAGACGCCGTTGCGCTACTTGCTCGCCGACCGCATCGATCTCCTCCGCGACACCGACGTGATCAGCGTTTCGGCGGACGACACCTTCATTACCGTCGTCATCGAGGAGACGCAGGTCATGGTCGGCACCAACCGGCTGATGATCATGTTCGATGCCAAAAATCAGCAACTCAAGCAGTGGACGGTGACCGATCCTCAGGGGCTCGATACGACCGTCGCCGTCTATAATCTTGACACGGCGAAAAAGCCCGATCCCAACTTGTTCGTCATCAATTATCAGGCGAACATGAAGTAGGAACGTCATTGCGGGCGAAACGAAGCAAATCCGGGTTGGCGCCGCGCTGGATTGTTTCGTCGTTTGGCTCCTCGCAATGACGTCCTCGTATCTCACCGTGGCGCGATGCCGATCAACCGAGCGCCCCGCTGGAACGTCACATAGCTCCACAGCCAATTCAGCGCGACCACGAAGCGGTTACGCAACCCGATTAAAAAATAGATGTGCACGGCGCTCCAAAACAGCCAGCCCAAAAAAACCGGTGAGCTGAAAGACGCCAAGCTTCACCACGGCGGACTTGCGGCCGATGGCGGCGAGTTCGCCCAGATGGCGGTAAGCGAATGGCGCCGGCGCGGGCCGGCCTTGCACCCGGGCGGCAATAACCTTCCCGGCATAGCTGCCCATCTGTTTTGCCGCCGGCGCGATGCCGGGAACCGGGCGGCCGTCGCTATCCGCAACGCTCGCCGTGTCGCCAACGGCGAAGATTTCGGGCCGTGCCGGAACGCTAAGGTCGGCATTCACCTTGACGCGTCCGGCGCGATCGTGTTCGGCGCCGATCCACAGTGCTGCCGGCGAGGCGACAACGCCCGCCGCCCGAATCACCGTCGCCGCCTCGATGCGGCCGCCGTCCGACGACACGCCCTGCGCATCGCAGCCGGTGACCTTGCGGCCGAGCTCGACTTCCACGCCCATGCTTTGCAGCGACCGCTTCGTATAATCCGATAATGCCTCGGGAAAGGTCGGCAGCAGATGGGGGTCGGCCTCGATCAGCACGATGCGCGAGGTGCGCGGGTCGATGCGGCGGAAGTCGTGCTGCAAAGTTCGCCGCGCGACCTCCGCGATCGCACCGGCCATTTCCACCCCCGTGGCACCGCCGCCGATAATGACGAAGGTGAGCAGGCGCTGGCGCGCGGCCTCATCCTCAATGACTCCGCTCGTTCGAAGGCGAGCAGGAAACGCCGCCTGATCTCGGTCGCGTCCGCGATATGCTTGAGCCCCGGCGCAAACGGCGCCCAATCATCGTGGCCGAAGTAGGAGTGGGTCGTGCCGGTGGCAAGCACGAGATAGTCGTAGGGAAGGTCGATCTCGCGGGTGTGCACGCGGCGCGCTGGAACGTCGATCGCCGTGACCCGTGCCATGATCCACCCGGACATTCTTCTGCGCCCGCAGGATGGCGCGGATCGGCCAGGCGACGTCGGCGGGTGACAGCGCCGCGGTCGCGACCTGATAAAGCAGCGACTGAAAACAATGATGGTTCCGGGCGTCGACGAGCGTGACGTCGACCTCCACTTTCGCAAGAGCAAGAGTCTGGCACGCTTGAAGCCCGGCGAACCCGCCGCCGACGATCACCACCCGCTGCCGCTGCGATGCGCTGTGCATGCCCGTCTCCAACGCGGTAATAATAGGGTAACTGAACCCGCACTCCCCGGATGACGCGCTGATTTTAGCAACGCGCGCCGCGATTCAGATATAGCGATCAGGAGCTTATCGGGAACTGCGGGAGGCCGCGATGGTGAACCCAGCGGGTGTATCGGAATCGGGCGCCATCCGGCTGGATTTTGACCGTCGCGTGATGGTGCAGTTTCGGGCTCCGTGGTCACGTCCGACGCCGGATTGCTGGCCTACCGCGAACTTGACGATGTACTCGGACTGAGCGCGATGGCAAGCGAGACGCTCGCCGACGCGCGCACCGGCAAGAACGGTCGGCACGCATTGGCAGGGTTGTTCCGGCAGTCAGTGTTCGGCCGCCTTGCTGGATATGAGGATGTGAACGACGCCGAGCGCCTGCGCCACGATCCGGCGATGCGTTGGATTGTCGGTGGCAAAGCGGCTCATGGTAGCGCGGCTTCGCCGAGCCAGATGGGCCGGTTCGAGACGCAATGGCTCGCCGCTCTTACCGACTTTTCCGGCCGGTGGATCGACCTTGTGCACGGCCGCCGTCCGCTGAGAGGCATCGTGCTCGACATGGATTCGAGCGTAAGCCCGACCCACGGCGAGCAAGAGAACAGCATCTGGAACGGCCATTACGCCTGCACCTGCTATCATCCGCTGTTCGTATTCAATCAGTTCGGCGATCTTGAGCGCTGCGCACTACGTCCCGGCAATGTGCACAGCGCCGACGGCTGGGGCGATGTCCTCAAGCCGGTCTTCGTGCGTTATCAGGACAAGGTTTCACGCATCTATTTCCGCGCCGACGCGAGCTTTGCGAATCCCGATGTCTACGAGTTCTTCGAAGCCGAGCAGATCAAGTATGCGATCCGGCTTCCGGCCAACCGGTTCTACAGAACCGGATCGGCTACCTGCTCAGGCGCCCGGTCGGCCGCCCCCCGAACGAAGTGCGTCGGTTCCATGGCAATTTCACCTATCAGGCGGGAAGCTGGACCAAGCCGCGCCGGGTGATCGCCAAAGTCGAGTGGCATCCGGGCGAGCTTTATCCGCGCGTCGTGTTCATCATCACCAACCTGTCGCGACCGGCCGAGCGGGTCGTCGCCTTCTACAACAAACGCGGGACGTGCGAGCAATGGATCAAAGAGGGCAAGGGCGCGATCAAGTGGACGCGGCTGTCGTGCCGCACGTTCGCGGCCAACGCCGTGCGGCTCCAGCTTCATGCACTCGCCTACAATCTCGGAAACTTCCTGCGCACGCTGGCGACGCCCGAGCCGATCAAAGACTGGTCGCTGACGAGCCTGAAGGAGAAGCTGATCAAGATCGGCGCGAAGGTCGTCAGCCACGGACGCACCGTCGCCTTTCAGATGGCCGAGGTCGCGATCCCACGGCAAATGTTCCAGGAGATTTTGCGGCTGATCGCGGAACTGCGGCCGCAGCCAACACCAGCGCCAGCGTGACACGTTCGATTGTCATGCGTTCAAGAGCAACCGATGGGACGAGTGCGCCCCAATGCCAGTGAAAATGGCCAGATCAGCCCCTCTGCCGCCGTTCGGGACGCCAGCGGTGACGGCGGTCATCCGCGCCGCCAGCCTGTCTTGCCGGAACGCAGGAAAAGCGCAAAAATTCGCGCCGGTTCGGGGTTCATATGGGGAATCCCGGTTTAGGGCGGAGGCGTTGGCGCTCTTGGCACCCCCGGCCTGAATTTCACGAATGACAGGGAGGATGTTCGCGGCGAACTGATTGGCCGCCGCCTTGGACGACGCCACACCCCGCGCTGCCGCTTCCGAAAGTCTCGGATTGCCTAGCTGCGTCCCTCGCGCCTTCGCGGCCTTCAAAGCTGTTTTTGTGCGCTCAGAAATCAGTGCCCGCTCTTTTTCGGCTAGCGCGGGCGTTCGTCGGCGCTCTACCTAAATCTTACGTCTTTGAATGCATAAACGACGTTGTGCTATTTTTGCAACTATCCAAGTTTTATTGGGATGCCTCCCTCTTACCGGTGCAAGAGAGGGTTGCAAACGACTGTCCTTGGGTATTTGCTTTGGGGCTGCGATCGCTATGGAATCAATACGGGGGAACGTGATGAGAACCTGGATGCTCGCGGCCGGTGGAATTCTTGCGGTAGCTACTGTCAATTCAGCAAGCGCGGCAGATCTTCCAATACCGACTAAGGAGCTCCCGCCACCCGTTCAGGTCTTCAACTGGACTGGTTTCTATATCGGCGGCAATTTTGGCGGCGGATGGGCCAACCAAAGTTCCACTGGCACTCAAACTACCCCGTTCGGCCCAACGACCTTGGGCGGTAGCGCCAATGCAAGCGGGGTTCTGGGCGGCGGCCAAATCGGCTACAATTACGAGTTTCCAAATCGCTGGGTGATTGGCATTGAAGCGGATGGCGACTGGGCGAGCATCACCGGCTCAACGAGTGGTTGCTCGACTTTTTCCGGGGGCCTCTTCACCGGTTTTGTAGCGGGATGCGCTACTAACAATCAAAAGCTGGTCGATTTTGGCACCGTAAGAGGCCGCATCGGTTACGCCTGGAACAATGTTCTCCTCTATGGCACAGGCGGTTGGGCTTGGGGCAACTCGACCGGCACGAGCACCACCACTTGTTTAGCTGGTATAGGAGCCCCTTGTCCGGGAGTCGGGGTTCCGTTCCTGGGCGGTGCTTCCTCCTTTTCTAACTCACTCTCCGGCTGGACGGCTGGAGCGGGTGTCGAGTGGGGCTTCCTTTCGAACTGGACGGTGCGGGTCGAATACCTTCACCTGGAGTTTGATAACGTCGGAACGAGCTTCAGCACCACCGCGACCACCGCGTTGGGGACAGGTACATCTAGGAATAACATTTCGTCGAACAACGGCGTCGACGTTGTGCGCGTCGGCTTGAATTACTTGTTCAACTTCGGGTCAGCTCCGTTAGTTGCGCGGTACTAAACGCCAGCGCCGCGCCCTCGGTTCGACGTCAAGGCTCTAACAGCGAACCCGGAGGCGACCGCCTCCGGGTTTTGCATTCGTCACATGTGTTCGCCTCCGATTGCCCATTCCATCCCGAGGTCGGGACGATGTATCCGCGCGAAGGCAGACGGCGAGTTCCGCCGCGGCCACCGCGCGGTTCGGATTTGGACTTGCGCCTTCGACGGCAGCGCCGCATATAAATCTGCCGTTACCTCTCGCAACTTGCCGCATGCAAATCACCGTCACCACGTGGAATATCAATTCGGTGCGCTTTCGCATCGATCTCGTCGCCAAATTTATCAAAGCCGTTCGTCCCGACATCCTGTGCCTGCAGGAGACCAAGTGCCCGGACGACAGGTTTCCACTCAAGCGATTCAAGCGCCTCGGCTACGAGAACGTCGCGCTCAACGGTCAGAAGGGCTATCACGGCGTGGTCGTCCTCTCGCGGCTGCCGTTCGAGTCGACCGCGATCCAGGAGTTTTGCGGCAAGAGCGATTGTCGCCACATCTCGATCACGCTCGGCGAGCGCGCGGGGTTGAAGGATCCGGTCACGCTGCATAATTTCTACGTGCCAGCGGGCGGCGATATTCCCGACCCTACAGTCAACGTGAAATTCGCCCACAAGCTCGCTTTCCTCGACGAAATGCACGTGAGCAAAGGGCTGCGTCCCGCGCCGGCGGACCGAGCCATCATTGTCGGCGACCTCAATGTTGCGCCGCTCGAAAGCGATGTCTGGAGCCACAAGCAGCTTCTTTCCGTGGTCTCGCACACGCCGATC
>JBEKSB010000059.1:0-20561 GCA_049517455.1 Xanthobacteraceae bacterium
GCGCTCGGCTCCGCGATCCGCATCGACACGCGCGGACGCGAAGTGATGCGCATCCTGCCGCGCACCAACGACGACGTGAACGAGGAATGGATCTCGGACAAGACTCGGCACGTGGTCGATGGTCTGCGTACGCAGCGGCTCGATCAGCCTTACGTGCGCGACAACGGGCAATTGCGTGCGGCGACGTGGGGCGAAGCCTTCAAGGCGATCGCCAACAAGCTCGCGCGCGCCAATCCCAAGCGGGTCGGCGCGCTGGTCGGCGATCTCGCCGCCGTCGAGGAGATTTTCGCACTCAAGGATATGATGACGCGGCTCGGCGTGACCAACCTCGATTGCCGGCAGGACGGTTCGGCGCTCGACCCAAAATGGGGCCGCGCGAGTTATCTGTTCAATTCAACCGTTGCCGGCATCGAGACGGCCGATGCGCTGCTCCTCGTCGGCACCAATCCGCGCCGCGAGGCTGCGGTGCTCAATGCGCGCATCCGCAAGCGCTGGCGGTTGGCGAAAAGCTTTCCGATCGGCTTGATCGGCGCGAAGGCGCCGCTGCCGCTCACCTATACCTACGATTATCTCGGTGCCGGCGTGGAAACGCTCGCCGACATCACCCGCCACAGTTTTGCGGAGGCGCTGCGCAAGGCGGAGCGCCCGCTCGTCATCGTCGGCGCGGACGCGTTCGCGCGGCCGGATGGAGCCGCGGTCGCGTCGCTCGCGGCCAAGGCGGCGATCGATCTCGGTGCCGTCAAGGAAGGCTGGAACGGCTATAGTGTCCTGCATCACGCGGCGTCGCGCGTTGGCGCGCTCGATGTCGGCTTCGTGCCGGGCGAGGGCGGTTTATCGGCGCGGCAGATGGCGGCGTCCGGTACGCTCGACGCGCTCTTCCTGCTCGGCGTCGACGAGATCGACATCGCGCCCGGCGCGTTCGTCATTTATATCGGCACCCACGGCGACCGCGGCGCTTCGCGCGCCGATGTGGTGCTGCCGGGCGCGGCGTACCCGGAGAAGTCGGCGACGTATGTGAATACCGAGGGCAGGGTGCAGATGGCGACGCGCGCTTCCTTCCCGCCGGGCGATGCGCGCGAGGATTGGGCGATCCTGCGCGCGCTGTCGGATGTTTTGGGCAAAAAGCTTCCGTACGACTCGCTCGCGGGGTTGCGCCAAGCACTTTATCAGGCCTATCCGCACATGATGCGGATCGGACAGATCGCGCCGGGCGACGCCGCCGATGTGCAAAAACTTGCGGCGCTTGGTGGCACTGCGGAAAAAGCACAGTTCCGTTCGAGCATCACGGATTTCTATTTCACCAATCCGATTGCGCGCTGCTCCGCCGTGATGGCGGAATGCTCGGCAATCGCGAGCGGACGCTCAGCCATGACGGCGGCGGAGTAAGCGATGGCGGAGTTCTGGTCCGACTATATTTGGCCGTTGGTGATCATGGTGGCGGAAAGCGTGCTGCTGCTTGTGATCCTGCTCGTCGTTATCGCCTATGTGCTGTACGCCGACCGCAAAATTTGGGCCGCTGTCCAGCTCAGGCGCGGCCCCAACGTGGTTGGCCCCTGGGGGCTTTTTCAGTCGTTCGCCGATCTTTTGAAATTCGTGCTCAAGGAGCCGGTCATTCCCGCCGGCGCCAACAAAGGCGTGTTTCTGCTCGCGCCGCTCGTCACCTGCACCTTGGCGCTCGCCGCATGGGCCGTCATTCCGGTCAGCGCCGGCATTGTTATCGCCGACATCAATGTCGGCGTCCTTTACATTTTCGCCATCTCCTCGCTCGGCGTTTACGGGGTGATCATGGCCGGCTGGGCGTCGAATTCGAAATATCCGTTCCTGGCGGCTTTGCGCTCGGCCGCGCAGATGGTGTCCTACGAGGTCTCGATCGGCTTCGTCATCATCACGGTGCTGCTCTGCGTCGGCTCCCTCAACCTCACCGCCATCGTCGAGGCGCAGAACAGCCGCTGGGGTTTGCTCGGCTGGTATTGGCTGCCGCTCTTGCCGATGTTCGTGATCTTCTTCGTCTCCGCGCTTGCGGAAACCAACCGGCCGCCGTTCGATCTGGTCGAGGCGGAATCGGAACTTGTCGCCGGTTACATGGTGGAATACGGCTCGACGCCGTACATGATGTTCATGCTTGGCGAGTACGTCGCCATCGCCACCATGTGCGCGATGGCCACGATCCTGTTCCTCGGCGGCTGGCTGCCGCCGTTCCCGGTGGCGCCGTTTACCTGGATACCCGGCCTCGTCTGGTTCGTTCTGAAGGCGAGCTTCGTGTTCTTCATGTTCGCCATGGTGAAGGCGTTCGTGCCGCGCTATCGCTACGATCAGTTGATGCGGCTTGGCTGGAAGGTCTTTTTGCCGATCTCGCTCGCCATGGTCGTGATCGTCGCCGGCGTCCTAGAAGTCATCAGAGGCTGACATGAGACTTGATCAGGCCGCCCGTTCGATTTTCCTGCAAGAATTCGTGCAGGCGTTCTTCCTGTCGATGCGCTATTTCTTCAAGCCGAAGGCGACGCTCAATTATCCGTTCGAGAAGGGCGCGCTGTCGCCGCGGTTCCGCGGCGAGCATGCCCTGCGCCGCTATCCGAACGGCGAGGAGCGTTGCATCGCCTGCAAGCTCTGCGAGGCGATCTGCCCGGCGCAGGCGATCACCATCGAAGCGGGCCCGCGCCGCAACGACGGCACCCGCCGCACCACGCGCTACGACATCGACATGGTCAAATGCATCTATTGCGGGCTTTGTCAGGAAGCCTGCCCGGTCGACGCCATCGTCGAAGGGCCGAACTTCGAATACGCCGCCGAGACGCGCGAGGAGCTTTACTATGACAAGGAGCGGTTGCTGGCGAACGGCGACCGCTGGGAGCGCGAACTCGCCAAAGCCATCGAACTCGACGCACCGTACCGGTAAGACGCCGCGCCAATGATCCTCCAAGCGATTTTCTTCTACCTCTTTGCCGGCGTGTGCATCGCCTCGGCCATCATGGTCGTCACCGCGAGAAATCCGGTGCACTCGGTGCTCTTTCTTATTCTCGCCTTCGTCAACGCGGCTGGCCTCTTCGTCCTGTTGGGCGCCGAATTCCTCGCGATGATCCTCATCGTCGTTTATGTCGGCGCCGTCGCCGTGTTGTTCCTGTTCGTGGTGATGATGCTCGACGTCGATTTCGCCGAGCTGCGCCAGGGCTTCCTCAACTACCTGCCGGTCGGCTTCCTGGTTGGCGCCATCCTGCTCGCCGAGCTGGTGTTTGTGGTGGTTGGGTCGGTGATCAAGCCCGGCGTAGCCAAGGTCATCACGGCGCCGATTCCGGCGGCAGGCAACGTCAGCAACACGGAAGCACTCGGGCTCGTGCTCTACACCCGCTACGTCTACTTCTTCGAGGCGGCCGGCATGATCCTGCTCGTCGCCATGATCGGCGCCATCGTGATGACGCTGCAACACAAGCCGGGCGTCAAACGGCAGAACATTGGCGATCAGAATGCGCGGCGACGGTCGAGCGCGATCGAGGTGGTCAAGGTGAAGTCGGGGCAAGGGCTGCCATGATCATCGGGCTCGGACATTATCTTTCGGTTGCCGCGATCCTGTTCACGCTCGGAATTTTCGGTATCTTTCTCAACCGCAAGAACGTGATCGTCATTCTGATGTCGATCGAGCTCATTTTGCTCGCGGTGAACATCAATCTGGTCGCGTTCTCGGCTTTCCTCGGCGACATCGTCGGCCAGGTCTACGCGCTCATCGTGCTGACGGTCGCTGCGGCGGAAGCCGCGATCGGCTTAGCCATCCTCGTCGCCTACTTCCGCAACCGCGGTTCGATCGCGGTTGAAGACGTGAATTTGATGAAGGGCTAGCGCATGATCCCGAAAAGTGGATGCCGGTTTTCGGAAAGGACCATGCGCCAACCAAAAATGTTCTGCGGGCGTATGACTCAACCCGATCTGGGCGGACGTTAGAAATGTATCTTGCGATCGTTTTCCTGCCGCTTCTGGGCGCCGTCATCGCCGGCGTGATTACGCTTGTCGGCGCGCGCAACCGCCTTCCGGGCGAGGACCCGCCGCCGCCGCACGACGACCATGCCGCCACGCTCGTGCCCGAAGGCCACGCGCACGGTGCGCCGGCGCCGCAATCCGAACACGCCGCAATCGACCATTCGAGCCACGAGACGCACGGCGCCGCCGAGCCGACCGCGGGCTCGCAGGCGGCGGAGCTGATCACCACGACGCTGCTTGCCATCTCGTGGGTGCTGTCCTGCTACGCGTTCTACGATGTCGGCGTTGCCGGGCATGACGCCCACGTCACCATCTTCAATTTCATCACCTCGGGCGATCTCAAGGTTGATTGGGCGCTGCGCGTCGATCCGCTCACCGTGGTGATGCTGGTCGTGGTGACGACCGTTTCCGGCCTCGTCCATCTCTATTCGATCGGCTACATGGCGGACGATCCGTACAAGCCGCGGTTCTTCTCTTATTTGTCGTTCTTCACCTTCGCCATGCTGATGCTGGTGACCGCCGATAATCTGGCGCAATTGTTCTTCGGCTGGGAGGGCGTGGGTCTCGCGAGCTACCTGCTCATCGGCTTCTGGTTCCACAAACCGGAAGCCAACGCGGCGGCGATCAAGGCCTTCCTCGTCAACCGCGTCGGCGATTTCGGCTTCGCGCTCGGCATTTTCGCCGTGTTCCTGCTGACCGGCTCGATCACGCTCGACACGATCTTCGCCCAGGCGCCCAGTCTCGTCGGCAAGAGCTTTCATTTCCTGAGCTTCGACGTCGATGCGCTGACCTTGATCTGTCTCTTGTTGTTCATGGGCGCGATGGGCAAGTCGGCGCAGTTCCTGCTGCACACCTGGTTGCCGGACGCGATGGAAGGACCGACCCCGGTCTCAGCCCTCATCCATGCCGCGACCATGGTGACCGCCGGCGTGTTCATGGTGGCGCGGCTCTCGCCGCTGTTCGAGCTTGCGCCGAACGCCAAGGCCTTCGTCGTTTTCATCGGCGCCACGACCGCGATATTCGCAGCCACGATCGGCCTCGTGCAGAACGACATTAAGCGCATCGTCGCTTATTCGACCTGCTCGCAGCTCGGCTACATGTTCGTCGCCATGGGGTCGGGCGCCTATTCGATCGGGATGTTCCACCTGTTCACGCATGCCTTCTTCAAGGCGCTGCTGTTCCTCGGCTGCGGTTCGGTGATCCTCGCCATGCATCACGAGCAGGACATCCGCAAAATGGGCGGCCTGTGGCGCAAGATTCCGTTCACCTACGCGATGATGGTGATCGGGACGCTAGCGCTGACCGGTTTTCCTTTCACCGCCGGGTTCTTTTCCAAGGATGCGATCATCGAGGCTGATGATGTCGTCGCGGGAACCGTGGCGAGCTATGGCTTCATCATGACGGTCGCCGCCGCCGCGCTGACTTCGTTCTATTCCTGGCGGCTGATCTTCAAGACCTTCCATGGCGAACCGCACGATCATCATCACTACGAGGCGGCGCACGAGAGCCCGCTGATGATGCTGGTGCCGCTCGCGGTCTTGGCGATCGGATCGATCGGAGCGGGCTGGCCGTTCCTGCACATCTTCGAAGGCAATGGCGCCGAGGAATTCTTCCGGAACTCGCTGACGTTTGGCCCGAATAATCACGTGCTTGAGGACATGGAACATCTGCCGCTGGCGATCACGCTGGCGCCGACGGTCATGATGATCGGCGGATTCCTGGTGGCATACCAGTTCTACATCCGCCGGCCCGATATTCCCGTGGCCTTGGCGCGCGACCAGGGCGTGCTCTACCGCTTCCTGCTCAATGCCTGGTACTTCGACCGCATCTACAATTTCATCTTCGTCCGGCCCGCGATGTGGCTCGGCCGGCTGTTGTGGAAGGGTGGCGACGGTTTCGTCATCGACGGCTTCGGCCCCGACGGCGTCTCGGCGCGCGTGCTTGACGTGACGCGCAACGTCGTGCGGTTGCAGACCGGGTATCTCTACCACTATGCCTTCGCCATGCTGATCGGGGTGGCCGCGTTCATCACCTGGTTCATGTTCGCGGGGGTACATTGATGACGAGCTGGCCGATCCTTTCCGTCGTCACCTTCCTGCCGATCGCGGGCGCGGTGTTCATCGCGTTTCTGCGCGACGACGAAGCCGCCATCCGCAACGCCCGCTGGGTGGCGCTGTGGACGACGCTCATCACCTTTGCGATCTCGCTCATCTTGGTCTGGCGGTTCGATCTGACTTCGGCCGATTTCCAATTCCTGGAAAAGCGCCCGTGGCTCGGCGGCGCCATCAACTATTCGATGGGCGTCGACGGCATTTCGCTGCCGTTCGTGATCCTCACCACCGCGCTGATGCCGATCTCAATCCTGGCAAGCTGGACTTCGATCCAGAGCCGGGTGCGCGAGTACATGATCGCTTTTCTCGTCCTCGAAACGCTGATGGTCGGCACCTTCTGCGCGCTCGACCTGGTGCTGTTCTATCTGTTCTTCGAAGGCGGCCTGATCCCGATGTTCCTGATCATCGGGGTATGGGGCGGCCCGCGCCGCGTTTATGCGAGCTTCAAGTTCTTCCTCTACACGCTGCTCGGCTCGGTGCTGATGCTGCTGGCCATCATGGCGATGTATTGGGAGGCCGGCACGACCGACATCCCGACGCTGTTGCATCACGCTTTCCCGCGGGCGCTACAGACCTGGGCGTGGTTCGCGTTTCTCGCCTCCTTCGCGGTCAAGATGCCGATGTGGCCGGTTCACACCTGGCTACCCGATGCGCATGTCGAAGCGCCCACCGCCGGCTCGGTCATCCTTGCCGCGATCCTGTTGAAGATGGGCGGCTACGGCTTCTTGCGCTTCTCGCTGCCGATGTTCCCGCAAGCTTCGGTCGACCTTGCACCGTTGATCTACGCGATGTCGGTCGTCGCCATCGTCTATACGTCGCTGGTCGCCTTGATGCAGGACGACATGAAGAAGCTCATCGCCTATTCGTCGGTGGCGCATATGGGCTTCGTCACCATGGGGCTGTTCGCGATGACGGCGCAGGGCGTCGCCGGCGGCATCTTCCAGATGATCTCGCACGGCATCGTCTCGGCCGCCTTGTTCCTCTGCGTCGGCGTCGTCTACGACCGCATGCACACGCGCGAGATCGCGGCCTATGGCGGCCTCGTCAACCGCATGCCGATCTACGCCTTCGCCTTTATGATCTTCACGCTGGCCAACGTGGGACTGCCGGGTACGTCCGGATTTGTCGGCGAGTTTTTGACGCTGATCGGCACTTTCCGCATCAACAACTGGGTGGCGACGCTGGCGACGCTCGGCACGATCCTCTCGGCGGCTTATGCGCTATGGCTTTATCGCAAGGTAATCTTCGGCAAGCTGGAGAAGCCGAGCCTGTTCAACATCAAGGATGTCGGCTGGCGCGAGATGGCGATTTTGGCCCCGCTCGTCGTCCTGACCATCGTGTTCGGCATTTATCCGAAGCCCGTTCTCGATATGTCGGCCGTGTCGGTGACGCAGCTGATCGACAACTTCCAACACGCGATCTCAAGCGTGCAAGCCGCGTCGTTGGCGAGGTAAGGCGATGAACCCGGCTCTCACCGTGACCGGCCTCGTTCCGCTGTTGCCCGAGATCGTACTCGGCGTGGGCGCCATGGCGCTGTTGATGCTCGGCGTCTATCGCAGCAGCGAGCGTTCGGTGGTTTTGATCGACGTGGCCTCGATCGTGCTTCTCGTCATTGCCGGCGCGATCGTGCTGATGCTGCCAGAGGGCAAGATCGTCACTTTCGGCGGCAGCTTCGTGGTCGACGGTTTCGCCCGCTTCCTGAAAATCCTGGCGATCCTCGGCTCAGCCGCGGCCATCCTGATGTCGATCGACTACGACAAGCGGGAGGGGCAGCAACGGTTCGAATACTCCGTGCTGATCGTTCTCTCGACGCTCGGCATGCTGATGCTGATCTCGGCCGCCGACCTCATCGCGCTGTATCTCGGCCTCGAATTGATGAGCCTGCCGCTTTACGTCGTGGCCGCGAGCCATAGGACCTCGCTGCGCTCGACCGAAGCTGGACTTAAGTATTTCGTTCTCGGCGCACTATCGTCGGGAATGCTGCTCTATGGCGCCTCGCTCGTATACGGCTTCACCGGCACGGTGAGCTTTACCGGCATCGCGCACTCGGCCGCGGAAGCGGGTACCGGATTGATCTTTGGACTCGTCTTTCTGTTCGCCGGCTTCTGCTTCAAAGTCTCGGCCGTGCCGTTCCATATGTGGACGCCGGACGTCTATGAAGGCGCGCCGACGCCGGTGACGGCGTTCTTTGCCGCCGCGCCCAAGGTAGCGGGCATCGCCATGTTCGTGCGCGTGGCGGTCGCCGCCTTTCCGGGCATCACCGCGCAGTGGCAGGAAATTGTTGCCTTCGTCTCTATCGCCTCCATGCTGCTCGGTTCGTTCGCGGCAATCGGCCAGCGCAACATCAAGCGGCTGATGGCCTATTCGTCGATCGGCCATATGGGCTTTGCGCTCATCGGGCTCGCCGCTGGCACTTCCGAAGGCGTGCAGGGCGTCCTGGTTTACATGGCGATCTACGTCACCATGACGCTCGGCGTGTTCGCCGTGATCCTGTCGATGCGGCGGAGCGGCGGCATGGTCGAGTCGATCGACCAGCTTGCGGGGCTCGCACGCACGCGTCCGGCGATGGCGTTCTTTCTGGCCATGCTGTTGTTCTCGATGGCCGGCGTGCCGCCGCTCGCCGGCTTCTTTGCCAAATTCTATGTGTTCCTGGCCGCCATCAAGGCCGGGCTCTACATCCTTGCCGTGATCGGCGTGCTGGCGAGCGTGGTCGGCGCCTACTATTATTTGGCGATCATCAAGACCATGTATTTCGATGAGCCGGCGGAAGGATTTTACGGCATGCCGGACGAGCTCAAGGTGGTGCTTGGCGTTTGCGCGCTCTTCAACATTCTCTTTTTTCTTTATCCGGGGCCGCTGATTGGCGTGGCGAGCGCCGCCGCCCATTCGCTATTCTGATGGAGCTTGATCCCAGCGCGGTGAATGCCGGGGCGTGCCTCGTCGCCCTTGAAACGATCGGCTCGACCAACAGCGAAGCGCGCAGCCGCGCTCAGCGCGGCGACAAAGGTCCGCTGTGGATCACCGCCGCAGCGCAGACGGAAGGCCGCGGACGCGGTGGCCGATCGTGGTCCTCGCCGCCGGGGAACCTTTACGCGAGTTTGCTTCTGCCCAATCCGTCGGCGACCGAGCGGGCGCCCGAACTTGCCTTCGTCACCGCACTGGCGCTGCGCGATGCGATCGTCGCGGAAGCGCCGGCGCTTGCTCCACGCCTTGCTCTCAAATGGCCGAACGATCTTTTGCTGGCCGGCGAAAAGTGCGCCGGAATTCTGATCGAAGGCGAGGTCGAGCCACCGATGGGCGTGAGCGTCGTCATCGGCATTGGCGTGAATTGCGTTTATCACCCCCGGACCACGCCGGAGCTTCCTCCCGACGTGGAACCGACGCCAATGCGGCCGATTTCGCTCCGGGAGGAAGCGGTTTTGTTTCCAGCGACCGATCTGCGCGCCCATGGCGCCGATATCGCGGCGCCGCAATTGTTTACGCGACTCTCCGCGACGATGTGTCGGCGCATCGCGCAATGGGACCGTGGCCAGGGCTTTACCGCCATTCTCGGTGACTGGCTTAGCGCGGCGCACGGCGTCGGCGAGGCAATCCGCGTGCGCAACGGAGAGCGCGAGACGACCGGCCGCTTCGTTGGGCTCGATCCAACCGGCCGTTTGGTGCTGGAATTACCCGGCGGCAAACTTGAAAAAGTATCGGCGGGCGACGTCTTTCCATTCGCGTTTCACGGTGACCAGCCGATGCTGCGCCGGCAGGCCAAGTGATGGCGCAGGCCGAACTCGTGTTCGCGCCGCTCGGCGGCATCGGCGAGATCGGGATGAATCTCTCGATCTACGGCTTCGGCGACGGCGGGCGGCGGCAGTGGCTTATCGTCGATTGCGGCGTTTCCTTTGCCGCCGAGGAGCACTTGCCCGGCGTCGATCTCATTTTGCCGGACATCCGCTATCTCATCGAGCAGCGGCGTAACATTGTCGGGCTGGTGCTGACCCATGGCCATGAGGACCATTTGGGCGCGCTTATCGATCTGTGGCCGCGCCTCAAGGTGCCGATCTACGCGACGGCGTTCACGGCCGCGTTGTTCGAAGCCAAGCGCCTGTCGGAGCCCGGAGCGCCGGAAATTCCGATGAACGTCGTGCCGCGCGGTGGGCATGTGGAGCTTGGTCCGTTTAAGGTCGATTTCATCAATGTTGCGCATTCGATCCCGGAATCGAATGCGCTTGCGATCCGCACGCCGCTTGGCACGGTGCTGCATACCGGGGATTGGAAGATCGATCTTAGCCCGCTTATCGGCGCGCCAACCGACCAGGCGAAGCTGACCGCGCTTGGCGACGAAGGCGTGCTCGCGCTGGTCGGCGATTCCACCAACGCGGTCCGCGACGGCCGCTCGCCCTCCGAAGCCGATGTGGCCAAAACGCTCGCCGAACTTATCCGCAGCGCGCCTGCCCGGGTGGCGGTCACAACGTTTGCCTCCCATGTCGACCGCATTCGCTCGGTTGCTGACGCCGCGCGTTCGGCCGACCGCGAAGTCGTTTTGGTCGGCCGGGCGATGGAGCGTGTGGCGCAGGTCGCGCGCGAGACCGGCTATCTCGACGGCGTGCAGGATTTTCGCGCGGCTGAGAGCTACGGCTATTTGCCGCCCGACAAGGTGTTGGCGTTATGTACCGGCAGCCAGGGTGAGCCGCGCGCCGCGCTCGCGCGCATCGCCGAGGACGAGCATCCGGAGGTCACGCTCACCCGGGGCGACCGCGTGATCTTTTCCGCCCGCACCATACCGGGCAACGAGAAGGCGGTTGCCCGCGTCATCAACGGCCTGGTCACACAGGGCGTTGAGGTCATCACCGATCGAGACCATCTCGTGCACGCCTCCGGGCATCCGCGGCGCGCCGAGCTGCTCGACATGATCGGCTGGGTCAGGCCGAAAATCCTCATCCCGGCGCACGGTGAAGCGCTGCACCTTGCCGAGCACGCCAAGCTCGCCCGCCGTGCCGGCGTTCCCGAAGTGCTTGTCTGCCGCAACGGCGACCTCGTCCGCTTGGCGCCCGGATCGGCAGAAATCATCGACGAGGTGCCTTCGGGACGCCTCTACAAGGACGGCGCGCTCCTGATCGAGGCGCAATCGCGCACTGTGGGCGCCCGCAAGCGGCTCAGTTTCGCCGGCATCATCTCGGTGGCCTTGGCGTTGAGCGAGAAGGGGCTGCTCGTGACCGATCCCGAAATCGAATTGATCGGCATTCCTGACACCGATGCCGATGGCCGGGCGATGGCCGACATCGCCCGCGATGCGGTCGAGGAAGCCTTCGAAGCGCTGCCGAACCCGCGGCGCCGCGACCCGGATCAGGTTGCAGAGGCGGTAAGGCGGGCGGTGCGCGGCGCCATCGCGGAGCGCTGGCGCAAGAAGCCGATCTGCCACGTCCACGTGCTCGAGGTGTAGCGCCGGGCGCCGCGGCTCACGATATTGATATTCTTGCTGAAATCTGGGAACGGACGGGCAAGATGTTGAAATGGTTTGCACCACTCTTGCTGTTTGCCGCCAAGCCCGAGACGCTGGTCCGCATCGTCACGGTGGCGATCGCTGGCGCCGTTGTGGCCTTCGGCGTCTGGGTCTTGTCCAACGTTGCCTTGACCTTCGATGCGCTAAAAAATCCTTATATTGCTGTGGCTTACGGCGTTGTCCTATCCTGTTTCTTTATCGGAATCGGCACCGTCACGTGGCTGCGTTTTCGACGGCTGACTTCGCCGGAGAGGCTCAGTCCGCCGAGGATGCAGCCGGAACCTCCGCCGTTGCCGAACGCGATCGTGAACAAACGCGCGGAAGCGCTCTCCAGGCAATGGGCGCGCGACAGCCGCGGTTCGATAGCGCAGACCAAGGGCAAAATAATTGCGCCGCTAGCCCCAGCGGCGCCGATCGAGCCGAAGCCTGCCGGACTGGCCCGAGGCTCGCTGATGGTCACCGGTCCGGCCTATAGCGGCAAGACGGCCTTGATTAGGATCCTCATGCACGCCACAAGCGCAAACCCACCCAAAGCAAGTGAGGTCGTCCGCTTGGTCGACGCCGGATCGGTCGACGGCGATGAGCCGCATCTTGCCGCTCTGATCGAGCAGGCCGCCACGACCGACGGTGTGTTGTTCGTGGTCGATCAGGACTTGCGCGCCCCGGAGGTCGCCGCCATCAAGCGTCTTATCGGCACAGCAAAGCCGCTCTACGTCGTTCTCAACAAGGCGGATCAGTTCAACGCGGCGGATCGTGACGCGATCCTGCTTTCGATACGCGCCAAACTGCCGGTCACATTCGCGTCGGGTCACGTCGTGTCGGTCGCAGGCGCGCCGAGCCCGGTCGAACGCGAGATCGAAGACGCGCGCGGCGCCGTGCGCCTCGAGTTGCAGCGGCCGCCGAGCGACATCCGGGCGCTGACGAACCTGCTGGGACGGGCGTTTCCGCTGCCGCCCGAGCGAACGCTGCGATTTGAAGCGGCGTGACGGTCGAGGATTCATATCCCATGCAAGACCAATCCATATTGCCCGACACCATCGAAGCCCTGCGCCGACTGTCCGCGGATTCGCGGCTGCGTCCAAAGGAGCGCGTGACCGTCGAAGAAGAGGTGCGCGAGATCGAGGAGTTCGCCGCCAAGCTCGAAAACGGGCGCGTCGAGATCGCCGTGTTCGGCGAAGTCGGTTCGGGCAAGAGCGCGCTGCTCAACGCGCTTGCGGGCGAGCAGATTTTTGCGGTGTCCGCCGAGCACGGCTCGACCGACCGGGTCGCCAAGACCGGATTTAAGAACACCAAACTGGTCCTGGTCGATACGCCGGGCATCAACGAGGCGGCGGGCGAGCTGCGCGGCAAGCTTGCCGAGGACACGGTGCGCCACACCGACCTCGTCCTGTTCGTCGCCGACGGCGACCTCAACCGGGTGGAGCTCGACGCCTTGAAACAGCTCAGCGATCTGCATAAGCCGATCGTGATGGTCATCAACAAGGCCGATCTGCATGGCCCGGCGCAGATCAGGGAAATCTCGGAATCGATCCTGCGCAAAGTCGGCAACCGGATCGGTGCGGCCGACATCGTCTTCGCTGCTGCCGCGCCACGCGAGAGCGAACGGGAAATCCACAAAACCGACGGAACGATCGAGATTGTCAGCTTCCAGCCAAAGCCGAAAATCGAAGCCTTGGAAGCGCGCATGCTCGAAGTCCTCGATCGCGAAGGCAAGGCGATCATCGCGCTCAATGCCAGTCTGTTCGCTTCCGACGTCAGCGACCGCATCAAAGAATTAAAGCAGCAGGTGCGCGGCAAGGAAGTCGCGCGCCTGATCAATTACTTCATGCTGGGCAAGGCGCTCGTCGTCGGCGCCAATCCGGTCCCGGTTTTCGACGTGCTCGCCGGCATGGCGACCGACGGGCTCATGGTGCAGCGGATCGGCGCCATCTACGGCACCGATTTCTCGCTCAAGAACGCCCAGGGCATGGTTCTGGAGATTCTGCGGGCCTGGGGCGTCATGGCCGCGGCCGAATATGGGCTGCATCTTGCCGCCGATCTGTTGCGAACAGTCACCTTTGGCACCAGCACGGTGCTCACGGCAGTGCCGCAAGGCCTCGCCGCGGCCTGGAGCACCTATGTCGTCGGCAATGCCGCGAATATCTACTTCCGCGATTCCGGCTGGAGCGGACGATCGCCGAAGGATATCGTGCAAGAGATCCTTGCCGGCTCGGAAAAGCAAAAAACCAGCATCCTCGGGCCGATCAGGGATCAGCTGAAGGCCAAATTCGGCCGCTAACAGGTTAACCCTCCCGGGACGAAAGGACAGTCTGAGAACATGATCGGCAGGCTCAATCACGTGGCCATCGCTGTCCGCGATATCGGCAAGGCGGCAGCCGTTTACCGCGACGTCCTGGGCGCAGAGGTTTCGGCAGCGGTGCCGCAGCCGGATCATGGCGTGACCACAGTGTTCATTACCTTGCCGAACACGAAGATCGAGCTGCTGGAGCCGCTCGGCGAGGGCTCGCCGATCGCCAAATTCCTCGAACGCAATCCCGACGGCGGCATGCACCACGTCTGTTACGAGGTCGACGACATCCGCACCGCCCGCGATGCGTTGAAGAAGACGGGAGCGCGCGTGCTGGGCGACGGCGAACCTCGCATCGGCGCGCATGGTAAGCCGGTGCTGTTCCTGCATCCGAAGGATTTCTCCGGCACCCTGGTCGAGCTGGAACAGCGTTGACATGCCGGTCACGACTGCGCTGGCCATCTTCTTTCTGATTTGGTGGGTGGTGCTGTTCGCGGTGCTGCCGTGGGGAATCCGCAGCCAGCATGAGGGCGGGGAGATCGCACCCGGCACCGATCCCGGCGCGCCGGCGATCCCGAAGTTAGGTTCGAAACTGCTGTGGACGACGCTCGTCTCGCTGGCGGTTTTTGCTGCCTGTTACGTGGTCTACGTCAACCACCTGGTGACGTTGGAAGGCGTGCTGGCGCTTTTCGGGATGCATTGATCGGCCGGGCGATGCCGTCAGCCGGGAAGGGCACTCGGAGGGCAAAAAAATAGCAGGGCCAAAGCCCTGCTAGGAAATTCTTACCTGATCCTTGATCCGCGCTCTGCTCTCGCGATTTTGGCTTGTCAGCGTGGCGGCAGCGTTGAATTCGCGCCGTTGGACCATCCTCCCAAGACTTGGACCGCCCTCCCGGCTGTCCGCATGAAGGATGCGGTTCCGGGATCGCGTAAATGTACGTACTCGATCTTCCAACCAATGTCATCATCTTACCCGCGGTTGGTGACAAAAAAATTTAAACCCGTCCTGTTTCATGGCAAGGGATGCTCCCTTCGCGGCCCCCTTGTAATTCCGGCGCCGTTGCGGATTCACTGACCAAGCGATTCCCGACTGTCGGCCGACGAGAATTCATGCGCCTTTCCCGCTACTTCCTGCCCATCCTGCGTGAGACGCCGAAAGAGGCGGAGATTGTCTCCCACCGCTTGATGCTGCGCGCCGGTATGATCCGGCAGGAGGCGGCCGGGATCTATGCCTTCTTGCCGCTGGGGCTGCGCGTCGTCAACAAAGTGTGCCGGATCGTGCGCGAGGAGCAGGATCGCGCGGGCGCCATCGAGCTGTTGATGCCGACCATTCAATCGGCGGACCTCTGGCGCGAAAGCGGCCGCTACGAGGCCTACGGCAAGGAAATGCTGCGCATCAAGGACCGCCACGAGCGCGACATGCTCTACGGGCCCACCAACGAGGAAATGATCACCGAGATATTTCGCGCCTATGTCCGCTCTTACAAGGATTTGCCGCTCAATCTCTATCACCTGCAGTGGAAGTTCCGCGATGAAGTGCGGCCGCGTTTTGGGCTGATGCGCGGGCGCGAGTTCCTGATGAAGGACGCCTATTCGTTCGACATCGATTTCGACGGCGCCAAGCACGCCTACAATCGCATGTTCGTCGCTTATCTGCGCACCTTCGCGCGGATGGGACTGCAATCGATTCCGATGGTCGCGGAAAGCGGGCCGATTGGCGGCAATCTGTCCCACGAATTCATCGTCCTCGCCGACACCGGCGAGAGCGAGGTGTTCTGCCACCGCGATTATCTCGATTTCGCCGTCCCCGGGGCGGAGGTGGAATTCAACAGCGTGTCCGGCTTGCAGGCAATCGTGGACAAATGGACGGCGCTTTATGCGGCGACCTCGGAGAAGCACGATGCCGCCGCTTTCGGCCAGATCGCGCCGGAAAAGCAGATTTCGGCGCGCGGCATCGAAGTCGGTCAGGTGTTCTATTTCGGCACCAAATATTCCGAGCCGATGAAGGCCGTGGTGGCCGGCCCCGACGGTATCGAGCGGCCCGTGCACATGGGTTCCTACGGCATCGGACCCACGAGACTTGTCGCCGCCCTGATCGAGGTTTTTCACGACGAGGCGGGTATCAAATGGCCGGAGGCCGTGGCGCCCTTTACCGCCGCCATCCTCAATCTCAAGCAGGGCGCGAGCGACACCGATGGGGCTTGCGAGCAGCTCTACGCCGCGCTAACCGCCAAGGGGATCGACACGCTCTACCACGATCTCGACGAGCGGCCCGGCTCGAAATTCGCCACCGCCGACCTGATCGGCATTCCGTGGCAGATCCTGGTCGGGCCGCGTGGCCTTGCCGAGGGCAAGGTCGAGCTCAAGCGCCGCTCCGATGGATCGCGCGAACTTGTGAGCCCGGCGGACGCTCTGGTGCGGCTCGGTGCGTGAAGCTGTGCGCTGCCGCGCCACGTGGCGATGTTTCGCGGCTTAAAACGGACAGAATCATGTGAAACTCGGGTTACTCGCGGGGACCTGACATAAATGCGAGATTCGACAAGCACTCATCCGTTCGCGCCTTTCGAGTGGATGCTGTCGCTGCGCTACCTGCGTGCGCGGCGCAAAGAGGGATTTATTTCGGTGATCGCCGGGTTCTCCTTTCTCGGCATCATGCTCGGCGTTGCGACGCTGATCATCGTGATGGCGGTGATGAACGGCTTCCGCCAGGAGCTGCTCGAAAAGATTTTGGGCCTCAATGGCCACCTGCTGATCCAGCCGCTGGAATCGCCGCTCAACGACTGGCAAGCGGTTGCCGACCGCGTTTCGAAAGTTCCCGGCGTGCGGCTGGCCGCGCCGATCGTCGAGGGCCAGGCGCTCGCGTCTTCGCCGTTCAACGCTTCCGGTGTGCTGGTGCGCGGCATCCGCTCGGGCGACCTCGCCAAACTTTCGTCGGTCGCCAAGAATCTCAAGCAAGGTACGCTCGATGGCTTCGACGAGGGGCAGGGGATCGCCATCGGCAGCCGGCTGGCCGAACAGCTTTCGGTGCGGGCCGGCGACAATCTCACGCTGGTCGCCCCGCGTGGCGCGGTGACGCCGATGGGGACGACGCCGCGGATAAAATCCTACAAGATCGCCGCAGTGTTCGAGATCGGCATGTCGGAATACGACGCGGCCTTTGTCTTCATGCCGCTTCCCGAGGCGCAAGCCTATTTCAACCGCTCAGGCGACGTGACCGCGATTGAGATCTATACCGACAATCCCGATCGGGTAGACAGCTATCGCAAGCTCATCACCGAAGCTGCCGGGCGGCCGATCTACATGATCGACTGGCGCCAGCGTAACGCCACGTTCTTCAATGCGCTTCAGGTCGAGCGCAATGTGATGTTTCTGATCCTGACACTGATCGTACTGGTGGCAGCGCTCAATATCGTCTCCGGCTTGATCATGCTGGTGAAGGACAAAGGCAGCGACGTCGCCATCCTGCGCACCATGGGCGCGACGCAGGGCGCCATCATGCGCATCTTTCTGATCACCGGGGCCTCGATCGGCGTGGTCGGCACGGTCGTCGGTTTCCTGCTCGGCACCATCATCTGCCTGAACATCGAATCGATCCGGCACTTTCTGTCGTGGCTCACCAATACCGAACTGTTCTCGCCTGAGCTTTATTTCCTGTCGCGGCTTCCCGCCGACATGAATGTCGGCGAAACCACGGCCGTCGTGGTCATGGCGCTCGGTCTGTCCCTCCTGGCGACGCTCTATCCGTCCTGGCGGGCGGCGCGGCTCGATCCGGTCGAAGCCTTGCGGTACGAGTGATCACCCGCGATGGACGAGACAACGACGATCATGGAGACCGCGCCATCGACCGCCGCCGCCGATGAAGACCATCCGATCGTATTCCTGCATCAGATCACCCGGCGGTTTCGCCAGGGCGACATCACGCTCGATATTCTCAAAGGCGCCGAGCTTACGGTCTGGCCGGGCCAATCGGTGGCTTTGGTCGCTCCGTCCGGCGCGGGGAAATCGACGCTTCTGCAAATCGCCGGCCTGCTCGAGCCTCCCGACGCCGGCGAAGTCTATATCGACGCGGCGGCCACCTCGCATTTGACCGACATTCAGCGCACCCGCATCCGGCGCAACGATATCGGCTTCGTCTATCAGTTTCATCATCTGCTGCCGGAGTTCTCGGCGCTGGAAAACGTCATGCTGCCGCAGATGATCCGCGGCCTTACGCGCTATGAGGCCCGTACGCGCGCGGCTGAGCTCTTGGCTTATCTTGGGCTCAAGGATCGCCTGACGCATCGGCCGGCCGAGCTGTCCGGCGGCGAGCAGCAGCGCGTCGCGATCGCGCGCGCGGTCGCCAACGCGCCGCGCATCCTGCTCGCCGACGAGCCGACCGGCAATCTCGACGTGCGCACCGCTGAGCGCGTCTTTGCCACGCTCGGCCAATTGGTGCGCGCCTCCGGTCTCGCCGCCGTTATCGCCACCCACAATCTCGACATTGCCGCGCAAATGGATCGCCGCGTGACCATCCGCGACGGCGCGGTAGTGGAGCTCGTCTGAGGCAGAGCGTCATTGCGAGCGAAAGCGAAGCAATCCAGTAACGCGTCGCGAATTCTGGATTGCTTCGTCGCTGCGCTCCTCGCAATGACGGCATGCCCCAGAAACAACGAGGCCGCCCGCAGGGGCGGCCTCGCTTAGTTTTATTCTGTTGGCGCTGCTTGTCAGCAGGGAGCGCACCAGCATCGATACGGGCCGCAAACGCGGTGCCGTCCGGGCGGGCACCAGCGGCCCCATACACCGCCGCAGGCCGCCTTATGGATCGGCGTCGAGATCTGCGCCTGCGCCTGGATGCTCGAAGCACCCTGGGTTTGCGCGTTGGCCAGCGCCATTGAGCCCAGCACGAAGACCGCGGCAGCCAAAGTCATGGTGATTTTTCGCATGAGACCCTCCTCCTGGTGGTGGTGAATGAATCATAGAAGAAGAACACGACTGTTCGGCAACACTGCCCTACTACAAGCTCCATGAGCCGCCGATGAACAACACCTTTAAGTTTATACGAGCGAACCGGCGATTCGGTTCACCACCGGATGCATGGTGGGGGCGTTACCCCCAATTTCGCTCGGGGCTCAGTTTGAAATACGGCCGCTGGAACCGGAAAGGCTTGCCAGCCCGGCCGAAGGAGGCATATTCGGCCTATGAGCAAACCTCGGGTCACTTTCAAACTAAAGCGCATCGCCGAAGACGACTGGCAAATCGAGGCCCACTATCCGGGAGCCGAAATTCGCTACATCAAGGGATTTAAGACCAAGGTCGAAACCGACGAGTGGTTGCAGGGCACCCGTAAGATCGATTGGCTGAGGTCACAGGGCTACGCCAAGTGATAAAGCGCCCCCGGCTAGTTCGGGTCGTCGGGTCAAACTGAATATGGCGGCCCGTCCCGAGGGTGGCACTTGAGACCGCCGGCGTGCATATTGCCTTCATGGCGGAACCTAACGAAGAACCAGTAATGATGCCGTTCCAGGACAAGATGGGGACGGGTTGGCACGTTATTGTGAGATATCACCAAGGCCACGAGCGGCGCATTGACGGCTTTGCCAGCGAAAGTGAGGCGGTGGATTGGATTACTGCCAATTCGGCGCAGGTCGATAAGCAGCCATGATGCCGGCAAAGCCGCGCCACGCCTAGGGACCTTCTCCCGAGCCGCCGATGGAAGATCGGCGGGGTTATTGCGTGCGCGCAACGCTGTGGGTCAGTTTGAATAAGGCAGCCTTGGACTGGTCCCGCGTGCCGTGCCATATCTAGGGCATGAGTGAGGAACTTTCATTCCGCTGCGAGGCGCGCCGCCGCGACCACGGCGGGTGGATGTACTGGATTTACCAGGAGGACGACCCACACGAAAGTTCACTCGAATCCTATGCCTCCGAGCACGAGGCGTTGCTCGCGGGCTTTGAGAGAATGGAACAACTCAAGCGGCAGCACGCCTCCATTAAGGGCAGCCGATAAATGCCCCGCAAACGCCCTAGGGACTTCTCCCAAGCCGCCAAATTTGATGTGGATATGCAAAATCGCGTGCAGCTAACGAGTGACGGTCATCGGGCATACCTGACCAAAAAAACTACGGTGCAGAGCCGGGCGGGGAGAAACGATATAGTCCCGCTAAGTGCATCGGCTTGAAGAAACGTGAGATTATCGGCAATCCCGATCCGGCCCATGTCAGCACGTCATATGCAGAACGCCAGAATCTTACGATGCGGATGCATATGCGGCGCTTTACGCGACTGACAAACGCATTCAGCAAAAAGGTTGAAAATCACGCGTGCGCGGTCGGGCTTCACTCGATGTATTACAATTTCGTTCGGCTGCACCAAACACTCAAAGTCAGCCCCGCAATGGCCGCTGGCGTAACAGATCTGAACCAAACGGGGGTGGTTCTCAGCTTATGGGCGATTAACCTAGACCGCCACATTTCAAACTGACCCACTACCCCAGTTTGGGTAGTGGGTCAGTTTCAATAAGGCAGGCCGCTTTCGGGCTTGCGGCCTTGGCCGGACGGCGCATATTCGGCCTCATGGCGAAAGATCGCCCGGACAGGGCCACAGACTTAGAGGCTGACTGAAAAATAAATTGGGTGATTTCAATCGGTTGTGATTCCGTTGGGTTGCGAAGCTCAATGGAGGTCACGATGGCTTGGACTGAAATCACCCGCCGACACTATCGGCGC
>JBEKSB010000060.1:0-20107 GCA_049517455.1 Xanthobacteraceae bacterium
CGGGAACGGGAGATGTTGGCTCAAGTCCGGCCGGCATTTCCCAGGTCGTGGTCACCAGCGTCGGCAATTGGCGCGGCGAAGGGCTCGCGCTGATTGAACGGGTCGATTGAAGGAGAGCGTCATGGCCACGGCAATACGGGATAAAAAAGGCCGTCCCATCGTCGCCGTTACCGGCATCGGTGTCGTCACCTCGCTCGGCGTCGGCAAGGCCGACAATTGGGCGAAATTGACTGGCGGCGTCTCCGGCATCCGGCGCATCTCGCGGTTTCCGACCGACGGATTGCGCACCACGATCGCCGGCGCGGTCGATGAGGCGTATCGCGACGCCATGTCGCCGGCGGAGCTCTCCGAACGCATCGCGCTTCTCGCCGGCGACGAGGCGATCGCGGAAGCCGGCATCGGTACCAAAGGCCATTTCCCGGGGCCACTCTATCTCGCGCCGCCGCCGCTCGAAGTCGAATGGACGGAGCGGATCAAGATGGCCGAAATGGCCGCGTCCAATGCCGACACCGGCTATCCCGAGATTTTGCGTGTGGCGCGCGAATTCGCCTCGACCAACGGGGAATTCAAGTTCGCCATTATCGGCGAGCGCCTCGCCGAGCATTTCGGTACCGAAGGATCGCCGGTCTCGCTCAACACGGCATGCGCGTCCGGCGCCAGCGCCATCCAGCTCGGCATGGAGGCAATACGGCGCGGCGAATGCGAAGCCGCCCTCGCCATCGGCGCCGACGCTTCGCTGACGCCGGAATCGCTGGTGCGGTTCTCGCTCCTTTCGGCGCTCTCCACTCAGAACGATCCGCCGGAGCGGGCGTCCAAGCCGTTCTCCAAAAATCGCGACGGCTTCGTGCTGGCGGAAGGCGCCGCGGCTTTGGTGCTGGAAAATTTCGACCACGCCCGCGCGCGCGGCGCGCGCGTCCTCGGCATTCTCGAAGGTTACGGGGAGAAATCCGATTCATTCCACCGCACCCGGACCAGTCCCGACGGCAAGCCGATCATCGCCACCATGCGTAATGCGCTGGCTGACGCCGGCATCGGACCGGAGGATGTCGACTACATCAACGCCCACGGCACCTCGACGCCCGAGAACGACAAGATGGAGCATCTCGGCGTTGCTGCGGTATTCGGCGAACGCATCCGCGGGATTCCGATCTCGTCCAATAAATCGATGATCGGCCACACCTTGACCGCCGCCGGCGCGGTCGAGGCGGCATTCACGCTGCTCACGCTGCAAAACCAGCGCCTGCCGCCGACCATCAATCATGCCATTCCGGATCCCGCGATCCAGCTTGATGTCGTGCCCAATGTCGCACGCGACGCAAAGGTTCGCCGCGCGATGTCGAATTCGTTCGGCTTCGGCGGTCAGAATGTCTGCCTGGTCATGGCGTTGGAGCCGGCGTGACCTTGGTCAATCAGCCAACGCAGGTCGCGGCGCAAACCATGCGCGCGCTGACGCTTGTCGCCGATCGCCAGATCGAGTTGCTCGACGTCGCGGCCCCGCCGCCGCCAGCTTCGGGCGAAGTGCAGATCGGCATCAAGGCGATCGGGCTCAACCACATCGACGTCTGGGGCTGGCGCGGCATGGCATTCGCCAAGCGCAAGCTGCCGCTCATTGTCGGCGCCGAGGCGGCGGGCGAAATCCGCGCCGTCGGCTCCGGCGTGACCGGCTTTGCGGTCGGCGATCCCGTCGTCGCCTACGGCGGGCTGACCTGCGGCATGTGCAAGGCCTGTCGCGAGGGTCGCGACAATCTCTGCGAAAATATCGGCGGCATCATGGGCTTCCATGTCGACGGCTTCGCCCGCGATCTGGTCAACATGCCGGCCCGGCTTGTGGTCCCGGTCCCCCCGGCCATCGCTTTTCGCGACGCCGCCTGCGCGCCGGTCGCTTTTGCGACCGTGCAGCATATGCTGTTCGACAATGCCAAGCTCGAACCGGGTGAGACCATTCTGGTCCAAGCCGGCGGCTCCGGCATCGGCACGGCCGCAATCAAAATGGCGAAGGCGATCGGCTGCACCGTCATTACCACCGTCGGCGACGACGAAAAAGCGGCGAAGGCCAAGGCGCTCGGCGCCGATCACGTCATCAACTACCGCACCGAACGCTTCGAAGGCATCGTGCGCAAGCTCACCGGCAAGAAAGGCGTCGACGTCGCCTTCGAGCATGTCGGACCCGATACCTTCAACGGCTCGCTGCTGTGCCTCAAGCGCGGCGGCCGGCTCGTCACCTGCGGCTCGACCTCCGGTCAATCGACCACGATCAACCTGTTCCAGCTTTATCTCCAGCAATATCGAATCTTCGGCTCGTTCGGCGCTTCGATACGCAACATCCGCGAAAGTCTCGCCAAGATGGCGTCCGGTCTGCTGCCGGTGATCGACACCGAGGTGCCGCTCGCCGACTTCGAACGCGGTCTCGCGCGGCTCGAAAGCCGGCAGGTGTTCGGCAAGATCATCGTCACGTTCTAATGGCGAGACCACGTTCCAAGCTTCTGGACGGAACCGTCGGCGCGCTTACGCTTGGGCTTTTGAGCGCGGTCAAGCGTATGGACCGCAAGCGCACGGCGAATTTCGCTGGTGCGCTGATGCGCAAGCTCGGCCCGCTTTTGCCCGAGCATCGCGTCGGCCGCAACAACCTGCGCGCCGCGTTCCCGCAAAAATCCGACGCCGAGATCGAGCAAATCCTCGCCGGCGTTTGGGACAATCTCGGGCGGATCGGGGTCGAGTTCGCCCATCTCGACGAATTCTGCGTCGAGGGCGCCGGCCGACAAACGCCGGACGTCATCACCTATGCGCCGGAAGCCGCCGAGCGCTACCAGCGCATACTGGCAAGCGAAAAGCCGATGCTAGGCTTTGCCGCCCATCTCGCCAACTGGGAGCTTCCCGGTGTAGCGGCAAAATTGCTGGTGTCCCATTCCGCCGTCCTCTATCGGCGACCGAACATCCGCCCGATCAGCGACATCATCGTCAAGCTGCGGGAGCCGCTCATGGGCGAGCTCGTTCCTTCCGGCCTCGACGCGCCGGTGAAGCTGGCACGGCGTTTAGAAGCCGGCGCCCATGTCGGCATGCTGGTCGACCAGCACATGACCAAGGGCGTCGACGTGATCTTTTTCGGCCGACGCTGCCGGGCCAATCCGCTGATCGCGCTGATTGCGCGACAGACCGAATGTCCAATTCATGGGCTGCGCGTCGTGCGCAAGCCCGACGGCAATAGCTTTTCGGTCGACATCACCGATCCGGTCGAGCCGTCTCGCGACGCCTTCGGTCGCATCGATATCAAGCGCACCATGCAGGCAATCACATCGGTGATCGAAGGCTGGGTGCGCGAGCATCCGGAACAATGGCTCTGGCTGCATCGCCGCTGGCGATGAGGCGCGCAGTCTCAGCTCATTGGCGGCCGCGTGACGATCGGGAACCAATAGTGGAATTTGGTCATCGTGCCGAGCAGTTCGGTGAGCCCAATCGAAGCTCGGCACTTGGCCCGGTAATGCCGCACCCTAGCAAAATCGCCGGATAAGGTTGTCCGTCGCGCGATTGCCGGACATTGACCGCTTTTGCCGGGCCGTAATACGCTCGCGCACCTCCGGCGAAACGTGGTTGCGATGAACGATGTAGCGGCCGGCGCCCAGAACATCCGCAAACTGTTCGGGGCGACGACGGCACTTGACGGCGTCAACTTCGAGGTGATGGCGGGTGAGATTCACGCGCTCGTCGGTGAGAACGGCGCCGGCAAATCGACGCTCGTTCGCATTCTCGGCGGCGTCGTTCGGCCGGATCAAGGACACGCCACCATCGGCGGCCGGGAGGCGAATCTGACGAGCCCGCACGACGCCATCGCGGCCGGCGTCGTCATCATCCCGCAAGAATTCCAACTGGTGCCGGCGTTGTCGATTGCCGAAAACCTGGCGCTCGGCGACCTTCCGGTACGGCGGCTATTCGGTGTTGGGACGCTCGTCGATCGTGCGCGGATGCGCGAAGACGCGCGCTCGCAACTTGCGTCCTTTGACTTTGCACCAGATCCCGATCTGCCGGTACGGCAACTCGGCTTCGCCGAGCAGCAGATCGTCGCCATCGCCAAAGCGCTGCGGCGCCGCTGCGGCGTGCTCATTCTCGACGAGCCGACGGCTGCGCTGGAAAATCGCGAGATCGCGAGGCTCTTCGCCGTGCTGCGCCGGCTGAAAAGTCAGGGCACCGCCATCGTGTATGTTTCGCACCGGCTCGAGGAGATCGTGGAGCTGGCCGACCGCTGCACGGTCCTCCGCGACGGCCGCGTGGCGGCAGTGGTGCGGCGCGGCGAATTCAATGCCGCCAATCTCGTCCAGGCCATGACCGGCCGCGCGGCGGAGCAGCAAAGCATCAGACAAGCGACGCCTGGGAACTCGCTCATCGAGGATACCGAGACCCGCGACGACGCGATCCGCTTGCGCGCCGGCGAAGTCGTCGGGCTGGCCGGTTTGCTCGGCAGCGGCACAACGCAGGTGCTGCAACGCTTTTTCGGTCTTGCCCGCGCCGCGACAATAGCCCGTATCAACGGTCGCACGCGCCGCCTGAACAATCCTATCGCCGCGATCGATTCCGGCATCGGCCTGGTGCCGCCATCGCGCAAGCTGGGACTGATCATGAATCAGTCCGTACATGACAATATCCTGCTGCCGAGCCTCGGCCGGCTTCAACGCACCGGCTGGATGGACCGTCGCGCCGGACGCCGCCTAGTGGCCGAATTGATGGAGCTGCTCGATATTCGTCCGCGGCGTCCGGAGCTGAAAGTCTCCGCGCTTTCCGGCGGCAATCAACAGAAGGTCATTCTCGCAAAATGGCTGGCGTGCCGCGTCGACGTGCTTCTGCTCGACGAGCCGACCCAAGGCATCGACATCGCGGCCAAGGCGCAAATCCACGCCCTCCTCCGCGATTTTGCCGCGCGCGGCGGCGGCGTGCTGCTGTCATCGAGCGATCTCTCCGAGCTGGCAAATTTGTGTGACGCGGTGCTGGCGCTCCGTCACGGCAAGGTCGTCTCCCGCATCGACCGCACCGACCGCCTCGACGAAGAGCGCCTGCACGAGGCCATCGTCGCATGACGGCGGCGGAGAAGACCAAGCGGCTGAATTGGGCGGGCCAGGCACCGCTGATCACGCTCATTGTTCTCGGCGTGGTAACCGCACTCCTGACCAGTCGCTTTCTTTCCCCGCTTAATCTGACGAATATCCTCGTGCAATCTTCGATCATGGCGGTGATCGCCATGGGGATGACCTTCGTGATCATCGGCGGAGGTTTCGACCTGTCCGTGGGCTCGACGGTTGCGCTCTCGGGCTGCATTGCCGGAATGGCAATGCTCAAGTTCGGCATTATTGCCGGAGTCATTGCCGGCATCGCAGCCGGCGCTGGGGTGGGCCTTGCCAACGGACTGGTCGTCGCAAAGCTGGGGGTCAATCCCTTCATCACAACGCTCGGAACCATGGTTCTTGTTCGCGGCGTCGTCTACATCATCACCGGCGGCGCGCCGGTGAGCGGCGAAGATGGACTACCGGCTGCGTTCATCGCTTTCGGCAATTCTCGACTTTTCGGCGTCCATTATTTGGTCTGGGTGCCCGCTCTGCTGCTCGTCGGGCTGTCGGCGCTGTTGCACCTTACCCCGTACGGGCGCCGCATCTATGCGACCGGCGGCAACAAGGAGGCCGCGTATCTGTCGGGCGTTGCGGTCGAGCGTGTCGTCGCGTCGACCTATGTGTGGTGCGGCGCGCTCGCCGGCGTCGCCGGCGTGATGCTCGCCGCGCGCTTGCAATCCGGCCAGCCGACCGCGGGCGAATTCTACGAATTAACCGCTATTGCCGCCGTCGTGCTCGGCGGCGCCTCGCTTCACGGCGGCGAAGGCACGCTCTACAAGAGCGTGATCGGGGTTTTCATCATGATCGTGCTGGGAAACAGCCTCAACCTCCTGAACGTCGATTCGTATTGGCAGCGGGTTGCGGTCGGCGCGGTCATCATTGCGGCCGCTGCCGCAGATCGGCTACGCTCGCGCACCTGATCGAGGAGAAACGTGATGTCCAAATTCCGCACTTTGGCGCTGGCCGCATCCCTGTTACTGCCGGCGTCGCTGCTGCTGCCGGCATCCCCGGCGCACGCCGAAGACAAGATAACAATCGGCGTCTCGCTGCCGCAGGACGACAACCCGTTCTACATCGGCATGCTGAAGGGCATCCGCACCCGCGCTACGGAACTCGGCTGGGACGTCGCCACGGTCTCCTCAAACGAGGACAAGCTGAAACAGATTAACGGCGTCCAAGACCTTGTCGCCAAGGGCGTCAAAGGCATCCTGATTTCGCCGATCGATGCGGTGGGCGTCAACGCCGCCTACGACGCGGCGGCGCAGGCGAAAATCCCGATCGTCTCCCTTGCCCGCGGTTCCACCTCGCCGAACCAGACCGTGCATGTGGCGATGGACGAAGTACAGGTCGGCCGCGACATCGCCGAATGGACGGCGAAAAAGCTCAACGGCAAAGGCAAGGTGGCGATGCTGCTCGGGCCGAGCGGCGCGGCGACCTTTCGCAATCTCGCCCAGGGCTACACCGAGACGATGGCCAAATATCCGGACATTCAGATCGTGTTCAAAACCGACGGGCCGCTCACCCGCGAACGCGGCCTCAAGAACTCGGAAGACGCGCTCGTCGCCAATCCCGACCTCAAGGCCATCTACGCCGCGAATGACGATCTTGCGCTCGGCGCCATGCAGGCCGTGCTTGCCGCCAATCGCAACGTGCAAACCATCGTCACCGGCATGAATGGCGTGCCGCCGGCGCTGCACGCGGTTAAGGACGGCAACATCGCCATGACGGTCGAGCTCAATCCCGTCATCTGGGGCCGGCTCGGTGTCGACGTGCTGGCGACCTACCTCAAGGGCGATAAGGTCGAGCAGCGCGTCTTCATCAAACACGTCATCATCGACAGCTCGAATGTCGACGAGTTGCTGGCGAAGATGCCGCCGCCGAAGAGCTGACCGTGCGGCAGTGACGGAGGCCAGGAGTGGTCAAGACCGTTGATACAACAAAGCTGGCGTCGGCCATTCCCGCCGACAATTCCTTTGTCGCCGAGCTCGAAGCGGCGAACCTGCATCCGCTCTGGGACCGATTCAAGAAGATCACGCCGATCCGCCCGCAGCCGCGCGATGCCCCGCTGATCTGGCGTTGGAAGGATATCGAGAAATTCGCTGAACGCGCGGTGGACGAGGTTGCCATCGACGACGTCGAGCGCCGGGCGCTCATCCTGGTCAATCCGGCCTTCGCCGGCGAGACAGTGACGACATCGAACCTGATCGCGGCTTTCACCGTGCTCGACCCAGGCGACCGCGCGCGACCGCACCGGCACACATTCGCCGCCATTCGGTTTGCCACCCAGGCCGACGGTGCCGCGACCATTGTCAACGGCCGGCGCTGCGACATGCGGGGAGGCGATCTCATTCTCACGCCGCCGATGTGCTGGCACGGCCACGTCAACGACAGCAATCACCGTATCGTCTGGTTCGACGCGGCCAACATCCCGCTCCTGCGCACGCTGGACGCCAATTTTTTCGAGCCTGGCGATCCGAATAGCAAAGAATTTTGGCAGGTCGACGAAGGCGACGAGCGGCTGTGGGCGGAGCCCGGCCTTGTTGGCGCCGATCTGCCACGCGAGGCCGCGCATTCGCCGAAATATCGCTATTCCGGCGAAGCGACGCGCCGCCTGCTCTCCGGAATACCGCCCGGACCGGACGGCGCGCGAACGGTGCGCTACACCAACCCGCTCACCGGCGGCGCGGTCATGCCCGCGCTCGATTGCTACGCGGTCCGGCTGTCGCGAAAGAAGCCGACGCGCCCGCGGCGCGCGACCTGCAACGCGGTCTGTCTTGTCGCCTCCGGCTCCGGCCGATCGCAAATCGGCGATCACAGTTTTGAGTGGTCTCAGCACGACGTATTTAGCGTTCCGCACTGGACGTGGGCGAGCCACGAAGCGATGGACGGCGACGCCGATCTTTTCATCGTGTCCGATAAATCGGCCTACGAGCGGCTCGATCTCCTGCGCGAGGAACTGCAATAGACGCCCCGGTAAAGGCCGCGACGGAGGGGATCGGCGCATCGGTCCGGCGCGTCGAGGATATCCGGTTGCTGCGCGGCGGCGGATGTTTCGTCGCCGATGTCAGCCTTAACGGTGAATTGCATTGCGTGCTGGTCCGCTCTCCGCATGCGCACGCCGTCATTCGGAACATTGAAGCTTCGTGGGCGCGCGCCGCGCCCGGTGTCGTCGCCGTTTTCACGGGCAGCGACATGGCCGCGGACCGGGTCGGTCCGATGCGCGCGCTCTGGGCGATCCGCTCCAGCGACGGCAGCGCGATGGCGGAGCCGCCGCGTTGGGCGCTGGCGCGCCAGCGGGTGCGGCACGTCGGTGAGCCCGTTGCGGCGGTGATCGCGCAAACGCGCGAACAGGCGCTCGATGCGGCCGAGCTGGTCGAAATCGGCTACGAGACCCTGTCGGCCGTTGTTGATGCACGGCAAGCCAGCGCAGCGCCGGCGCCGCAGCTTCACGACAGCGCGCCGGGAAACGTCTGTTTTCGCTGGGCGCGCGGCGACGAAGCCGCGGTGCGCCAGGCGCTGCAGACCGCGGCGCATGTGACGCGCATCGATCTCATCAACAATCGATTGATCGGAGCGGCGATCGAGCCGCGCGCGGTGCTGGCTGTCGCGGATGCGGGGAGCGAGAAGCTGACGCTTTATAGCGCCACACAGGTGCCCCATCACATCCGAAGCTATGTCGCGGAACAGCTTGGCGTCGCCGAAGGCAGCATCCGTGTTATCGCGCCCGATGTCGGCGGCGGATTTGGCTATAAGGGCAAGCACTATCCCGAGGAGACGATCGTCGCGTGGACGGCCCGGCGCTTGCGGCGGCCGGTCAAATGGGTCGCGAGCCGGAGCGAAAGCTTCGTTTCCGACAATCAGGGCCGCGATCACCTGACCCACGCCGAGCTTGCACTCGATAACGAGGGGCACTTTCGGGCGCTGCGGGTCGAAACCATTGCCAACCTCGGCGCCTATGTCTCGACCTTCGGCGCCGCCATTCCGAGCGCGATCTACAGCGCGCTTCTAGCCGGCGTGTACCAAACCCCCGCGATCTTCGTGCAATGCACCGGCGTGTTCACCAACACGCTGCCGACCGACGCTTATCGCGGGGCCGGGCGGCCCGAAGCCTGTTACGTGCTCGAGCGTCTCGCCGACCGCGCGGCCTACGAGCTTGGTATCGACCGCGCCGAGATTCGCCGGCGCAATCTCATTCCCGTTTCGGCCATGCCCTATAAAACGCCGATCGGCCCGACCTACGACTGCGGCGATTTTCCCAAACTCTTTGCGCGCGCCCTGGAGATGGCGGCGTATTCGAGTTTTCCCAAGCGCCGCGCGGAGGCCAATTGCGGCAACCGCCTGCGCGGCATCGGCATGGCCTGCTACGTCGAGTCATCCGGCGTGGCGCCGTCGCGTTTTGCCGGGATGCTCGGGGCGCGAACCGGCTTCTTCGAAACGGCACTGATCCGCGTCCAGCCGGACGGCGGCATTCAGGCCCTGCTTGGTACCCACAATCACGGTCAGGGTCACGCCACCACAATGGCGCAGATCCTTTGCACACAACTCGGCGTTCCGCTTCGCAAGATTGAGATCGTCGAGGGCGATACCGATCTGGTGCCCCAGGGCACCGGAACATTCGGCTCGCGCTCGATCGCGGTCGGCGGCTCGGCGCTGCATCGCGCCGCCGGGAAAATCATTGCCAAGGGCAAGCTGATCGCCGCTCATTTGCTGGAAGCATCCGCCGGCGACATCGCGTTCGCGGACGGCTCCTTCGCCGTCGCCGGCACCGATCGGCGCATTTCGTTCGCGGAAATCGCGCGCGCCGCCAATGTGCCGCATAATTTTCCGCTCGAAACGCTCGAGCCGGGCCTGCAGGAGACGGCCGTCTACGATCCGCCGGCGTTTGCGTTCTCAAACGGCGCCCATCTCTGCGAGGTCGAAATCGACCCCTGCACCGGTGAAACACGAATTGTCGGATATTGGGGCGTGGACGACATCGGCACGGTCATCAATCCCATGATCGTGGAAGGGCAAATCCATGGCGGTGTGGCGCAGGGATTGGGACAGGCGCTGCACGAGCATTGCGCCTATGATCGCAGCGGCCAGCTCCTGTCCGGGTCTTTCATGGACTATGCACTGCCGCGCGCCGGCGATCTTCCGCTCATCCAATCCGAATTCGATGAAAGCCAGCCCTGCACCCACAATCCGCTCGGCGCAAAAGGCGCCGGCGAGGCCGGAGCGATTGCGGCTCCCGCCGCCATCGTCAGCGCGGTGCTCGACGCACTTGCTCCCCTGGGCGTGACTGAACTCGAAATGCCGTTAACGTGTGAAGCTGTCTGGCGTGCGATTTCTTTGGCGCAGAATTCCGCCACAGCTCGAACCAAAAGCTAGCCCGACTTATCTACCCGTCTTGATCCGCGTCCACAGGCGATTGATCAGACGCTGCGTCTTCTGGTCGTGGGCGGTGATGGTGTAGAGCTTGGCCATCGTCGCGGCATCGGGATAGATGGTGCGGTCGTCGAGGATCGCTTGGTCGACGAACTTCTGGCTCGCCAGGTTGCCGTTGGCGTAGGAAATGAAATTGGTGTTCTTCGCCGCCACCTCGGACTTGAGCAGATAATTGATGAGCGCGTGCGCTTCGGCGGCGTTGGGCGCATCCTTGGGGATAGAAAGGTTGTCGAACCACAATTGCGCGCCCTCTTTCGGGATCGCATAGCCGACGGCGACGCCACCCTTCGCCTCGGCCGCGCGCTTTTGCGCCTGCTTGATGTCGCCCGAAAATCCGACGACGAAGCAGATTTCGCCCGTTGCGAGTGCGTTGAGATATTCCGAGGAATGAAATTTCCGGACATATGGCCTGATCTTGCCGAGCAGATCGGCAGCCTGTTGCAGATCGCCCGGATCGCTCGAATTGGGATCGAGATGCAGATAGTGCAGCGCCGCCGGCATAATGTCGTCGGAGGAATCAAGCAGGTGGACGCCGCAATCCTTGAACTTCGCGATTTTGGCCGGATCGAACACCTCGTCCCAAGAATCGATGGCAGCGCCGATAGTCGCATCCGCGCCGAGAACCGCGCGCGCGTCCTTGACGTTGTAGCCGATGCCGGTCGTGCCCCACATGTAGTTGACGGCGTATTGATTGCCGGGATCGTAGCCTGCCAGCCGGTCAGCGATCTCGGGCCACGCATTCACGAGGTTCGGCAGCTTCGACTTGTCGAGCTTGAGGAAAATGCCGGCGGCGATCTGGCGCGCGAGGAAATACGCGGTCGGTACCACGACGTCGTAGCCCGATTTGCCGGCCAAGAGCTTCGCCTCCAGCGTATCGTTGGAATCGAAGGTGTCGTAGCGGACCTTGATGCCGGTCTCTTTGGTGAAGGCCTCAAGGACGGTCGGGTCGATATAATCCGACCAATTGTAAAAATTGACGACGCGCTCCTGCGCGGCCGCAGGAGCGACTGCGGCGGCAATCGCCAACACAATCGCGCTCGTCCCAGCGAAAGCGGCGACCCAGTTCTTGCAAACTGCGTTGTGCTGGATTCCCGCTGGCGCGGGAATGAGCGGAAGCGACAGCATTATAGATTCACGTTTCGGTCGGCAGTCCGGCGGCCTTCCATGCCAAAATGCCGCCGGCGACGTGGGAATCGTAGTCGAAGCCTTGTTCCTGCGCCGCAAGCGAGGCGGTCACCGAACGGCGACCGGAGCGGCAAGCAAACACAACTTCGGCTCCCGGCGGCGTCGGGATCGTCGCCGGATCGAATGCCGAGAGCGGCACGTGCACGGCCCCGGGGAAGCGCTCGACCGCCGTCTCGTTCGGCTCGCGGACGTCGACCAGAACCACGTTGCCTTCCCGCAATCCTTTCGCGACCTCTTGCGGCGTCAGATCGCGCACTTTGTGCCCGCCCTCCGGTTGATCCGACATCCTTCCCTCCTCGTAATACAAGTCTCGTGAGCTACAGCTTGCGTGAGCCGCGCACGGAATCAAGCGGCTTTTTGGGGTTTCGTTTGAGCATGATCTTTTCCGAAAACCGGCGACCACTTTTCGGGATCATGCTCAGGTGGTGACTTAGATCGTGACTTAGATGGTGACTTGGGTGCCGACCTCGACCACGCGGTCGGTCGGAATCTGGAAATAGTCGGTCGCATCGTTGGCCGAACGAGCGAGTGTGATGAACAGCCGGTCCTGCCAGCGCGGCATACCCGAGCGCGACGCCCGGCGCAGCGCTCGGCGGGACAGGAAGAACGAGGTCGACATGATGTCGAATTGCAACCCGAGCTTGCGCGCGGCCGCGAGCGCTTTGGGAATGTTCGGCGTCTCCATGTAGCCGAAGCGCAACAGCACGCGCATGAAGGTCGCCCCGACCGGCTCGATACGTACGCGTTTGTCGGGCTCGACGCGCGGCGTGTGAGTAGTCTCGACGCTGACGATGAAGTTCTTCTCGTGCAGCACCCGATAATGCTTGAGGCTGTGCAGAAGCGCAGTGGGGGCGCTCTTTGGATCGCTGGTAAGAAACACCGCCGTTCCGGCAACGCGCTGCGGCGGTTTGCGCTCGAGCATGCGCACCAGTTCGTCGAGCGGGGTTTCAAGCCGGCGGGTTTTCTCGAACAAGAGCCGCGAGCCGCGCCGCCAGGTGTACATCACCAGCATCACGACACCGCCGAGCGCCAACGGCACCCAGCCGCCTTCGATAACCTTGAGCATGTTGGCGGAAAGAAAAGTCAGATCGATCACGAGGAACGGCAGCATCAGCGCGGCGGCGGCGAGCATCGACCAGCGCCACATGCGCCAAATGACGACGAAAGCCATCATGCCGGTGACCACCATGGTCCCGGTGACGGCAATGCCGTAGGCCGAGGCAAGCGCGCTCGATGACCGGAACATTGCGACCAAAAGGAGCACGCCGACGAGCAGCAGTCCGGTGACGCGCGGCATGTAGATCTGGCCGGCCTGCTGCGCCGAGGTGTGGCGGATTTCGAACCGCGGCAACAGCCCGAGCTGTATCGCCTGGCTGGTAAGCGAATAGGCGCCGGTGATCACCGCCTGGCTTGCGATCACGGTCGCCGCGGTCGCCAGCACCACCATCGGGATGCGCGCCCAGTCGGGATAAAGCAGAAAGAATGGATTGGCGATTGCTTCCGGGTGCGCGTAAACTAACGCGCCCTGCCCCAGGTAATTGATCGCAAGCGCGGGTAGCACGAGACTGAACCAGGCGAATTGAATTGGAAGGCGGCCGAAATGGCCGAGGTCGGCATAGAGCGCTTCCGCCCCGGTGACGGCCAGGAAGACGGCGCCCAGCGTCACCAGGCCGATAATTCCATGATGAATAAGGAAATGCAGGCCGTGAAACGGATTGAGCGCCCACAACACGCCGGGATCGGCGGCAATCCAAATCAGACCGGGAAGCGCTATCGCCACGAACCAGATCATCATGATCGGACCGAATAGCGCCGCGACCTTGGCGGTGCCGCGCGACTGAAACGCAAACAACACGACCAGGATGACGACGGTCAGCGGCACCACATAGTCGTGGAATGCTGGGGTGGCGACGTCAATACCTTCGACGGCCGAGAGCACCGAGAGCGCCGGCGTGATGACCGCATCGCCGTAGAACAGAGCCGCGCTGATGATGCCAAGAAGCGCCACGATCCCGGCGGCCTTGCCGACGCGCCCGACGGCACGCGACGCCAGCGCCATCAACGTGAGCGTGCCGCCCTCCCCGTTGTTGTCGGCGCGCAACAGGATCAGCACGTATTTCAATGTGACGACCACGATCAACGCCCACAGGATCAGCGACACGACGCCAAGCGCTGTTCCACGCGTGAGCTCGTTGTGCTCCGGCCCGGCAGCGGCAATCACTGCCTCGCGGAGCGCGTAGAGCGGACTGGTGCCGATGTCGCCATAGACGACGCCGATGCTGCCAAGCGCGAGACCCCACAGGCCCACATTGGGACGCGTGTCGGCGTCGCCGCTGACCGGCACTTCGCTCCCGACGGGAGCGCTCACGCTATCTGTCATTGAATTTGAAACAGGACCTTGCCCTGCGCCTGATGCTGCACCGAGAGAGGATGCAGGGCCGCGCCTATACACCCTCCGAAGCATGGAGTCATGGTCCGCAATAGCGCAAACGAGCTTTCGCCCGGCATAACCGCAGAACGCCTGTACACTTCGGTTGCCTGCACCCGCTAGTTGTCCACGCGGCCGGCACAGCGCAAGATGAGTTTACCTGCCGGTAGCGGGCTTGGCGGGATTTAGGGCCGCAAATCCGGCGGAACCGGCGGCTCCTCGCGCATCAGTGTGATCGTCACCCGGCGATTGGCGGCGATATAGGGGTCGTCGGGGAAGAGCGGATCGGTATCGGCTTTGCCCGCCACGGCGTAGAAGTTGGCCGCGGGCAGGCCCTCCTCCTCCAGAATCTGGCGCACCGCGTTGGCGCGGTCCACCGACAGGCTCCACGGCCCGTAATCCGGCCGCGGTGGGGCTTTCATCGCGGAGGTGTGGCCGGTTATCGAGACGCGATAGGGCGTCGCCTTGAGCGCTCCAGCGAGCTTTTCGATGATGCGGCGGGTTCGCTCGTAGGGCTCCTTGGAGCCCTCGGCAAACATCGATCGGCCCTCTTGATCGACGATATCGATGTTCAGCCCCTCTTTGGTCTCCTCGACCATGATGTGCTTGGAGGCTTCGGTCAGTTCGGGCATGTCCTGCAGCGCCTGGCGCAACGACGCCGCGGCCAGCGCGAAAGCCTGGTCATTCTTGAGCCGGGCGCCGTGCTCGCGCTTGTGATCCTGCTCGTCGGATGTCGGGGTCGCCGACGCATCCTCAGGATCGATATGCGCCGCGTTCTTCAGCTTCGGCCGAGTGGGCAAACCATCGACCTCGATGACGCCGGAATAGCGCACGTTGCGCTGCACTCCGAAGGCGTCGCGCATCGAGCCGGCCACGATCTGCAGCTTCTTCTGATCCTGATTGGAGAACGCGACCAGCATCACGAAGAAGCTCACGAGCAGGCCCATGAGGTCGGCAAAGGTGACGAACCAGCCGTGGCCGCCGCCATGCGCTTCCTTACGCCGTGCCATGACTCATGTCCTCGGCTTACGTCCTTGCGCCGGATCGGTCAGACCGGGACCGGTTCCGGCTGCTCGTGGCGGTGCTTCTCCGGCAGATACGCGATCAGCATTTCGCGCACGAGCGTCGGGCTTTTCGACTCGCGGATCATAAGAATGCCGTCGATGATGAGCGTGCGATTGACCTCCTCGTCGACGAGTTTCAGATGCAGCTTGTCGGCGATCGGCAGACAGATGATGTTCGCCAGCAACGCGCCGTAAAGCGTCGCCAGCAGCGCGGTCGCCATGAACGGGCCGAGCTTTGACGGATCGGTCATGTTGGCGAACATCTGCACCATGCCAATCAAGGTGCCGATCATGCCGAAGGCCGGCGCGCAGTCGCCCACCGCGCGGTAGATTTTCTGGCCCTCATCAAGATGGGTGAGGAAATTGTCGCGGTCGCGCTCGAGATTGTCGCGAATGAATTCGGCGTCATAGCCGTCGGCAACGAAGCGAATTCCCTTGGCCAGGAACGGGTCTTCGATCTCGACCTTTTCCAGTCCGATCGGCCCTTGCTTGCGCGCGATTTCGGCGAGGCCCGCGATCTCGTCGACGAGCTCGCGCTGGGTCATGCGCCGCATGGTGAAGGCGAATTTGGCGCCAAGCGGCAAGCCGTGAAACATCGATGACAGGGGGAAGCGTATCAGCGTGGCGGCAAACGACCCGCCGAAAATGATGATGATCGCGTGTTCGCTGATGAACATGTGCAGGTCGCCGCCCATGAAAATCATGGTCAGAACGACGACCGCCCCGGCAAGCAGGCCGAGGCCGGTTGAAATATCCATAACGAACTCCCACCCGCGCGGAAAAAACGCGCCTTCCGGACCGCGTCCCACGGTACCGTCATTGCGCTTAAGGGACGGTTACCTCAGGTATCCGGTTGCCGGGTGGGAGCGCCTCCAGCGCAGTGTAGGAACGTCAGCTCACGCAGGCATGCGCCGCATCCGAGCCGCTGTAGCGGCATTGGCAGCGCGGCGGGCGCTCCAGCACGGAAATCGTCACGGTCGTGATGCGATTTCGCTTCACCACGATGTCGCAAAGCGGCGTCAGCGATCCGGCGAGGCCGTCGGCCTGGAGCTTCAGCGTACCGATCGGTTGCCGCAGGATGGCGCCACCCTTTTTGATCGGCGCCAGTTTCGCGGCATCGATGTAGAGCGCCGTCTGCGTCACCGGCGCGACCGGCACCGTCTTGATCTCGACATAACCGATGTCGCCTGTCGGCCGGCATGCTGCGATCGCCCCGCCGACGATCAACGCGCTGGCCGTGAGGCCCAACAGACGCCGCGCGGTCACATTCACAGGCTTCAGGCCCCGGGCGGTTTGATGCCGCCGATCAGCTTGTTGAGATGGGTCGACGCATCGCGGATGTCGTGGGTGAGGTGACGAATGACTTCGAGCGCTTTTTCCGCCTGCCTGATCTCGAGCAACTCGCCGATGAAATCCTCGTTGTCCTGCAAAGTCTGCAACAGGCCGGCGAATTGCGCGCGCGCGTCGTCGAGCTCCTTGGTCGCGCCTTCGGTCTGCGCCTCGAGCTTGCGCCATTGGTCGATCAGGAATTGCCGCTCCTCCGGCTTGAAGCGGTTGTCCTGCGCCAATGTTTTGAGCTTGTTGCGAATGTGATCGAGCGCTTTGACGCCGAGTTGCGAGACCGGTCCGTTGTCGGACACTGCGCCAAGCAGCGTGGAAACCGTCACGCGCAGCTTGTCGATCTCGGCGCGCGCTTTTGTCACGTCGGTGGCGCTGTCGATGCTGCCGGCGCTGTCCTGAATTGTCTTGTTGAGGTCCGGCACGCTCTTCTGGAAGGCTTCAAGCTGTTCCGAGAATTGTTCGACCGGCGAGGCGGCGCCGGCGCTGCCTGCGCCGCCGCCGTTCGCGTCTTCGGCGCGGGCGCCGCTCACCGACAGCGCAAAGACGAGCGCGAACAGGGCCGCGGCCGGACCGCGAGCACGGCCACCTTGAACAATCGCGGACAATAACGTCATCATGGCGTGCCTCCACCGAGTCCCCGGAAAGGTTGATTTCGGTTAGGAATATTGGCGCAAGTGGGGCGTTCCGCCCACCCAAGAGCGGCTTTCGGGGCTTCTTTTGCGGTCAAATTTCGGGTTTTCTGGACCGCGCATGATTGGCGTAACGCGTAACAGACGAGAGAGCGGGCGAGCGGCAAAGACCCTTGCCGCATTGCTCATGCTTGCAGCGCTCGCCGGGTGCGCCAGCGCCAATCGGCCCGAACCACCGCCGGCCGCCGCTGCGCCACCCCCGCCGCCACCGCCGCCGCCCCCGGTCGATCTGAACGGCCGCTGGAGGCTCACGGCCGCGGGCAGCGGCGCCTGCTTTATGAATTTCGGCAACGCCCCCGGCGCCGTGCAAGGCACGATTGCGCCCGAAGGCGGTTGTCCCGGCAACTTCTTCACCAGCCGCAAGTGGACTTACGAGCACAGCGCGCTGATCATCCGCGACCACAAGGGCGAGGTTTTGGCGGAGCTCGCTTTCGCCGGCGGCCGCTTCGAGGGTCAAGGGAGCGGCGCGGCGCTGTCGTTGTCGCGTTAGCCTTACAGCGGAATGTCGAGCTCCTTGGGCACCGTAGCCGCAGCCGGAGCGGGCTTCGCCACCGGCACGGCAGCGGGAGCATCCGCCTTCGGCCTTACGGTAACCTCGGCCTTCGCCTGCGGAGACTGCTGCGGCTCGGTCACAACTTTCTGTTCAGCCGGTTGCGGCTGTGATGGCTGCGCCTCCGGTTCGCCGGCGTATTTCGCGAGCAGCGCTTGCACGGTTGCGATGAGCTTGCCGCCGTCGAGCTTGCGCTCTTTCATCTGTTTCTGCCACGCCACGATCACCGGTTCGGTGGCCTTGCGCCAATGCGCGACCTCTTCCGCCGTCAGCATCGTGATGGGATCGCCGCGGTCACGGACCGTGTCGGTGACGGCCTTTGCTTCGAGGTCCCACATGGCGCCGGCCATGCCGGCCGCGGCTTGCCCCGCATTGCTGTCGATGACCGCTTTCAGGTCGCGCGGCAGCCGCTCGTAGGCCGCCTTGTTCATCGCCAGTACAAATGTCGCGGTGCTCAACCCGGATTCGGCGAAATCGGTGTGGTTCTTGAGCGCATCGAGCAGCTTTAGCCCCGGCAGCACATCCCAGGGATCAAGGCAGCCGTCGATCGCATGGCCGGCGATCGCCATCGGTACCTGCGGGGTCGGCACGGCGACCCCTTGCGCGCCGAGCGCACGGACCGCCTCGCCGGCGAGGCGGTTCGGCACATGCAGCCGCAAGCCTTTGAGATTCTCGATTGATTTGACGGTGCGGATGGCATGGACGACGCCGTGGTCGCGGCACGAAAAACAAATGGGATGAATTTCGCGAAACTCGTCCTGCAGATTTGACGCGGCGTAATCCTCGATCGCCCTGGAATTGACCAGCGCGCGGCGCGACAGCACGAACGGCAACTCGAACGCTTCGATTTTGGCGAAGCGTCCCGGCGTGCTGCTCGGCACCGCCCAAACGATATCGGCAAGCCCGTCGCGCGCCTGGTCGAGAAGCTGAGCGGGCGCGCCGCCAAGCTGCATCGAGGGAAAAATGTCGATGCGGATTCGCCCGGCGGATTCGGCCTCGACCTTGCGCGCCCACGGCGCGAGAAACCTCTCGTGCCCGGCTGACACCGACGAGAAATAATGGTGTAGCTTGAACGTGACTGCCGGTGCGTCGGCGCGCGCAAGGCGCAAAACGGCGGGAGCGGCGACCGTCGCCATCATCGAGGCCAGAAGCATGCGGCGGGCAAGTCGCATGGCGGATCAAGAGCGCCGGCGATGCGGCTCAATTGAGGCGCGAGGGACGGTCCTCATTGCCGAAAGCGTCTCCCATGCCCGGCGTCATCGGCGCGACAGCCGGCGCCACTTCCACTTTGCTCTCGCGCGAGCGTCTCTCATAGGTGCGATAGGACAGCCACCCGAACGGCAGGCTCACGAGGTATGCGAGCGTCCCGGTCGTGAGCAGGATCCAGGGATAGGCGATCAAGAGAGCAACAAACAGGACCATCACGATGACGGCGGGCCCGACCATTTCCGGCGGCACCCGGGTGCCGATACGCTTGCCGGTGAAGACCGGCAGCCGCGAGACCATGAGCCAGGCGATGCCCAGCGTGTAGATGAGCGTCAGCCACGTCAGAAATTGCGAGCGCGGCAGGCCGAGAAAAGCCGTATAAATCGGCAGCAGCACGATGATGGCGCCGGCCGGCGCGGGTACGCCGACGAAGAAATTGCTGGCCCAGGCGGGCCGGTCCGGATCGTCGATCATGACGTTGAAGCGGGCGAGCCGCAGAGCGGCGCAAATGGCGAATGCCATGGCGGCGATCCAGCCTGCCGACTTCAAATCATGCAGGCCCCAGAAGTAGAGGATCAGCGCCGGCGCCACGCCGAAATTGACGAAGTCGGACAGGCTGTCGAGTTCCGCGCCGAAGCGCGAAGTCCCTTTCAGCAACCGCGCCAGGCGTCCGTCGATGCCGTCGAGGATGGCGGCAAAAACGATGGCCGCGAGCGCCAGCCCATAGCGGTTCTCGAACGCCATGCGAATCCCCGTCAACCCGGCGCACAGCGCCAGCAGCGTCACAAGGTTTGGCGCCAGGGTGCGAACGGGGATGCGGCGGAATTGCCGCCGCGGCTGGCGCTGGCCTCGGAATGGGGACGGATGCATAGCCATGACGGCAATATAGCCTTTCCGCGCCAGCCCCGCCACGCGCCGCGACCGGCCGCGTTAACGTTTTTCACGTCACGGTGAACGTGCGTTCCGGCTCGAAAACCTTCAGGTCGGCCAGCACGGTCTCGCCGGCGAGCGCGGTCTGTCCTTCGGCGACCAAGGCCCGCGCGCCCTCGGGCAGATAGACGTCGACGCGCGAACCGAAGCGGATCATGCCGATGCGCTGGCCGGCCGCGACCGCCTCACCCTCG
>JBEKSB010000061.1:0-24214 GCA_049517455.1 Xanthobacteraceae bacterium
CGCGTGACATTGGTCAGGCGCGTGCCGAACAGGAACGTGGCCACGCGCTTTCGCGTGTCGGTCAGCGCGTGCAGGAAATGCAAGAAAATGCGGCTGTACTGGCTCATGGAGCCCGATATGTCGAGGAGCGCGACCACCGGCGGCGGCTTCGACTTCGGACCGACGAAGCGCAGATCGATGAAATCGCCGCCGCCCTTGAGGCTCGCGCGCAAGGTGCGGCGGATGTCGATCAGATGTCCGCGCGGGTGCGGCGCGAGGCGCCGCGTGCGGACCTCCGCAAGCGGCATGACGAGCCGCTTCATCGCCTCCTTTGCCTTGGCGATTTCGGCGCTTGTCATCTGCGCGAAGTCTTTCTTCTGCAACACCTCGCGGTCGGACACGGTCATGCGCGTGTCGAGCTCGATCTCCTGCTCCTTCTTGAGCTTATCGTCGAGGCCGGAGAACAGGGCCTCATGCACCCGTGTCGCGCCGGCCTCGGGCGGACGCGGCGTATTCGGCGCCTGCGGCAACATCATCGCCATGAGCTGATCGATATAGCCCCGCCGGCGAAAGAAAATGCGGAAGGCCTGATCGAACAGGGTCGAATGCTCGTGCCGCTTCACGAAAACCGCGTGCAGAGTCCAGTAAAAATCCGCACGCGTGCCGACGCCGGCCGCTTCGACCGCTTCGAGCGCATCGAGCACCGCACCGGGACCGACGGGAATTCCCGCCGCGCGCAGCGCACGGGCGAAATAGACGATGTTTTCGGCGAGACGGCCGGACGATCCTTCTCCTCCCCCGCCTGCGGGGGAGGTCGGCCCGGCGAAGCCGGGTCGGGAGGGGGCATGCTTTTCAATCATGTGCCAGCCTTGCCGCCGATGCCCCCACCCTACCCTCCCCCGCAAGCGGGCGAGGGAAAGGTTTATTCCGCCGCGCGCAGCTCCGACTTCACCTCGTCGAGCAGCTCCTTGACCTTGCTGCCTTCAAGCTTGGCGATGTCGTCCTGGTATTTCAGCAGCACGCCGAGCGTGTCAGAGACGGTCGCCGGATCGAGCGCCACCACATCAAGCTCGGAGAGCGCGCCGGCCCAGTCGAGCGCTTCGGCGACGCCGGGCGATTTGAACAGATCCTGCTTGCGCAGCGCCTGCACGAACGCCACCACCTGCTCCGAGAGCTTTTTGCTGACGCCCGGCACCTTGGCGCGCACGATGGCGAGCTCACGCTCGGCGCTCGGATAGGCGACCCAGTGATAGAGGCAGCGCCGCTTGAGCGCGTCGTGCACTTCGCGGGTGCGGTTCGAGGTGATGATCACGATCGGCGGATGCTCGGCCTTTACCGTGCCCATTTCCGGAATCGTCACCTGAAAATCGCCCAGCACTTCGAGCAAAAACGCTTCGAATGCCTCATCGGTACGGTCGATCTCGTCGATCAGCAGCACCGGCGCGCCGGCGGTGTCGGGCTGGAGCGCTTGCAGCAGCGGTCGCTTAATCAAAAAACGTTCGGAGAACACGTCGCGCTCAATCCGCTCGCGGTCGTGCTCGCCCTCGGCCTCGGCTGCGCGGATTGCGATCATCTGCGCGGCGTAGTTCCACTCGTAGACCGCCGCCGAGACATCGAGGCCCTCATAGCATTGCAGCCGGATGAGGCGCCGGCCGAGCGTGGCGGAAAGCACTTTTGCGATTTCGGTCTTGCCGACGCCAGCCTCGCCCTCGAGGAAAAGCGGCCGGCCCATCTTGAGCGCCAAGTAGAGCACCGTACCGAGCGAGCGGTCGGCGAGGTATTCCGCCTCGGCGAGCAACGCGACAGTGGCGTCGATCGAAGCCGGCAGCGGGCGGGGCGAGGAAACGGGTTTCATGCAGACTGCATATAGGTCTTCTGGCGATGCCGCAAAACGCCATTATTCGCAATTGCCGGCATAGCCGTCCGAAGGACGGCGTCGCTTCGCTCGCCTATGACCCGGCAATCCACGGGGCCGCGCTGTTGCATAGACCCCCGGGTCAAGCCCCCGGGGTGACGATCTACTATTTCCCAATGGCCTCAACTACGGCGCGCCGCGCCAGCACGCCGATCAGATGCGCGCGATATTCGGCGCTGCCATGGATATCGCTGTTCAGGCCGTCGGCGGAGACGGTGAGGCCTTCGAGCGATTTTGGCGAAAATCGCTTTTTCAGCGCCTCCTCGAACGACGGCACCCGGAATACACCGTTCGCGCCGGCGCCGGTCACCGTGACGCGGATCTCGCTGCCGCGCTTGGCGACGAACACGCCAACCAGCGCATAGCGTGAAGCCTGGTTACGGAACTTCTGGTAGGCCGCCTTTTTCGGCAGCGGGAAGCTCACTTTGGTGATGATCTCCGTCGGCTCGAGGGCGGTGGAGAACATGCCGGTGAAGAAATCGTCGGCCTTGATGCGGCGCTTGTTGGTGATGATGGTGGCGCCGAGCGCAAGGCACGCAGCCGGATAGTCGGCGGTCGGATCGTTGTTGGCGATCGATCCGCCGATCGTGCCCATGTGGCGCACCGCCGGATCGCCGATCATGCCGGCGAGCTTTGCTAGCACCGGCGCGGCCCCTTGCACCACCGACGACGTGTGCACATCCACGTGGCGGGCCATCGCTCCGATCGTGAGCGAGCGGCCGCTCAACTCGATGCCGGCCAACCCCTCGATGCGCGACAGGTCGACCAGTTGCGGTGGGCTGGCAAGGCGCAGCTTCATAGTCGGCAGAAGCGTATGACCGCCGGCCAAAAGCTTGGCGTCCTCGTTCTTGCTGAGCAGATTGACCGCCTGTCTCAGCGTCTCCGGACGATGAAAGGTGAAGTTGTACATCGCTCTTCTCCGTTTATCTCTTTTCCATCATGCCGCGTGCGGCATCGACCGGCCAGATTTCCGCAACGCCGCCCACACCGCCGGCGGCGTCGCCGGCATGGCGATGGCTTCGGTTCCGATCGCGTCGGTGACGGCATTGATGACGGCGGCCGGGGCGGCGATCGCGCCAGCCTCGCCGCAACCCTTGATGCCGAGCGGATTTGACGGACATTTAGTGACCGTCGTCTCCACCTTCAGCGTCGGAAAATAATCCGCTCGTGGCATGGCGTAGTCCATGAACGAGCCGGTCACGAGTTGGCCTTCCTTGTCGTAGACCGCGCCCTCATACAAAGCTTGTCCAACGCCCTGCGCGATGCCGCCGTGGACCTGACCTTCGACGATCATCGGATTGATGATCACACCGAAATCATCGACCGCGGTCCAGGCTACAATATCGGTGTTGCCGGTCTCGGGATCGATTTCGACCTCGCAGATGTGACAGCCGGCCGGGAAGGTAAAATTCGTCGGGTCGTAGAACGCGCCCTCCTTCAAGCCGGGCTCAAGCTCCTGGCCGGAAAATTTGTGCGCGACATAGGCGTTGAGCGTGACGTCACCCCAGGCCGCGGACTTGTCGGTACCGGCGACGCTGAATTTTCCGTCCTTGAACTCGATGTCGCCTTCGGCGGCTTCAAGCAAATGTGCCGCGACCTTCTTGGCTTTGGCCTCGACTTTGTCGAGCGCCTTGACGATCGCCGACATGCCGACGGCGCCGGAGCGCGAGCCGTAGGTGCCCATGCCGAACTGCACCTTGTCGGTGTCGCCATGCACGATCGACACGTTATCGATCGGAATGCCGAGTCGCTCGGAGACCAGTTGCGCGAAGGTGGTCTCATGGCCCTGGCCATGAGAATGGGAGCCGGTGAGGACCTCGACAGAGCCGGTCGGATTGACTCGCACCTCGGCGGATTCCCAAAGTCCCACGCCCGCGCCGAGCGAACCCACCGCTTGCGACGGCGCGATGCCGCACGCTTCGATGTAGGTCGAGAGGCCGATGCCGCGCAGCTTGCCGTGACGCGCCGACTCGCGCTTGCGCTTGGCGAAGCCTTTGTAGTCGGCCAGCTCCATCGCCTTCTTGAGCGAGGCTTCATAGTTGCCGGCGTCGTAGGTCATGATCACCGGCGTCTGATGCGGGAATGTTTTGATGAAGTTTTTGCGCCGCAGCTCGGCCGGGTCCTGGCCGATTTCGCGCGCGCCGACTTCAATGAGCCGCTCGACCACGAAAGTCGCTTCCGGCCGCCCGGCGCCACGATAGGCGTCGACCGGCACGGTGTTGGTGTAGACGGCGTCGACTTCACAATAGATCTGCGGAATGGCGTACTGGCCCGACAGCAGCGTCGCGTACAGATAAGTCGGCACCGAGGACGAGAACGTCGACATATAGGCGCCGAGATTGGCGACGGTTTTGGCGCGCAGACCGAGAATCTTGCCGTTGTCGTCGAAAGCCATTTCGGCGTGGGTGACGTGATCGCGGCCATGCGCGTCGGTCAGGAACGCCTCCGAGCGGTCGGACACCCATTTCACCGGCCGCCCGACGCGCTTCGACGCCCACAGCGCCACGACTTCCTCAGGGTAGATGAAGATTTTCGAGCCAAAGCCACCGCCCACATCGGGCGCGATGACGCGCAGCTTGTGCTCGGGCGCCATACCGACGAAGGCGGCGATGACCAACCGCGCCACGTGCGGATTCTGCGTGGTGTTCCAGAGCGTGAATGCGCTCGAACCGGTGTCGTATTCACCGATGGCGGCGCGCGGCTCCATGGCATTCGGCACCAGCCGATTGTTGACGATGTCGAGCTTGGTGACGTGCTTGGCCGATTTGAAAGCGGCATCGACCGCTTTGGGATCGCCGAGATGCCATTGATAGATGGTGTTGTTGGCCGCGACCTCATGGATTTGCGGAGCACCCGGCTTCTGCGCACCCGCCGGATCGGCGACCGCCGGCAGCACCGCGTAGTCGACCTTGACCTTCTCGCCGGCATCGCGCGCCTGCGCCAGCGTTTCCGCGACCACCACCGCGACCGCATCGCCGACGTGGCAGGCCTTGCCGTTGGCGAGCGCCGGATGCGGCGTCATCTTCATCGGCGAGCCGTCTTTGGAATGGATCATCCAGCCGCAGATGAGATTGCCAATCTTGTCAGCCGCCAGCTCCGTGCCGGTGAGCACTGCAAGAACGCCGGGCATGCCGGAAGCGGTCTTGGCATCGATCGACTTGATCGTCGCGTGCGCGTGCGGCGAGCGCACGAAATAGGCATAAGTCTGGCCGGGCCGGTTGATGTCGTCGGTGTAGTGACCCTTGCCGGCGCACTGCGGCGCCGATCCCGGTCGCACTCATGGCAGTTTCCTCCGGCCGTTTTTATTTGAAAGGCAACCTCCGCAATTCGGCGGCTACTCGGCGGCTTTGGTGGCGGCGCCGCTACCCTGCATGGCGCGCGCGCCGGCGGCGATAGCCTTGACGATATTGTGATAGCCGGTGCAACGGCAGATATTGCCTTCCAGCTCCTCACGAATGGTGCGGTCGTCGAGCTCGTGGCCCTTGCGGCGCACCATATCGACCGCCGTCAAGATCATGCCGGGCGTGCAATAGCCGCATTGCAGCCCGTGATTCTCGCGGAAAGCCTCCTGCATCGGATGCAGCGGCCCGTCCGACGGCGCCAAGCCTTCGATGCTGAGAACATCGGCGCCATCGAGCTGCAAGGCGAGCACGGTGCAGGATTTCACCGCCTTGCCGTTCACCAGAACGACACAGGCCCCGCATTGCGAGGTGTCACAGCCTACATGGGTACCGGTAAGCCGTAGATGTTCGCGCAACAACTGCACCAAGAGTGTGCGCGGATCGACCTCGGCAGTGACGGATTTACCGTTCACAGTGAGGGAAACGGCTGCCATATGCGCCTCCTCGGATTCCCCTAAAACATCGCTTTTGCAGGACGGCTCGCGGCCGTTGCAGCGTTCAAGGGCAAAAAACGCGACGATTTTGCCGCTTTTCAACCTTGGAACCAGAATTACTCTGAACCGCAGTCTAGCCGGCGGTCAAGGGAGTATCGCGCGCAAATAGCCGCTTGGGCGCCGTCGGCAGGAGTGGGCAATCGGCGGTTCACGCGCTCGGCGGACTGACCGCGGCAGCGAATTTTTGGAAAAAGTCATCGGCCAGCTTCTTCGCTGCGCCGTTGACTAGGCGTTGGCCAAGTTGGGCGAGCTTGCCGCCAATCTGCGCTTCGACCGTATAGGTAAGCAATGTGCCGCCGTCCTTCGGCGCGAGCTTTACCGCGGCGCCGCCCGTCGCAAAGCCTGCGATCCCGCCATCGCCCTGGCCGGAAATCTTATAGCCATTCGGCGGGTCGAGATCGGATAGCGTCACCTTGCCTTTGAACTTTGCCTTCACCGGCCCGATCTTGACGACCGCCACCGCCTGCATTTCGGTATCCGACAATTTGTCCAGCTGCTCGCAGCCAGGAATGCAGGCTTTTAGCGTCTCGACGTCGTTGAGTTTTTCCCAAACCGTCTCCCGCGGGACCGCAAGCTGATACTCGCCGCTCATCGTCATCGCCATCGTGGGCACTCCTTGGCCGGCCACTGCTGCCGAATATCGCTTACCGCCTCGTGCGGCGCATGGGAAGCCATGGCTTGGCATCTCTGGGATTGCTTGGCATCTCTGGGATTGGCGCAACGCAGGCGAGACCGCTAAATTCTATAATTCGACGCCGTCATTGCGAAATCCGAAGCAACGAAGCACTCCAGAATTTGCGTCATGCCGATGGATTGCTTTGCTTCGCTCGCAGCGACCGCGCCAGGGAGGAGTACTTCATGCCGGACATCAATGCCGATGGCTGCGCCATCCACGTGGAGGTCGAAGGGCCGGAGCGGGCTCCCGTGCTCATGCTTTCGAACTCGCTGGGCACCAACTTGCATGTGTGGGACGACCAGGTGGCGGCATTCACGCGCCACTTCAGGCTCGTGCGCTACGATCGCCGCGGCCACGGCAAATCGGATGTGCCGAAGGGCCCCTATTCGATGGATCGGCTCGGCCGCGACGCACTCGCGATCCTCGACGGGCTCGGCATCGAGAGAGTGAACTGGTGCGGACTGTCAATGGGCGGCATGGTCGGACAATGGCTCGGCGCGCACGCGCCGAACCGCCTCGACAAACTGATCCTCTCCAACACCTCCTGCTACTTTCCCGACAAGTCGGTGTGGGACGGCCGCATCAAGCTGGTGCGCGAAAAGGGATTGGCCGCAATCGTCGACGCCAACATGGAGCGCTGGTTCACCAAGGCGTTCCGCGAACGCTCGCCGGAAACGATCCAGCGCATTCGCGAAATGTTCCTGGCCACGAAAGTTGACGGCTATGTCGGTTGCGGCGAGGCGATCCGCGACATGGACCACCGTCCGCTGTTGCCGCGGATCAACGTCCCTACCCTCGTCATCGCCGGCAGGCACGATCCGGCCACAACGCTCGAAGCCAGCGAGTTCATGGCCCAGCACATACCCAACGCCCAACTCGCGGTGCTCGATACGGCGCACATCGCCAACATGGAGCAGCCGAAAGTGTACGCCGATACCGTGTTGGGATTTTTGTTGAACAAATAATCGCTCCGTCATTGCGAGCAGCAAAGCGCCGAAGCAATCCAGATTTCACCGCCTTACAATGGATTGCTTCGCGGAGCTTGCCATCGGGCCGGCCGCTTCGGGCCGGACCCGTTGGCTCGCAATGACGACCCGCCCTCACCCGCCGCCGTGATCGCGAAACTGATGCGGCGTCGTGCCGGCATGCTTGCGGAAAAACCGGGCAAAATGCGAGGGGTCTGAAAATGCAAGCTCCTCGGCAATGTCTTGAATCGGCTGGGTGGTGAAAACCAATTGGCGCTTGGCCTCCGTGAGAACGCGCTGGCGGATCAGGTGACCGGCGGTGACACCGGTCGCGCGCTTGACGTGATCGTTGAGCCGATCGACCGTCATGCCGAGTTTTCCGGCATAGAAGCCGAGTTGATGCTCGCCGCGGAAAAATTCGTCGACCAGAGCCCGTAATTGCGCGACCGTGGTGTCGGCCGGCTGTAACGTGACGCTGCCGGTTCGTGCGCGGCTTGCGGCAAGACGCGCCACGCCGACGGCGATGAGCGCCAACAAGCCGCGCATCGACATCCGATAGCCCTCGCGCGCGAGGCTCCCCTCCTCGAATAGCTCGGTGCACAGCGCCGAAAGGCGCGCCCGCTCGGCTGCATCGGCGATGGGAATGATGGGATGCGCGGCAAGCACACGCAGCCGCGAGAGCGCCTCGCCTGCCCGATCGGCGAGCGCCAAGGCCGCGTCCTCAGTGAAGGTCATGACCCAGCCCTCGGTGACGTTCGGCTCAAAATGGAAACCGTGGGCAATCGCCGCTGGCACCAGGATGGCGGCGGGAGCGGCAAACGGCAGCGTCGCCGCCTCGTAGGTCATTTCGCCGCCACCGCGCTCGATCAGAAGAATCTGAAACAAATTGCGATGCCGATGCGCACGAATGGTCCAGTCGTGGATCGACGAGCGCGAGGCGACCGTCTCGACGTGGATAAAGTCGAACGCCTGATCGTCCGGAGGATCTCCATAAAGGTGAAACAGGGGTAGCGCGCTGGCCATGGCGCAAGCATAGGCCGAACATGCTGCAGGAGAAGCAGCCGCCGACAAAACAATCGGTGTTTTATACAAAAAAAACGGCAGCCCGCCGGTTAGCGGGCTGCCGCTCTGCAACGCGAAACGTTAGCGGTTCGTGCCGCCTTGCTGGCCGGGCTTATTCTGGCCACCCTGCTGCTCACCAGGTTTGCCGCCCTGGCCGCCCTGATGCTGCTGACCGGGCTTATTCTGGCCGCCCTGCTGCGGGTTCTGAGGGTTCTGAGGGTTCTGAGGGTTCTGAGGGTTGTTCTGTTGTTGCTGCGGGTTACGCTGCGGATTCTGCTGTTCGTTCGCCATTGGGACGTTCTCCGGTTATGTTGGGGACTACCCCGCCCAGCATGACAACGCACGGCCCTCCACCCGGTTCCGAGGTCGATTGTGCTTATTATGGGCAAGGGATTGGAATCTCAGAGAAAATACGCATGGGGAGAACCCGCGCCATGGCGTTGTCGCACCTTGGCACCCCTGTTAAGAGTTTGAGTAGAAGCGAAAGACGGCGGACGTATGGAATATTTCGTCCAGCAGCTCATCAACGGCATCACGCTCGGTTCGATCTACGGCCTGATCGCCATCGGCTACACGATGGTCTACGGCATCATCGGCATGGTGAACTTCGCCCATGGCGACGTCTTTATGGTGTCGGCCTTTATCGCGCTGATCGCCTTCCTGATACTGACCGCCTGGCTCGGAATCTCGTCGATCGCGCTGGATTTGTTCATCGTCCTGATCGTGGCCATGCTGTTCACCTCATTGGTGAACTGGACCATCGAGCGCGTCGCCTACCGGCCGTTGCGCGGCTCGTTCCGTCTGGCGCCGCTGATTTCCGCGATCGGCATGTCGATATTTCTGTCGAATTTCATGCAGGTCGCGCAAGGGCCGCGTAACAAGTCGATCCCGCCAATGGTGCAAGGCGACTTCGTACTGTTCAACGGCGCGGTCACGCTCTCCTACAAGCAACTCATCATTTGGGGCGTCACCGCCGCACTGCTGGCGGTCTTCTGGTACGTGGTTGCCAAGACGCCGCTTGGCCGCGCTCAACGCGCCTGCGAGCAGGACCAGAAGATGGCCGCGCTGGTCGGCGTTGATGTGGACCGCACCATTTCGATGACCTTCGTGATCGCCGCCGCGCTCGCGGCGATTGCCGGCACCATGTATCTGATGAACTATGGCGTGATCAGCTTTTCCGACGGCTTCGTGCCGGGGGTGAAGGCGTTCACCGCCGCGGTGCTGGGCGGCATCGGCTCGCTGCCCGGCGCGGTGGTGGGGGGGCTGCTCGTCGGCCTGATCGAGACAATGTGGTCCGGATACGTTTCCATCGATTACAAGGACGTCGCAGCCTTTTCGGTGCTGGCCGTCACCTTGATCTTCCTGCCGCAGGGCCTGTTCGGCCGACCGGACGTCGAGAAGGTGTGACGTGCAAGGCGCCGCGCAGAGCCGGCGCATCGACGGCGTCCGCGCCTTACGGGACGCTGGACTGACCGCGCTGATCGCTTTCGGCCTGTTCCTGCCGCTGATCGGCTTTCGGACCGTCACGGATTTCCGCAACGAACTGGTATTGGAAACCCGCTTGCCGCTTCTGCTGGCGATCGTCGCCATCGTCGGCGCCGGGCGCCTCGCTTATTCGCTGGCAGCCGACGCGTGGCTGAGGCAGCGGGCGACGCGGCCGGTCTCGGCTACACCTCCGGCTTGGCGCACGATCGCCGGCAAGTGGTTCATCCCCTTCGTCATCGGTTTTGTCATCGTCTATCCCCTCATCGTCCTCGCGATGAAGGGCCTTGGCGGTTCGGTGAAATGGATCGACAATTTCGGCATCCAGATCCTGATTTATGTGATGCTTGGCTGGGGCCTCAATATCGTCGTCGGCCTCGCCGGCCTGCTCGACCTCGGTTATGTCGCGTTTTACGCGGTCGGCGCCTATTCCTATGCGCTCCTCGCCAAGACCTTCGGCTTCTCGTTCTGGATCTTGCTGCCGCTGGCGGGCTGTCTCGCTTCGTTCTGGGGCATCCTGCTCGGATTTCCCGTGCTGCGGCTGCGTGGCGATTATCTCGCCATCGTGACGCTCGCCTTCGGCGAGATCATCCGCATGGTCCTGATCAACTGGGTCGACCTGACCAACGGCTATGCCGGCATCAGCGGCATCCCACGCCCGTCTTTCTTCGGCATTCCGTTCAACGCAGATGACAACGGCTTTGCGGCCGTGTTTGGGCTCGAATTCTCGCCGGTCTACCGCACGATCTTCTTGTACTACCTGATCCTGGCGCTCGCTCTTCTCACCGCCTTCGTCACCGTGCGGCTGCGCCGCCTACCGGTCGGACGCGCGTGGGAAGCGTTGCGCGAGGACGAGATCGCCTGCCGCTCGCTCGGCATCAACACCACCAACACCAAGCTCACGGCTTTCGCGATGGGCGCGATGTTCGCGGGCTTCGCCGGCTCGTTCTTCGCCGCGCGCCAAGGTTTCATCTCGCCGGAATCTTTCACCTTTCTGGAATCCGCCACGATCCTGTCGATCGTCGTGCTCGGCGGCATGGGCAGCCAGATCGGCGTCGCCATCGCCGCTGTCGTGATGATCGGCGGAACCGAGATCATGCGCGATCTCGATTTCCTCAAGCGAATTTTCGGACCGACCTTCGATCCGGTGCAATACCGTATGTTGCTGTTCGGACTCGGCATGGTGCTGATCATGATCTGGCGCCCGCGCGGCCTGATCTCAACGCGCGCGCCTTCGGTATCCCTGAAGGAACGTAAGAGCATCGCCGCCGACTTGGTCGAGGAAGGCCACGGCTGATGGCGGTCAGCGGCGACATCCTGCTGCGCGTCGAGCATCTGACGATGCGCTTCGGCGGGCTGATCGCGGTCGACGACCTGTCCTTCGAGGCGCGGCAGGGCGATATCACGGCGCTCATCGGGCCGAACGGCGCGGGGAAGACCACCGTGTTCAACTGCATCACCGGCTTCTACAAGCCGAACGCGGGCCGCCTCTGCGTATGCCACGGCGATGCCGCGGTGTGGGATGAACTGGAGGCGCTGACCGCTTCCGGCAGCCGCAGTATCAAACGCCGCAACGGGGCGCTCTATCAGCTCGAGCGCATGCCTGACTTTGTTGTTGCCGACGAGGCGCGGGTCGCGCGCACCTTCCAAAACATCCGCCTTTTTCCCGGCATGACATTGCTCGAAAACCTGCTCGTCGCCCAACATAACCGGTTGATGCTGGCCTCCGGCTATACGCTGTTCGGTATTTTTGGCGTTCCTTCCTATCGGACAGCCGAGCGGGCGGCGATCGACACGGCGCGCGCTTGGCTCGACCGCGTCGGTTTGGAGGCGCGCGCCGACGATCCCGCCGGCGACCTGCCCTATGGGGCGCAGCGGCGCCTCGAGATCGCGCGCGCGATGTGTACCAACCCGGTCCTGCTCTGCCTCGACGAACCGGCCGCCGGTCTCAATCCGCGCGAAAGCGCCGAACTCAACGCGCTGTTGCTTTCAATCCGTGATGATTACGCAATCTCAATCCTGCTGATCGAGCACGACATGTCCGTGGTTATGGAGATTTCCGATCGTGTGATCGTGCTCGACTATGGCGTCAAGATCGCCGACGGCACGGCAGCTGAAGTGCGCGACGATCCCAAGGTGATCGCCGCCTATCTCGGCGTCGCCGACCAGGACGTGGCCAAGGTCGAGGCTGAGGTCGGCCTATGACCTCCCCGCTGCTTTCTGTGCGCGGCGTGAAGACATTCTACGGCCGCGTGATGGCGCTCAAGGGCGTCGACATGGACATCAACGAAGGCGAGATCGTCACGCTGATCGGCGCCAATGGCGCGGGCAAATCGACGCTGATCATGACCATTTGCGGCAATCCACGTGCGCGCGACGGCACGATCGAATTTGCCGGGCGCGATATCACCAACCTGCCGACGCACCAGATCGCGCGTTTGAACCTGGCGCAGGCCCCGGAAGGCCGCCGCATTTTCTCGCGCATGAGCGTGCTCGAGAACCTGCAAATGGGCGCGATTGCCGCCGAGCCCTCGGAATTCGCCGCCGACCTCGAGCGTGTGCTGATGCTTTTTCCGCGCCTCAAGCAGCGCCTGACGCAACGCGGCGGCACGTTGTCCGGCGGCGAGCAACAAATGTTGGCGATCGCGCGAGCGTTGATGGCGCGGCCGAAGCTGCTGCTGCTCGATGAACCTTCGCTCGGCCTGGCGCCGCTGGTGGTGCGGCAGATTTTTGACGCCATCAAGAAACTGAATGCCGAAGCCGGCCTCACCGTCTTCTTGGTCGAGCAGAACGCCTATCACGCGCTCACGCTCGCGCATCGCGGCTATGTCATGGTCAACGGCCTGATCACGCTCACCGGGACTGGCAGCGAATTGCTGGCGCGGCCGGAAATAAAGTCCGCCTATCTCGAAGGCGGCCGGGAAGGCGCATGATCGGCCAATTGCTCTACGAAGAAGAGTCGGTCGGCGTATTCCTGCTCGTCACCGTCATTCTCGGCGGCGGCGCCGCGGCGCTGGCCGGCCGCGCGATCGCCACGACCTGGCGGCCATGGTGGCAGGTGATCGCCTATGGTTTCATCCTCGGCTTCGCGGTGCGGTTCATCCACTTCAGCGTATTCGGCGGTACGCTGGTATCCGCGCATTATTACCTCGTCGATAGCGCGGTCTGCGTAGCGTTCGGATTCCTGGGCTTTCGGGCCGCGCGCGCCTCTCAGATGGTCGTGCAATATCGCTGGCTCAACGAGCCGGCCGGTCTGCTGCGCTGGCGCCGCAAACCACGCTGACGTAACATTCGAACTGCGGGCCGGCTCCAGCGGGAGTGGGAAGAACGAATGAGCAGGATCACCACCCTCGGCCTTGCGCTGGGTTTCGCGTTTGCGCTGGCGGAAACGTCGCAGGCGCAGGTCAAACTCGCGGTCGGCGCCCCGATCACCGGTCCGAGCGCCGCCACCGGCGCGCAGATGAAGAACGGCGTCGATCAGGCGGCGATCAATATCAATGCCGCCGGCGGCATTCTTGGCCAGAAGATCGCCGTCTCATACGGCGACGACGTCTCCGATCCCAAACAAGGCGTGTCGGTCGCCAATGACTTCGCGGCTAACGGCGTAAGATTCGTGGTCGGTCACTACAATTCCGGCGTCACCATGCCGGCCTCGGAGGTCTATCAGGAGAACGGCATCCTCGAGATAACGCCCGCCTCGACCAATCCGAAGGTCACCGAGCGCGGCATGTGGAACATTTTCCGCGTCTGCGGTCGCGACGATCAGCAGGGCAAGGTCGCCGGCGACTACATCCTCAAGCACTTCCAGGGCAAGAAGATCGCCGTGGTCCAGGACAAGACTACCTACGGCAAAGGCCTCGCCGATGAAGTGAAAAAGACGATCAATGCCGGCGGCATGAAGGAAGTGCTGTATGAAGGCATCAACACCGGCGAGAAGGACTATTCGGCGCTGGTGTCCAAGATCAAGCAGTCGGGCGCCGATCTGGTTTATTTCGGCGGTCTCTATACCGAAGGCGGCCTGATCGTACGGCAAATGCGCGACCAAAACGTCAAGGCTCCACTGATGGGCGGTGACGGCATTACCTCGGACGAATTCGCTTCGGTCGGCGGGCCAGGCGTGGAAGGCACGCTGATGACCTACGGGCCCGACCCGCGCAACAACCCCGACGCCAGCAGCGTGGTGGCGGAGTTCCGTGCCAAGAAATTCGAACCCGAGGCTTATACGCTCTACAGCTATGCAGCGGTGCAGGTCATCAAGCAGGCGGCGGAAGCGGCAAAATCGCTCGACCCGAAAAAGGTCGCCGCGACAATGCATTCCGGCGTCGATTTCAAGACCGTGCTCGGCGACATCGCCTATGACAAAAAGGGCGACCTCACCAAGCTCGACTATGTCATGTATGTTTGGAAGAAGGATTCGAGCGGCAAGATCACGTATGTCGAGTGCCCCGGCTCGGATTGCAGCAAAATGTGACGCTGCTAGCCGATCTTGCCCAGCATCGGAAAGGTTTCTAGGAGCCAGGAGCTTGCCTCTCCAATGTAGGGAGTCATGAAAGCAATACCGGTCAGCACGAGAAGGCCACCCATCACCTTTTCGACCACGCCGAGATAGGCTCGGAACCGTGCGAGGAAAGCGGCGAACGGCTCGACCGCTAAGGCTGCCGCGATGAACGGGATGCCGAGGCCGAGCGAATAGATCGCGAGCATCCCGGCACCTTTTGCCACAGCCTCCTCCGACGCTGCAATTGCCAGGATAGCAGCGAGGATTGGCCCGATGCACGGGGTCCAACCAAACGCAAAGGCGAGTCCCATTAGATAAGCGCCCCAAAGGCCGGCGGGCTTAGCGATTTCGATGCGCTTCTGCCGCATCAGGAGAGGAATTTGAAATAAGCCAAAAAAGTGGAGGCCCATAAATATGATTACGACTCCGGCGAGAGCAGCGAGCGGGTTGAAGTTCGTTGGTAGCGGTAGCCCAGTGATATCTTTCAGCCTGCCAATTGCATCGAGCAGCCAATATTGGACCTGTCCGATCCAAGTCGCTGCTGCGCCGAGGGCCACGAACACGGTGGTGAAGCCGAGCACGAACAGCAGCGCAGCGGTGATCGTCTCACGCCGCACCCGCGGCTCAGCTTCCGCGTCGGCGAATCGTTCCAGCGACGTTCCCGTGAGATAGACCAGATAAGGCGGCACCAGCGGCAGCACGCAGGGCGACAAAAAGCTCAGCATGCCCGCGGCCAGCGCGGCGGCGATGGTAACATTCGGCATGGCGCACTCATGCCCGGCCGGTCCCCGCCGCGCAAGCGCGGTGAAGCGGCACCCGCGAGGATGTGATCGTTGACGATTGCGGCAAAATCGTCTCCGTTGAACGCGTTAGCGAGGACCTTGTGCGCAACCTCATCACCGACATACCCGGGATAAAAATCGGCCATGCCGACGACGTCCGCCTCGGTTCCGGCGCGACCGCGATTGTTTTCGACGAGCCCGCAATTGCCTCGATCGATGTGCGCGGCGGCGGGCCGGGCACGCGTGAAACCGCGTTGCTCGATCCGGCGCAGACGGTCGAGGGCATCGACGCCATCACGCTTGCCGGCGGCTCCGCTTTCGGCCTCGATGCGGCGTCGGGCGTGCAAGCGTGGCTGAAGGAAAAGGGCCGCGGCTTTGCGGTGCGCACCGCGCGCGTACCGATCGTGCCGGCGGCAATCCTATTCGATCTGCTCAGCGGCGGCGATAAGGAGTGGGGCCGCTTCCCGCCCTATCGCGAGCTTGGCTACGCGGCAGCAGCAGCAGCGGACATCGATTTCGCGCTCGGCAGTTTCGGCGCTGGCATGGGCGCGACCACAGTCAATTGCAAAGGCGGCATTGGCTCGGCCTCGGCGCGAACGCCGGAGGGCCACTTGATCGGCGCGCTTGCCGCCGTCAACGCCGCCGGCAGCGTCGTGATCGATCGCGGCCCATGGTTCTGGGCGGCGCCATTCGAGCGCGATGGCGAGTTCGGCGGGCGCGGGTGGCCTGCCGCCGGCTTTCCGGCAACCGCGCTCGAGCCGATCACCAAAGGAAGCCCGCGCGAAAGCACGACCCTCGTCGTCGTGGCGACCGACGCCATCCTGAGCAAGGCCCAGGCAAAGCGCCTTGCTGTGATGGCGCAATCGGGTCTCTCGCGCGCAATCTACCCGGTCCACACCCCGCTCGACGGCGACGTCGTTTTCACTGCCTCGACGGGCCGCAAGCCGCTCGGCGACGCGCCGTTGGGACTGACCACGCTTGGGACAATAGCGGCCAATGTCGTGGCACGCGCAATCGCACGGGGAGTTTTCGAAGCAACGGCCTTGCCTGTCGCGGGAGCATTACCGAGCTGGAAGGATCAATTCCTCAGGTAAAATACGGATATTCGGCATTTGCATACCCGCAGGCGTGCCACGGAAACCACAATCACCATCTTTCCATCAGCGGTGCGTGGCTGACGTTGACTCGCTGGCCGATTGCGCCTTCACTTCCCTCAAATCCATATCCTTTGTGGCGGAGGGTTTGATGCGCTTCGTCGTCATCATTGTTGCTGCTTTGATGAGCCTGGGCCTCGCGGCTTTCGGGGTTGTTTCCGCGCAAAAAGCGGCCGCCCCCGCGGCGACGTCCGCATCCCCTGTTCGTGTCGCTTCGCTGAACACGCCCGTCGTCCCGGTGCGGGCGCCGGTCAGTCAAATTGCGCAAGCGACGACCTCCGATGCACCCGCGACTGCTGGACCGACGCGCGTGGCCCAGACCACCCCCACTCAGAGCACGCCCGCACCGAGCGGGACCGCGCAGAACAAGCCTGCCGTCGCGGCGGCAACGCCGAGTGCGGGCGCCGCGCCGGCCACCAATATCCCTGCATGCGACAAACCCGGCGGCATGGGCCTTTCGCGCATCGTCGAGATCGACACGACGGGCGGCCCCGGATTCGGCTTCGAGCATTTCAAACAGTACGACTTCCTTCGCGACAAGGAAATCGTTTTGACCTTCGACGACGGCCCGTGGCCGGAGAATACGATGGCCGTGGTCAAGGCGCTGACCGATGAGTGTTTGAAGGCCACGTTCTTCGAGATTGGCAAGCATGCGGTATGGCACCCCGAAATCACCAAGCAGGTGCTGCAAGCCGGGATGACGGTCGGTACCCACACCTGGTCGCATAAGGATCTAGCGAGAAATCCTTATGCGAAGGACATCGAGCAGGCCGAGCAGGAAATCGAGATGGGCAACAGCGCCGTGTACATGGCTGCTGCCGGCGCGCCAATTGCGCCTTTCTTCCGCTTCCCGGATCTACAACATCCGCCGCAGATGCTCGCCTATCTCGGACAGCGCGACATCGCGATATTCTCCACCGACATCGATTCCTTCGACTTCAAATTGCATAAGCCGGAACAAGTGATCAAATCGGTGATGACCAAGCTGGAAAAGCGCGGCAAGGGCATCATTCTGATGCACGACTTCCAGCACGCCACCGCCGAGGCGATACCGGAGCTCCTCCACCAACTCAAGGCGAGCGGCTACAAGGTCGTTCACATGGTGCCGAAGCAACCGCTGACCACCATTGCGAAATACGACGAGATGGTCACGCACCAGGACAAGCTGTCGTCGAACAACACCCGGCCTGAAGCCAGCGTTGTTCGCACCATCGGGCAATAACGGTTCTCGTCAGCCCGCAAAGCGGTCCGTGCCGTACGGTTTCGGATCGCAGAACGGCGTCACACCGGTCATCATCTCGGCGATCAGCCGACCGGTCGCCGGCCCGAGCGTCAAACCCCAATGGCCGTGCCCGAAGGCGAGCCACAGGCCGCGCTGGCGCGGCGCGCGCGAGATCACCGGACGCGAGTCGGTGAAGCATGGCCGCGCTCCCAACCACGGCTGCGGCTCGACCGGTTCGCCAAGCGGGAATAATTCGCGGGCCGCCGGCAACAGCCGATCGAATTGCACCGGGGTGGGCGCCGCATCACGCGCGGCAAACTCGACGCCGGTGGTGATACGGATGCCCTGCTCCATCGGGGCCAGAACGTAGCCGTTCTCCGCATCGAGCACCGGACGGCTGAGCGCGGCGTTGCCTTGCGGGCGGAAGTGCCGGTGATAGCCGCGCTTAACGGCGAGCGGCAATTTGATACCCAACGGACCGATCACATCCGGCGTCCATGGACCGAGCGCGATCACCACATCGCCGGCATCGAGCGGCCCGGATGCGGTATCGACGCGCCAATAGGAATTGGAACGATGCAGCGTGCGCGCGTCGCCGGCCAGCGTGATGCCGCCCAATGCGGCGAAGCGCGCGGCGTAAGCGCGCGTCAGCGCCAGCGGATTATTCACGCTCACCGCGCCGGTCCAATGCACCGCGTGACGAAATACGCCGTTGAGGGCCGGTTCGAGCGCCAGCGCGCCTTCGCGATTGAGCGGCACATTGGCAATGCCAAACTGCGCGGCAAGCTCGAGCTCGGTGGCCTGCGCCGCGAAAGCGTTGTCGGTGCGATAAAGCTTGAGCCAGCCGCGGCGACTGAGATGGCGCTCGGCCCCAGCCTCGGCCGCCAGCGCCTCGTGCTCGGCGACCGCACGCGCGAGCAAGGGCCGCATCACGCGCGCCGTCTCGATCAGACGGTCCAGCCGCGACGCGGCGTGAAAAGCCATAAGCCAGGGCGCGACCCGCGGCAGGAACGCAAGGTGATAATTGGCGAGCGGCGAGCGCTTGAGCGCGATGCGGACAAGCTCCGTGAAGCTCGACGGGAACGCCGCCGGAAACACGGTATTGCCTTCGATGATGCCGGCATTGCCGTAGGAGGTCCCCTCCCCGGGCCCCTGCCGGTCGACCAACGCCACCGCCAAGCCACGCTTGGCGAGGTGGACCGCGACGGACGTGCCGACGATGCCGGCTCCAAGCACGATGATGTCAGTATGCGCCAGGAAAACCTCCGCTGCGGCTCACGTCTATCGTATGCGCACGCGAAGGCCGAACTTCAAGGCGTCCGAAGATTTGGCGGATGCAATGCTGCGAACTATGGCGCCGCCGTGCGTTGCCCGCTCAGGCATAGCGTGTTAGGCGAACCGCCTCTGTCGGAGGCCCCAGTGCAGCGCCCGCTTATCATCGCCCCGTCGATCCTCGCCGCCGATTTCGCCAAGCTGGGCGAGGAGGTCCGCGCGGTCGATGCCGCCGGCGCCGACTGGATCCATGTCGATGTCATGGACGGCCACTTCGTCCCCAACATTTCGATCGGACCGGACGTGGTGAAAGCGCTGCGCGGGCACACCAAAAAGGCGCTCGACGTCCACCTGATGATCGCGCCGTGCGATCCCTATCTTGAAGCCTTCGCCAAGGCCGGCGCCGATATCATCACCGTACATGTCGAAGCCGGCCCCCACATCCATCGCTCGCTGCAGGCGATCCGGGCGCTGGGCAAGAAGGCGGGCGTGACCATGAATCCCGGAACGCCCGTGGATACGGTCGAGCCGGTCATCGAACTCGTCGATCTGATCCTGGTCATGTCGGTCAATCCCGGCTTCGGCGGGCAGAAATTCATTCCGGACGCCATCGAGAAGCTGCGCAAGCTGCGCGCGCTCGCAGCCGGGCGGCCGATCGACATCGAGATTGACGGCGGCATCACGGCGGAGGTCGCGCCTGAGGTTGCACGCGCCGGCGCCAATGCCCTCGTCGCCGGCTCCGCCGTATTCAAGGACGGCACGGCGGAATCCTATCGCACAAATATCGCGGCGATCCGCCACGCGGCGGCTCTCGCACGCGGGGAGGCTGCCTGATGGGCATGTTGATCGACGGCCAATGGCGAGACGAGGACCCTCCCGCGGAAACCGGCAAGGCCGGCAATTTCCAGCGGGTGGACAGCGCCTTTCGCGACCGCATCACAGGAGACGGCTCGTCCGGCTTCAAAGCCGAGGCCGGGCGCTATCACCTCTATGTCGCCTACACCTGCCCGTGGGCGCACCGCACGCAGATCTATCTCGCGCTTAAGAAATTGAATGGTGCGATCAGCCTCGCCGTCGCCATTCCGGGGCTTCGCGAGCAAGGCTGGACCTTCGAGGACAATCCCGCTTTCCCGGACTGTACGCCGGATCGCGTCAACGGTTTCCACTATCTGCACGAGGCCTATGCGGCGAGCGACCCGCACTATACCGGCAAGGTGACGGTGCCGACCCTGTGGGACAAGAAGACCAAGAGGATCGTCAACAACGAATCGTCCGAGATCATCCGCATGCTCAACTCGGAATTCGCCGGCATCGGCGCCGACCTGACGGATTACTATCCGCCGGCGCTTCGCAGCGAGATCGACCGGATCAACGCGCAGGTTTACGCCAACGTCAACAATGGCGTTTATCGCTGCGGCTTCGCGCGCTCGCAGGCCGCGTACGAGGAAGCCTACGACGCACTGTTTGCCACGCTCGACGAGGTCGAGGCCCGCCTCGGGCGCCAGCGCTATCTAGTCGGAAATCAGATCACCGAGGCGGACTGGCGCCTTTTTCCGACGTTGGTGCGCTTCGACGTCGCCTATTTCTCGTTGTTCAAATGCAACCGCAATCGGATTGCCGACTATCCTAATCTCTTGAATTACATGCGCGAGCTTTATCAGGTCCCGGGTGTCGCCGAGACGGTCAAACCCCGTTATTATGTGATGGGCTATTATTCGATCACGCGCGTCAATCCGACCGGCATTATTCCAAAGGGGACGCCGGTCGATTTCCGGCAGCCGCACGACCGCGCGCGCTTCGCAGCGTAAACGCAACAAGGAGTTGGCCTGGGCGGGATTGCGCGGGAGGGCGCGGTGAACGTCGAGGGAACAGTTCGCGTCGTCAGGGTTTTCGTGTCGTCGCCGGTCGACGTTGCGCCCGAGCGGGGCCGCGTGCAGGCGGTCGCCGCCAAGCTCAATCGCGATTATGAGGGCCTGGTTCAGTTCGAAACGGTGCTGTGGGAAGAGCATTTCTACAAAGCCGACCGCAGTTTTCAGCCGCAAATCCCTGAAGCGGTGGCGTGCGACATCCTGGTGTCCATCTTCTGGACACGCGTCGGTACCGAGCTGCCGGCCGATTTTGCGCGCATGCCGGATGGGAAGCCCTATCCATCGGGCACGGCCTACGAGTTGCTTACAGCCCTCGAAGCTTCGAAAGCCAAGGGCGTTCCGGACGTGTATGTGTTCCGCAAGACGGCGGACGCCGCGCTGCCGACGGCTGACCCGGACCGCCGGCGTCAGGCGCAAATCCAGCTCGACGCGCTGGAAACGTTTTGGACCGAGTGGTTCAAATCAGAACAAGGACAATTCAAGGCCGCGTTTCAGACTTTCGCGACCACCGACGAGTTCGAGCGGCAGGCCGAGCTGCTGCTGCGGCAATGGCTCGAGAGCCACGGGCTGCTCGGGCCACGCTTAAAGTGGCCGAAGGAGAAAGGCTCGCCCTTCCGCGGGCTGGCGCCGTTCGAAGCGGAGCACGCCGCGGTGTTCTTTGGCCGCGACCGCATGATCGACGAAGCGCGGCGGCGTCTTGCGGCAGCGGCGGAGCATGCAACCCCGTTCCTTTTGATCGTCGGCGCCAGCGGCTCTGGAAAATCTTCGCTGGCGCGCGCGGGCTTGATCCCGCGCCTGACAACACCGGGCGTCGTCGCGCCGATCGATGTCTGGCGCGTGGCGATCATGAAGCCGAGCGTGGGCCAAGCGGGAGCGATTGCGTCTTTGGCCGCAGCCATGTTCGCGGCCCTGCCGGAATTGGCGCATGGCGATTTTCCAACCGCCGAGGCGCTTGCCGACAACTTGCGGCGCGGCGGCGCCGCGGCGGCACGGCCCGTCCTCGGCGCGCTCACTCGCATCGCCGAGGCGGCGCAGCAGGAAAGACGCGCCGATCAGCCCTTGCGTTCGGTGTTGGTGCTGCTGGTCGATCAACTGGAGGAGCTGTTCGCGCAAGCGATCGGCGACGACGAGCGCGCCAATTTTGCGGGTGCTCTGAAAGAGCTTCTGGCCACGGGCCGGGTCTGGTGCATCGCGACGCTGCGCGCCGATCTGTACGAATTTCTGCTCAAGCAGCCGACGCTCAAGGAATTAAAGGAAGCCGGCGCAGGTCTCGATCTCGGGCCGCCGGGAGCGGCCGAACTTGCGGAGATCGTGCGCGCCCCGGCCGCGGCCGCCGGCCTCGTGTTCGAAACTCTTCCCGCGAAAGGCGCGCTCGATGATCGGCTTCTTGCCGACGCCAACACCGCCGAAAGTCTGCTGCTTCTTCAGTTCACCCTGCGAGAGCTTTATGACCGGCGCACCGAAGTTGAAGGCGAGACACGGCTGACGCATTCCGCCTATGACGCGCTCGGCGGCCTGCAAGGCGCCATTGCGGCGGAGGCGGAGCGCGCCGCAGCCGGCCTGCCGCCGGGAGCGATCGAAGCTTTGCCGCGGCTGCTGCGCCAGTTGGCCGAACCGGCACGCGACGGCCAAACATTGACGCTTCGCGAGGTAGCACAGAGCGACGTGTCGGCGGAGCCAGCGGAAGCGGCGCTCGTGGCCGCCCTCCTCGGCGCGCGGATCATCATTGCGCGCCAGGACGCTTCCGGCCGTCCGACACTGCGGCTGGCGCACGACGCGGTGCTCACGAGTTGGCCCCAGGCGGCAGCCGCCGCGCAAGCGAGCCGCGAGTTCTATCGGGTACGGGCCGAGGTGGAGGACGCGCAGCGGCGCTGGCGGGATCATGGTCGGCCCGTGGATCGCTTGATCCAGCCCGGCGTTCCATTGGCGGAAGCGGAGAGACTGGTCGCTGATTTCGGCCGCGAGCTGCCGGCCGAACTTGTGGCCTTCGTCAGCGCTTCGCGCCATCGGGCGCGGGCGCGCCAGCGGCTGGTAGCGGCCGCGGCGGTGTTCTTCTTCGTGCTTGCGGTTGCCGCGACTGGCGCCGGGCTCTGGGCTTACCGTGAACAGCGGCGCGCCGAAGCGACGCTCGCCGCTGCCACGGCGACCGCCAACAGTCTTATCTTCGACTTGGCGCAGCGGTTCCGCAACACGGTCGGGGTCCCCGCCGAACTCATCAAGGACATTCTCGAGCGGGCGCGCACGCTGCAGGAAAAACTCACCAAATCCGGGGAGGTGACGCCGGACCTTAAGCACAGCCAAGCCGCGGCTCTCACCGAGATGGCAGAGTCGCTGCTGGCGATCGGTGACACGGCGGGCGCGCTCTCCGCGGCCGAGCAGGCCCGACAGATCGACATCGACCTGGTTGCCGGCGATCCCAACGATATCGATTGGCAGCGGGCTTTGGAGGTCGCAGACGAGAAGGTCGGCGACGTGCAGGTTACGCAGGGCGACCTTGCGGACGCGCTCAAGTCTTACCGGGACGACCTCGCCATTGCTACGCGGCTGGCGCAGTCCCATCCAGGCAATGCGATCCTGCAGCGTGATTTGTCGGCGGCATGCGACAAAATGGGCAACGTGCAAGTAGCGCAGGGCGACCTTGCGGGCGCGCTCAAGTCCTACCAAGACGGCCTCGCCATTGCTGACCAAGTCGCGCAATCCAACCCAGACGACACAAATGCGCAGCGCGATCTGTCGGTGCCCTATATCAAAGTTGGCGACGTAGAGACGGCGCAGGGCGACCTTGCGGGTGCGCTGAAGTCCTACCGCGACAGCCTCGCGATCAGGGACCGGCTGGCTAAATCCAATCCTGGTGATGCCGGTGCGCAACGTGACCTATCGGTGGCGTATGAGAGAGTGGGCAACGTTCAGGTGCCGCAGGGCGATCTCGCGGATGCGCTCAAGTCCTATCAGAACGGCCTCGTCATTTTGGAACGATTGGTCAAAGCCGATCCGAGCAACACGACTTGGCAACGCGATCTGTCGGTGGCGTTGCATAAGGTCGGGGACATACAGGTGGCGCAGGGCAATCTTGCCGGCGCACTCAAGTCCTATCAAGACGGCCTCGCCATTGCCGAACGGCTGGCGAAATCCGATCCCGGCAACGCCGGCTGGCAGCGCGATCTGGCGGCCTCGTACATCAAAGTCGGTGACGTTCAGGTGGCGCAGGGCGATCTCGCGGATGCGCTCAAGTCCTACCAGAACGGCCTCGTCATTTTTGAGCGATTGGTCAAAGCCGATCCCAGCAACACGACTTGGCAACGCGATCTGTCGGTGGCGTTGCACAAGGTCGGGGACATACAGGTGGCGCAGGGCAATCTTGCCGGCGCACTCAAGTCCTATCAAGACGGCCTCGCCATTGCCGAACGGCTGGCGAAATCCGATCCCGGCAACGCCGGCTGGCAG
>JBEKSB010000062.1:0-18991 GCA_049517455.1 Xanthobacteraceae bacterium
CAGCCACTGAAGTGTTGCAGTTGCTCTCCGCTCGCGCACCGGCGCGGCTCGTAGCGTAGTTCTGATTTCGCGGTCTGTTGCAAAATCCCAATTTGCGGGTCCGGGTGCGGCGCAGCGCGAAGCGTTGCGCCGCCAAGGTTGATCCGAACGCCGCGGAATCCGATATTCTTGGCATCGGGTCGCCTTGACGTTGGATGTATTGGTACAGCAAGCTGTGTGCGGGACATCCCACACATGCTGCTTTGAATGCGCCGTTGGTTTCTCAGCTACCACACGCCGGACGAGGCGCTGGCGGAGCGGCTCAAGGCCGTGATTGAGCGCAAGGACCCCGACTTGCGCGTATTCTTCGCACCAACGCACCTGCGGGCAGGGCGTTCGTGGTCGGCGCAACTTGCCGAAGAAATTGCGGAGGCGAGCGCTTTCATTCTGCTCGTGGGCGAGCGCGGCCTCGGCGATTGGCAGGTCTACGAATACGATGAGGCGCTCGACAAGCGGGTCAAGTCACCCGATTTTCCCCTCGTTATGATGTTGCTCGATGGTCAGACGGCGCCCGGCCTGCCGTTCCTGCGTCGGCACCACTGGATCATCACCGCCGATCCGGCCTCCGAGAAGGATGTCGCCCGCCTGTTCGACGCGGCAACCGGCGCCGGCAGCAGCCCGGGTGAGTTATGGCGTTACACGTCTCCTTATCGTGGCCTTGAAGCCATGGAGGAGAAGGATAGCGATTACTTCTTCGGCCGCGGGCGTGAAACGGTCGAAGTGCTCTCCGCACTTGCGGCCGCGCCGGACCAGCTCCCCGTGCTGATCGGCAATTCCGGGGTCGGCAAATCCTCGCTTGCGCTAGCGGGTGTGCTTGCGGCGCTCAAGCGTCAAGCATGGCCGGAAGAGGCAGGCGCACCCAATGCGTGGCCGCAGGTCTTCGAGGACAGCCGCCGCTGGTGCTCTCTCACGCTCAAGCCCGGCACTGAACCGCTCAAAGTGTCGGTCGATGGGTTCCTCGACACTTGGCAATTCAGTGCGACCGATCCCGAACGAGTGAAGCGCCAGAATGCCTGGATCGAGCTTTTGCGCGACGGCAAGGGAACGCTCCGCGATCTGCTTGACGCCACGGAGCGCCGCTACCACGAGCTCAATCAACCCGAACCGCCGGGCTTTTTTCTCTACGTCGACCAGGGCGAGGAGCTTTACGTGCGAGCCGAGGAGCATCAGCGCCTACGCTTCTCCGAAATCCTTGGGCATGCGCTGCCAGATCCGCGCTTGCGCGCGATGATGAGCATGCGATCGGACTTTCTCGGCGGTCTGCAAAACGACGAGCCGCTGTTCAATGCGCACCGCCAGATCAACGTACCGCCGCTGCGCGAGGTTGAGCTGCGCAAGGTCGTGAGTCGGCCGGCCGAATTGCTCGCGGCGCGATTCGAGACGGCAGGACTGGTGGACATCATCACCAGGCGCACAGCCGAGGATTCGGCCAAAGACGTGGGCGCCTTGCCGCTCCTGTCCTATACGCTCGACGACATGTGGACGCAGATGGTCAAGGTCGGCGATGGTGTGCTCCGGCTTCCCACCCAATCCTTCGAACTCGGCGGCGTGCTGGTCGACCGGGCCGACCTATTCTTGGCCAGGCATCCCGGCGCCGAGGACGCGCTCAGGCGCGTGCTGACGCTGCGGCTCGCGACCGTGCGTGAAGGTGAGGAGCCGACCCGGCGCCAAGCGCGGCGCTCCGAGTTCTCGGATGAGGAGTGGTTGCTGGTCACCGAGCTCGCAAGCTATCCGAACCGGCTTCTCGCCACGATCGCCCCTGAGAGCGGTGAAACCTATGCCGAGGTGGCGCACGAGGCGATCTTTCGGCGCTGGGACAAGCTGCGACACTGGATCGCCGCGGAGCGGGAATTTTTGGCCTGGCGGAGCGGGCTCGAAGCCGCGCGTCGCTCTTGGCAAAACACACCGGACGATCAAAAAAATAGCGCGTTGCTCATGGGTGCGGCGTTGACCCAGGGGCGCAGCTGGCTGGCAAAGCGCAGGGAAGATTTGGCCACAATCGATCGGGAGTTCATCGATCAGAGCGCAAATCGCGAAAGCAAGGCGAGACGCGGCGCGCGGCGGGTGCGCGCCCTCATGTATGTGCTGTTGGTCGGCATCATCGCTGGGCTCGTCGGCTGGATCAATCAGTCCTACGTCACGCAGCAGTGGAATTGGTTCACGGTCCAGCGGCCCTACATGGTCGCGAACTTTCAGAAATACGTGCTCCCGGCAGAGACCGAGCGGGCGCTGAAGCCGCAGCAGAGCTTCCACGAGTGTGAAAAGGACTGTCCCGAGATGATCGTCGTGCCTGCTGGGCCGTTCAAGATGGGGTCGCCTACGACCGAAACGGGCCACGAGCAAAATGAAGGCCCACAGCACGACGTCACGATCGGCCGGCCTTTCGCAGTGTCCAGGTTTGATGTGACATTTGCCGAGTGGGACGCCTGCGCATCGGTAGGCGGCTGCCGCCGCCCGGCCGACTTCGGCTTTGGGCGTGGCACCAGGCCGGTGATCGATGTCAGCTGGGATGATGTCCAGATGTATGTGGCGTGGCTCTCAAAGATGACTGGCCGGCCCTACCGGCTGTTGACGGAGGCCGAATGGGAATACGCCGCCCGCGCCGGTACCACGACGGCCTATTTCTGGAGCGACGATATCGGTAATGGGCACGCCAACTGCAACGGCTGCAGCAGCCAGCGGGAGGACCGCCGGACCTCGCCCGTCGGAGCGTTTCCGGCCAATCAGTTCGGCCTCGCCGACATGGCCGGCGACGTATGGCAATGGGTGGAGGATTGTTATCATAAAAACTACGACGGAGCGCCAGCGGATGGCTCGGCGTGGACCAGTGAAACTTGCAGCGGCTACGTGGTCCGCGGCGGTTCCTATGCCGACACTCCATCGGCGCTGCGCTCGGCGAGCCGCAGCAAGGACCCGGCCGAATCCCGGATCGACAACATCGGCCTGCGGGTCGCACGGACGCTTGACCGTTGAATGAGATAGCCAAACCGGCTTTGAGTCGATTCGGCGTCTCGTTGCCGCTCCTCGTCGGGCTTGTCGTATTCGCCGCGACGCTCGGTTGGGCAAGCCATCTCCTGCGTGATCCCGACATCTATTTGCACGTCGCCGTCGGGCGTTGGATCATCGCGCATCACGCGGTTCCGCATCACGATCTGTTTTCCTACTCGATGCCCGGCGCGCCGTGGGTTGCCCACGAATGGCTGGCCGAGGTCGTCATGGCCGTGCTCCGCGATGGGCTCGGCTGGGCCGGACTCGTCGTGATGGCGGCATTTTGTTTCGCCGCGGCGGCGGGGCTGTTGCAGCGTGCGCTCATGAATTATCTCGCGCCGGACCATGCGCTGATCGGGACGGCGATGGCGGTGGGACTGTGCTTTCCTCATCTTCTGGCGCGGCCGCACGCCTTCAGCTTGCCGTTCATGGTGGCGTGGGTTGCGATGCTGGTCGCCGGCGCGGCGCGCGGCCGCGCCCCGCCGCTCCTCGGCTGTTTGCTGATAACGGCATGGGCCAATCTGCACAGCGGCTACATCATCGGTCTCGTGATCGCCGCGCTCTTTGCCGGCGAGGCGGTCCTCGACGCGGCGGACCCTCGCGGTGCGATGCGCGCCGCGCGCGATTGGGCGATTTTCGGCGTGTTGGCGGTGCTGGCATCGCTCGTCACCCCGAATGGAATCGCCGGGCTGAAGCTGCCGTTCGATCTCATTCGCATGGATTTCGGGCTGTCATTCATCGCGGAATGGCAGAGTCCCAATTTTCAGCACGCGCATCCGCTCGAGCCGTGGCTGATGCTCGTCTTGCTCGGCGCCCTGTCGCTGGGCGTGCGCGTTCCCGTCACCAGGATCGCCGTGTTTTTCGTTCTGCTGCACATGGCCCTGCAGCATCAGCGGCTCGGCGAGGTGCTCGGCCTGGTCGCGCCGTTGTTGTTCGCGCCAGCGCTCGCGCCACAGGTGAACCGCTATCCGATCCCGCGGTTCGACCATTGGCTTGCCGGGTTCGCAAAACGCGCAAGCATTGGCGGCGTCGCGCTCGCCGGCATTACCATGCTGGCCTTGAGCGCGGCGGTGGTGCGCACCGGCGTCGAAAACGACGACGGGCTGTACGCGCCACGCGCGGCGCTCGCCGCGGCCGCCGCACACCATGTGGCCGGCCCGGTCTTCAACGACATCAATTTCGGCGATTACCTGATTTATTCCGGCGCCGCGGCGCCGTTCATAGACGGCCGCATCGACATGTACGGCGACGCTTTTTTGAAGCGCTATGCCTCGGTGGGGGAGTTTCCCAAGCTGATTGCCGAGTATGGCATGAGCTGGGCGCTGCTCACGCCAAAGAATGCCCACGTGCCGCTCCTCGATAACCTGCCGGAGTGGCGCCGCGTTTATGCGGACAAGGATGCAGTAGTCTATCTACGCGAAACGAGCCCTGCGCCCCGTTAGGCCGACCGGGAGTCCCGTCCCCAGCGTCAGCTCATGGAGTACTGTCGGGATTGTCGACCCGGGCACAAGGCTTGGGGTCAGCGTAGGCCGAAATTCCGGCGGCCGCTATGAATACCGCGCCAATGCCGATTGCGAGCACCACTGCCAATATCAACTGTTTCATTTTTGTTCTTCCGTTCATGGAATTTGGGACGGAGCGTCAGCCCGAACACAGTTGTCGGCAATGGCGGCCGAAATTCCGGAAGACACCACGAATGCCGCGCCAATACCGATGGCGAGCACGACAGCTAATATCAACTGTTTCATCGACGATCTCCCAGTCCCGCGAGGGGAACCCACGCCAGCAGTGGAAAACAAGGGAGTTGCAATGTCAAGTTACCTCTATCTTGCCGAGTTCGGCGCCGCGAAGTGGGCCCAATAGCAATCCGGCGCCCGGGGCTGAACGGGCGCTGTTTGCCGTGTCTCGCAGCGACGCCTAGCGCGGCTCTTATTCGCCCGCTAGAAGCAAGTTTGCAGCGGAATCTCCCATGGCGGTGCTGGCGGAACCAACTGTCGAAATCACCGACGACCGGCTCGCGGCGCGCAATGCGCTCGTGCTGGCCGCCGCACAGGCGCTTGCCGGCGGCAACACCACCGTGATCGTGGCGACGGGCGGGATTGCCGGGGCGATTCTCGCCCCTAGTCCGATGCTGGCGACGCTGCCCATCAGTTTCATGGTTGTCGGCATGTGGATCGGCACGCTGCCGGTCGGGATGCTGGCAAAAGCTTTTGGCCGCCGCTTCGCTCTGCAAGTCGGATCAGCCTTTGGCGCGCTCTCCGGCTTGATCTCGTGCATGGCCATGCTGTCGGGATCGTTTCTGCTCCTGCTCCTCGGCACGCTGTGCGGCGGCCTCTACGCGGCGGCGCATCAATCCTACCGCTTTGCCGCCACCGATACCGCGAGCATCCACTTCCGCGCCAACGCGGTGTCCTGGGTTCTCGCCGGAGGCGTCTTTGCCGCGGTGATCGGACCACAGCTCGTCATTCTCACCAAAGATTCCTGGCCGGCTTATTTGTTCGCGGGGACTTATTTGGCGCAATCGGCCTGCGCCATTCTTGCCGCGGTGGTGCTGACCCTGCTGCGCCTGCCGCGTCCGGTGGGCGTCCACTCCTTTGCCGATGGCCGGTCGCTTGGGGAAATCATCCGCCAGCCGCGCTTTATCGTCGCCGTGGGCTGCGGGCTTGCGAGCTACGCCATGATGAATCTGATGATGACCTCGGCGCCGCTCGCCATGGTGATGTGCAACCACTCGGTCGGCGATGCCGCGCTCGGCATCCAATGGCATGTGATCGGCATGTATGCGCCGAGCTTCTTCACCGGCGCGCTGATCGCCCGCTTCGGATTGCGCACCATCATGGCGACCGGATTGGCCTTGATCGTTGCCGCCGCGACCGTCGGATTCCTGGGCATCGCGTTGTGGAATTTCTGGGTATCGCTCGTGCTGCTCGGCATCGGCTGGAACTTCGGATTCATCAGCGCCACGACGCTGCTCACCGAATGTCATGGCCCGCGCGAGCGCAACAAGGTGCAAGCCTTCAACGACTTTCTGATATTCGGCTCGATGGCGCTCGCCTCGTTCTCCTCCGGCGCGCTGCTGTCGCGGTTCGGCTGGATCGCGATCAACGAACTGGTTTATCCGGTGGTCATCGCTGCGGTTTTACTGCTCGCCTGGGGCACGTTCGCGCGCCGGCCGAATCCGGTATGAGGCGAGCGATAACGCGTGGCGCGGCGTGACCCGGTGCCACTCAACGCAGGGAAGATAATGGCCAGCGACGACAAGAAAGCCGAAACCGGGAGCGCTAAAAAAAGCGATTCGGCGGCTAAGGACGCCGTGAAAAGCGAGCCTGCGGCAAAGGGCGCCGTGAAAAGCGAGCCTGCGGCAAAGAACAAGACCCCTACCGCTGAAACTCCACTCAAGGCCAAGGCGGCCGAGCCGGCCGCGGCACCTTCCAGTTATAGCCGCGGCGAGGGGCAGAAGCCGGTCACCAGAGCTTACAAGGAAAACTGGAACGCGATCTTTGCGAAGAAAAGCGCGAAAAAGAAGAGCGTGAAAAAGAAAGCGAAGAACAAAAAGCGATAATTCGCGCGCTGGCGCGGCCGGGCAGGGCAACGATAAAGCTCGTCGCTTGCATCGCTGCGCTTCGTTAATGTACCCGTGCGTCTCTGACCTTCTCACACACGGAGAGTCCAATGGACGATCGGACCGTGAGCCCCAATACGGTGCGCGACGAAACCGCGCTGCGCGGGCTCTATCAGGAACCGATGGAGCTCGCGGTCCTCAAGCAGCTCGACCGGCTCGACGCCCATTGCCGCAATTTCCTCGCCCATTCGCCCTTTGCCGTCATCGGCTCGACCCGACCCGGGCGCGGCACCGATGTGAGCCCGCGCGGCGATGCGCCGGGTTTTGCCCGCGTGCTCGACGATCACACCATCGCCATTCCGGACCGCCCCGGCAACAACCGCCTCGACACGATGTCGAATATCGTGACCGATGCCGAAGTCGGCCTGCTGTTCTTCATTCCCGGCATCGACGAGACGTTGCGCATCAACGGCACGGCGCGGCTTTCGCGCGAGCCGGAACTACTGACGGCGGCTGCCGTCAACGGCCGCGAGCCGCGCCTGATCATTCTGGTCACGGTGCAGGAGGCCTTCCTCCATTGCGGCAAGGCGTTGAAGCGTTCGAAGCTTTGGCAGGACGACTACCGGATCGACAAGCGGTCGTTCCCGTCGCTGGGGCGCATGATTGTCGAGCAAACCAAGCCGGCTCAGGTGACGATCGAGCAGGCTGAAGCCTCCGTCGCGGACGGTTACGCGAACAATCTCTATTAGGGCGTTCATTGAGCGCTCGGCGCCGTTGCGCCGCCCGTTCAATTTTGGCAATGTCCGCGCCGATTTGCGCCGAACGCGTGGCTTTCGCGCTGGGCGCATTTTCCTTCCGGGCCGGGTTACCTCTGGCCCCCATCAACCGGGGTTCTTTCATGTCGACGACATTGTGGCTCATCGTGCTCTGCGGCGTTCTGGCGATCGTCTACGCCATCTGGGCCACCTATTCGGTCATGCAGGCCGATCCCGGCAGCGAAAAGATGCAGGAGATCGCCGCGGCGATACGCGAGGGCGCGCAGGCTTATCTGCGGCGCCAATACGCCACCATCGCCATCGTCGGGGTCGTGATCTTCCTCATCGTCGGCTACTTCCTCGGCTGGCTGGTTGGGGTCGGCTTTGCCGTCGGCGCCATCCTGTCGGGCGCCACGGGCTTCGTGGGGATGAACGTTTCCGTGCGCGCCAACGTGCGCACAGCGCAGGCTGCCATCGGCTCGCTCGCCGACGGTCTCGAACTCGCGTTCCGCGCCGGCGCCATTACCGGGCTCCTGGTCGCGGGCCTCGCGTTGCTCGGCGTGACGCTTTATTTCGCCTTCCTTACCGCCGGACTGCATATGGCGCCGAACGATCGGACGGTCGTCGATTCCATGGTGGCGCTCGGCTTCGGCGCCTCGCTGATCTCGATCTTCGCGCGCCTGGGCGGCGGAATTTTCACCAAGGGCGCCGATGTCGGCGGTGACCTCGTCGGCAAAGTCGAGGCCGGCATTCCCGAGGATGATCCACGCAACCCAGCCACCATCGCCGATAACGTTGGCGACAATGTCGGCGATTGCGCCGGCATGGCGGCCGACCTGTTCGAGACTTACGCGGTGACCACGGTCGCAACCATGGTGCTCGCCGCCATCTTCTTCGGAGCGGTCTCGGCCGAGATGGTGACGCGGATGATGACGTTCCCGCTCGCCATCGGCGGCATTTGCATCATCGCCTCGATCATCGGCACCTTCTTCGTGCGGCTTGGCGCCAGTCAGTCGATCATGGGCGCGCTCTATAAGGGGATGATCGCGACGGCGATTTTGTCGCTCATCGGCATCGCCGGCGTGACGCACTACCTCATCGGCTTCGGTCCGCTTACGGGCGTGGCCTATTCGGGCGCCGATCTGTTTTATTGCGGCATCACCGGCCTCGTGGTCACGGCGCTGATCATCGTGATCACCGAGTACTACACCGGCACCAACTATCGGCCGGTGCACTCGATCGCGCTCGCCTCAGTGACCGGCCACGGCACCAATGTCATTCAAGGTCTCGCCGTGTCGATGGAAGCAACGGCGCTGCCCGCGCTCGCCATCATCGCCGGCATCCTGGTCAGCTATAACCTCGCAGGTCTGTTCGGCATCGCTATCGCGGTGACGACGATGCTCGCGCTGGCCGGCATTGTCGTCGCACTCGACGCCTTCGGGCCGGTCACCGACAATGCCGGCGGCATTGCCGAAATGGCGGGTTTGCCGAAGGAGGTGCGCAAATCGACGGACGCGCTCGACGCCGTCGGCAACACCACAAAGGCCGTGACCAAGGGCTACGCAATCGGTTCGGCCGGGCTCGGCGCCTTGGTGCTGTTCGCCGCCTATAACCAGGACCTCAAGTTCTTTATCGCCGGCGCGGACAAGCATCCCTATTTCCAGGGCGTCGCACCCGATTTCTCACTCGTCAATCCCTACGTGGTGGTCGGTCTCCTGTTCGGCGGTCTGTTGCCCTATCTGTTCGCCGCGATGGGCATGACCGCGGTCGGCCGCGCCGCTTCCTCGATCGTCGAGGAAGTGCGGCGGCAGTTCCGCGAGCGGCCGGGCATCATGCAGGGCAGGGACAAGCCCGATTACGGCCGCGCCGTCGATATGCTGACGCGCGCCGCGATCAAGGAGATGATCATACCGTCGCTGTTGCCGGTGCTGTCGCCGATCGTCGGCTATTTCATCATCTACTTCGTTGCCGGCGGCGGCGCTCAGGGCAAGTCGGCGGCCTTCTCGGCGCTGGGCGCGATGTTGCTCGGCGTGATCGTCACCGGTCTCTTTGTTGCCATCTCGATGACGTCGGGCGGCGGCGCCTGGGACAACGCCAAGAAGTACATCGAGGATGGCCATTACGGCGGCAAGGGCTCCGAGGCCCACAAGGCGGCCGTGACGGGCGATACGGTCGGCGATCCCTACAAGGATACGGCGGGCCCGGCGGTCAATCCGATGATCAAGATCACCAACATCGTGGCGCTGTTGCTGCTTGCCGTGCTCGCGCACTGAAGCCAAGCATCACCGCGGCGAGGCTTGCTGGATTGCTTGTCGCTCTCGCTCCTCGCCATGACGGAAGTTTCGTCATTGCGAGCCAACGGGTCCGGCCCGAAGCGGCCGGCCCGATGACAGGCTCCGCGAAGCAATCCAGGATTCGTTGGCCCGGTGGTGGAGCTTCGTCGCTTTCGTTCCTCGCGGCGACACGGCCGCTTTAGAACGGCAGCCCGAGGTGGCCGGTTTGGATCGTGCTGAGGAGCTGTTTGAGGATGCTCATATCCGATCCGGCCGTCGGCGTCGTGCGGCTGATGAAGTCGAAGACCTTGCCGTCCTTGATGCCGTAAGAGGCGACCCGCTCGACGCGCCGGTCCTTGTCGAAATAGATCGCGATCACGCGCTGGTCGGTGACGCTGGTCGTCAGGAACGACACCATGCGCTCGGCCTTCTGCGAGATGTAGTAGAACGCTTCGCCCGAAACCGTGGCCACCGTCGAAGGCGTACCGAGGACGATCAGCACCTGTTCCTGTGATGCCCCAAGCCGAATCTGTTCGAGCGCGCCTTCGGGCAGCACGTAGCCGCGCTGGAACGTCTCGCCGAAGCAGCCGCCGAGCGGAAGCGCAAGCGCGCAAAGCAACGCGTAGGCAGCTACACTGCGCCTTTTCCCGACCTGCCCCAGACCACCCCGCATGACCGGCATTCCACCTTGTGTCCGACCGCCGCCTGCCGTACCTCCGAAACGTCCAATTGGCAATTTGCCAAAGTTGGGCAGGTCGGGCAGCGGGCTTCGGATAAGTGAGCTATCTCTATGATCTTACCGGCATTTCGCCGCGGTCACCACAACCGCAACATCCACGCGCTCTATGGCGCCATCGTGGCGCAAGCGCGTTCAGCCGTCTTTTACACCCGTTACGGGGTTCCGGACACTGTTGAGGGCCGGTTTGAGCTGATTGTGCTGCATCTCGTGCTGATCTTGGGCCGGCTCGGCCGGGGGAACGGGGCAGTTCCCGGGCCGGGTTCAAAGCGCTCGTCAGGACTGACGATCGGCCAACGGTTGTTCGACGTCTTTTGCCGCGACCTCGATGACAATCTGCGGGAGATGGGGGTCGGCGACCTTGCGGTGCCGCGAGAGATGCGGCGCTTTGGCGAGGCGTTTTACGGCCGACAAGGAGCTTATGGTGCCGCGCTCGCCGCCACCGACGAGCGGGAGCTTGAGAAGGCGTTGGCGCGAAATATCTTTGGCGTGACCGGTGTCGATGAAAGGGCGGCACGGCTTGCACGCTATGCGCGCGCAACGGCCCAGCAATTGGACACCGAAGCGGAAGACGCACTCGTCGCCGGCAAAACTTTGGTTGGTAATGCTGTCTTCCCCAGCCCGGAGGCTTTTGCGCATGCGTGAGCAATCCGAAAAACACGCTGCGATGCCGTGGCACGTTTCCGTTGCGGTCAAAGATGTTGACGAAACGGGTAAGCGCTTCGACCTGGTCGCCGACACAGCCGCGCGCGCCGCGGTGGCGCGGATCGCGGGGCTGCGCGATTTACCGCGTCTCGAGGCGAATTTCGAGGTGACGCGGTATGGCGCCGAGGGCTTGCGCGTTACCGGCCGGGTTTCGGCGACGGTTGGTCAGGCGTGCGTGGTCACGCTCGAACCGCTCGTCAATGAGATCGCCGAGGACGTCGATCTCATTTTCGTGCCGCGGCCTGCCGCCGTGGTGGCCGAGCGGGAAGATGGCGAAACCGAAGCGCCTCAGAAGAGCTGGGACAGCGCGGAGCCGCTAGTCGACGGAGCGATCGATCTCGGTGCGATCGCCACCGAATTCCTTATCCTCGGGCTCGATCCATATCCCCGCAAGGCCGGCGCGGTATTCCAGCCGCCGCAAGCGGCGACGCCGGACGGAGGCCCGTTCGCCGCGCTAGCTTCGCTCAAGAAGGCGCCGCAATGACCGTTGATCGCAGTTGTTTCCGCACGCCGAACCGCTATTCTCCCGTCGGTTTCGCCTCGCCCTCATTTGGACCCGGAGCATGATCCCGAAACGTGGCAGCCGGCTTTCGGAGATGATCGTGCGCAATCAAAAAAATCGGAATCGTGATCCGCTTCCGTTGAATTGGATCAGGGTCTAGGGCCGCGGTCATTCAATGTCGCAAACGGTCCGCATTGCTCTAGACGCGATGGGGGGAGACCATGGCCCTGCCGTGGTTGTCGCCGGCGCGGAGCTGGCGTTGGCGCGCCACCCCGAGAGCGAATTCCTGTTCTTCGGCAATACCTCGCAGGTCGCGCCGCTCGTCGCCAAATATCCGGCGCTGAAATCGGCCTCGCGGCTGGTGCACGCCGAGATTACGGTCCGCATGGGCGACAAGCCCAGCCAGGCGCTTCGCTATGGCCGCCGCAAATCGTCGATGTGGCTGGCGATCGACGCGGTGAAGAAGAAAGAAGCCGACATGGTCGTATCGGCCGGCAACACCGGCGCGCTGATGGCCATGTCGAAATTCGAACTCAAGATGCTCGCCGGCATCGAGCGGCCCGCCATCGCCGCGCTTTGGCCGACCTTGCGCGGGGAGTCGATCGTGCTCGATGTCGGCGCTTCGATCGGTGCCGAAGCCGAGCACCTCGTCGACCTTGCCGTGATGGGCGCGGCCACCGCGCGGATCCTGTTCGGCATCGACCGTCCCACGGTCGGACTTCTCAATATCGGCGTTGAGGAGGTAAAGGGTCTCGAACCAGTCCGCGAAGCCGGGCGTATTCTGCGCGAGCGGCAATTGCCTGATCTGGACTATATGGGCTTCGTCGAAGGCGACGATATCGGCATGGGCAAGGTCGACGTCGTTGTCACCGAAGGCTTCGCCGGCAATATCGCGCTCAAAACGGCCGAAGGCACCGCGCGCCAGGTCGGCGAATATCTCAGGTCTGCGATGAGCCGTTCGCTCGGCGCGCGGATCGGATATCTGTTCGCGCGTTCGGCATTCCGGGAAGTGCGGGAACGCATGGACCCGCGCCGCGTGAACGGCGGCGTTTTCCTCGGCCTCAACGGGATCGTCATCAAGAGCCATGGCAGCACCGATGCCGAAGGTTTCGCGGCCGCGATCGAGCTCGGCTATGGCGTGGTGCGCGATGAGCTCCTGAGCAAGATTACGGCGGCGCTCGGACGGCCGGGCAGGGAGCCGCAGCAAGCTTTGAGCGGAGCCGCCTCGTGACAGTTCGCCGTTCCGTTGTCCTCGGTTGCGGCAGCTATCTGCCGAACCAAGTCCTCACCAACGCCGATCTCGCGCGCAAGGTCGATACCACCGACGAATGGATCGTGCAGCGCACCGGCATCCACGAACGCCGCATCGCCGCGCCCGGCGAGCTGACCTCGCACATGGCCGCGCACGCGGCCCGCGCGGCGCTGGCGCATGCGCATATCGATGCGCAGGCGATCGACCTCATCGTGCTGGCAACCTCCACGCCCGACAATACCTTTCCGGCCAGCGCCGTCGCGGTGCAGGCCGAGCTCGGCATCACGCATGGCGCCGCCTTCGACGTGCAGGCGGTGTGCTCCGGCTTCTTGTTTGCGCTGGCGACGGCCGACGCGCTGCTCCAGTCGGGCGCATTCTCGCGGGCGCTGGTGATCGGGTCGGAGACTTTCTCGCGGTTGCTTGACTGGACCGATCGCACCACCTGCGTCCTGTTCGGCGACGGCGCGGGCGCCATCGTGCTCGAAGCGCAGGAGCAGCCGGGCACGCGCGAGGATCGCGGCGTTCTTACGGTGCGGCTGCGTTCCGACGGCCGTCACAAATCAAAGCTTTATGTGGATGGCGGGCCGTCATCGACGGGCACCGTCGGCCATTTGCGTATGGAGGGCCGAGAGGTATTTAAGCACGCCGTGGCGATGATCACCGATGTGGTCGAGGATGCGTTCAAGGCCACCGGCTATACCGCCGCCGACATCGATTGGTTTATTCCGCATCAGGCCAATAAGCGGATCATCGACGGGTCGGCGCACAAGCTCGGCGTCGCACCGGCGAAGGTCGTCATCACGGTCGACCGGCACGGCAATACCTCGGCGGCGTCGATACCGTTGGCACTGGCCGATGCCGTCGCCGACCGCCGCATTAAGCGCGGCGATCTCCTGCTTCTCGAGGCGATGGGTGGCGGTTTTACCTGGGCCGCAGCTCTGCTGCGCTGGTGAGGAAGGCCGCCGGAAGGGCGTTGACCGTTCGGCGAGAAGCTAATATCGTTGATAATTCAGTACGATATGATGATCGATTGCTATCGATCGCCGAGAGCGGGGCTGGCGATGACGAGAAAGACGATCACACGTGCGGATTTGTGCGAGGCGGTCTATCAGAAAGTCGGCCTGTCGCGCACCGAATCCGCGACGCTCGTCGAGTTAGTTCTCAAAGAGATCACCGACTGTCTGGAGCGCGGCGAAACGGTAAAGCTGTCGTCGTTCGGCTCCTTCGTCGTGCGCAAGAAAGGCCAACGCATCGGCCGAAATCCCAAGACCGGTAAGGAAGTGCCGATCTCGCCGCGCCGTGTCATGGTGTTCAAGCCCTCCGCCATCCTCAAGCAGCGTATTAATTCCAAGCCGGATGGCGGTCAGGCAAACGGTAAATGATCACCGGCGGGGAGTAGGCCTTGGAGAAGGCGCCGGACGCATTCCGCACGATCAGCGAAGTCGCCGAGGAGATCCACGTACCTCAGCACGTGCTGCGCTTCTGGGAGAGCCGCTTCGTGCAGATCCGGCCGCTCAAGCGTGGCGGCGGACGCCGGTATTATCGCCCCGACGACGTGGATCTGCTGCGCGGCGTTCGCCACTTGCTCTACGGCGAGGGCTACACCATCCGCGGCGTACAGCGGATTCTGCGCGAAGAAGGCCTGGCGTTCGTCCAAAGTGCCTGGCGTCCCGGCGCCAAACCGCCGCCGCCGGATCTTGCGGACAACGAAGCGGGCGCCGCGGAACAACAAATCGCAACACGCTCCGAGGATGGGCCGTCATTTTTCGGTCACTCGCCGCAGTTTGGCGAGCCGGCCAACGAGCGCGTGGCTGTCCGGCGCGATCCGACATTAACACCGCCGCCGGTGGCAGCCGCATCCGCGCAGCAGCGTCTTGGCGCCGACAGCGAGGACCGGCGCAAATTGCAAAGCGCGCTCGATGACCTTATCGCTTGTCGCAGCCTGATCGACGCCGTGCTGTCCGATCCTTCGTTGTCGGAGGATATTGCTGACGACAGGAGCGAGGGCAGCCGCGAGATTTGAAGGCGCTGCCTCGACCGCTTTTGTCGATTTATTCAGATGTGTTGCCCAGCGACACTGCCGGGCTTTTGGTGTTTCACGCGTTGGGTCTGAACCCGCACGCATCCGTTGTTGCCGCAGACATTTGTGACCTGTTGAACGCGTGCGTTGTCCGCGGCCGCAGCATGCGCCACCGGGTGCACTGCGAGCGTCAGCGCTCGGGCTGGGTCACCAAGCGTTCCGCCCGATAAAATGCCTGCGACGGCGAGCGATGTGAGCAGAGTTCCGCGCATGCGTGTCCTCGCGAATTTAAGGTCCATGGCAACCAACCGGCGGGGTGCATATGAGCCTCACCGAATCAGGCATGTATGAATCATCATACTGGACTTCCGTTCGCGTGGAGCCAAGCGGCCACGGCCCGCCTCGGCATGATGCGGATGATGGGATTGGCCGGAGCGCGAGATTTGAACTCAAGACCCGCTGAGGAATTATCGAAAGCTTAGCGGGAGCGTTTCGCGAGGGAATGGACACGGCGCCCGGCGCCTTTCGCGCGGGCCGCGGCACGAGCCACTGGACGCCTGTAAGTTGCGCGCGACCGCGACCGCGGCGGTTGGCAAAAAGCCCGGTGCAATGCCCCGATCACTTCGCGGATCTCGGGCCGCGCCAGTGAGTAGAAAATGTTCTTGCCCTCCCGCCGCGTCTCGACCAGGCCATCGGCGCGCAGACGCGCCAGCTGCTGCGAAATCGCCGGCTGACGCAGACTGAGGATCTCCTCAATCGCCGTAACCGATTTTTCCTCTTCCATTAGAAGGCAAAGAATCAAGAGCCGCGCTTCATGTGCCAAGGCCTTGAGGAACCCGCTGGCCTCCTGCGCGCTGGCAATCAGCGCGTCGATGTCAAGGTTATGTTCGTTCGAATCGATCAACTGACGCGGCTTCATAATTTCACTCACGAGATTCGTATCGTTGGCGGCATAAACCACCCAACCGGCAGAAATGCAACCAGCCGACACAGCTTAGCCGGATGTGTCGGCTTGCTTTGCGCCTTAGGCACCCGTCGCGCCCCGCTGTAATTTCGCGCCGAAGCTGAGAAGAAAGGCCAAACTGCGTTGTGCCTCGGGTTTCGAGAGCATTGAGATTGTCGCGAGCAGTCCGCCACGCGGGACGGTTTGCGCCGTTTCCGCGGCCGCCTCGTCCAGCGCCTGTCGGGCATTGCTCGCCAGCGCCGCCATCGCCTCGTTGCCGACCGTATTGATGATCTGTTCGAAGAAGCCGAACAGACGCTCAATGATACTGTCGGTTGATGCGTCGCGCGCTGCATGCAGCAGCACAACCATGTCGAACAGCGTGTTGAGCGCGCCGACGTTGTGAAGTTCGGTCACCCGATCGATCAGGACGTTGATCGCATCGCTGGTGCGCTCGTCATTGAGCCGGTCGAGCAGTTGGAGTGCGTTGGCGCCGGAGATAGCGAGACGCTCAACCATCGAATCGGTTAGGGCTTCGCGCGCTGCCTGCTGCAGCTGCCCGAGCTCGTCGATCGGCGCGTTGGAAAGAGAAAGGTCGCTCATGATCGCGTCCCCCTTAAAGCAGGCCGCTGGCGGACAACCAGTACATTCGGTTATAGGCCAGCTTGAACCAGTGAATCATCTGCGAGGGCGGGCCGGGATTCGGCGGCGTCGTATAGTTGAACCAGACATAGGTCCCGGTGTGGAGCCCAGTCTCCATGAAGCAAAAGACCTTGCCGTCGTAGTTTCGTGCCCACCGGTCCTCCTTGATCAGCGACGACAGATTGTCGACAATCGTGTCGGCCTCGAAATGCGCGGTCGAGCCGGCTTTCGAGATCGGTATATTGGTGGTGTCACCGACGATGAATACGTCGCTCGATCCCTCGCGCAACAGCGTGTCGCGCTGGGTCGGGACCCAACCGCCTTTGCCGAGTTCCGAATCGGTGATGACTTGCTGGCCGGTATGCGGTGGAACCGTAACCAGCAGATCATAGTTCAACGTCACCCCCTCTTCGGAGGTTAGGGTCTTCTGCTTGGGATCGACCGATTTGGTGTTGAAGAAAATCTCCGACTTGATACCGCAGCGCTCGAACTCGGGCACCGCCCACTTCGCCACCGGCTCAAGACCGTGCAGCCGCCCGACCGGATAGGTGTAAGTGATCTCGCTCTTTTCGAGCACACCCTTGGCGGCGAGAAAGTCGCGCAGCATGAACGTGATTTCGAGCGGCGCCACGGGGCACTTATGCGGCGCGTTGACGTTGACGACGATCTTGCCGCCCTGGAAATCGCGCAGCGCGTCGCGCATCTTGCGGGCGCCCTCGAGGTCATAGAACCAATGCGCGCCCTCGACCATGCCGGGTATGGTCTCCGGGCGAATTCGCGAACCGGTCGCGATCACCAGAAAATCGTAAGCGTAGCTCTTGCCGGATTCGGTCAAGACCGTCTTCTTGTCGGTGTCGATGCGCTTGGCCGGATCGATGAAATACGGCACACGGCGGTCCAGCACCTTGCGCTGATCGCGGAACAATTCCGATTCGCGCATTCGGCCAAAGGGTACGTAAAGCAGCCCCGGCTGATACATGTGCTTGGGCGACGCGCCCAGCATCGAGATCGCGACTGCGCCGGAACCCAGTTCATCTCTGAGCTGACGGCATAAGCCATTCGCGACGATCGTTCCGGCGAGACCCCCGCCAACGATCAAAATCCTCTTCGGCATTGTCGTTCCTCCATCCTCGTAAATGCGGTGTGGCCGCCCCTCCGGGCGGTTTAGCCACGGGCTCGCGTCATTTCGCTTTTCGGATCACGATGCTCCAATGGCCATTGGCTTCGTTGATCGATACGAGCTCGTGATGCACTTTTTCGATCCAGGCGGGAATGTCCGCGGCCGATCCCTTATCGGTCGACCAGACCTCGACCTCGTCGCCGATCGCTATATGGCGGAGTGCGCCGATCAATTCCATCAATGGCCCCGGACAAAAGGCGCCGCGCGCGTCGATCACTTGTCTTTCAGCCATCGTCGTTGCCGTCCTTACAGAGTCACGAGTTGACCGGCTTCGGCGTCGGATAGAAATTTAGTCAACCCGAGCGGGCCGTCGAACAATTCCTCCACGAGGCGGTCCATTTCCAAGCCTGCTACGTCGAGCGCCATCGAGCAGGCCCAGAGCTTGAGATCGCCGAACTCCCTGCCTTGGCGGAACAGCGTCATGGCGTCCGGCGCATGCTTTTCCTTGAGCAGCGTGGAAAAGGTGCCGCCCTGGTAGCGCTTGTCGATGGGTGCGTCTTTGGCGAAGGCGAGAATGGCATTCATGCTGACGAACACTTCGACCCGGCGCTCGGAGACGGCGCCGACCGAAGCCATCATTGCGGCCATCTGCACCTTCTCGTGCTCGCCGGAGCAGAGCATGATGTACAATGGGTTCGATGCCATCGAAGCCTCCGCGCGCGGTCGCCCTAAGACATGCGCTTGATGACGAAACTGAAGATTTTGCCGTCCGCCTTCGAAGCGAGCAGCTCGTTTCCGGTCGCCCGGCAGAAAGCTTCGAAGTCCTTGACCGCGCCGGGATCGGTTGCGAGCACCTCAAGCGTGCCTCCCATCGCCACATCCTTGAGCGCTTTCTTGGCGCGGAGGATTGGCAGCGGGCAATTCAGTCCTTTTGCGTCTAACAGCTGATCGGCCATGTGCTTTCTCGCTCAGATGAACAAATTGATGTCACACTTCGTCGCGTTTTCGATGTAGGTGGCGGCGCCGCCGAGGACCGGGCCATCGATCATGTCGTCCTTCGAATATTCGAAGAGGTCCATCGTCATCTGGCAGGCGATCATCTTGACGTCGGACTCCAATGCCATGCTGCGCAGCTCTTCGATCGAGGCGACACCCTTCTTTTTGATCAGGTTCTTCATCATCGCCGTCGCCGCGGCGTCGACACCGGGAATGGCGGAGACAACATTGGGCATGGCCATATGCATGCCGAACATCGGCATCTCCATTGCCGGATTGCCCAGCGTCGAGATTTTCAGATCGAGCTTTTTCTTTAAAAGCGTCAGACCGTAGAATGTGAAGAACATCGTCACCTCAAGACCCATGGCCGCTGCCGTGGTGGCCAGGATGAAGGGCGGATAGGCCCAGTCCAGCGAGCCTTTCGTGACGATCATCGACATGCGCTTGCTATTGCTCTC